>NZ_JBKGGU010000088.1:0-203 GCF_052042015.1 Pseudomonas sp. SMV71 | reverse complement strand
TGTACGTCGGCCGCGCCGGTCTGGCGCGGGGTTATCTGAAGCGTGGCGACCTGACCGCGCTGCGCTTCATTCCCGATCCGTTCGGCGACAGCGGCGCACGGTTGTACCGCACCGGCGACCTGGCGCAGTACCGCAGCGACGGCGTAATCGAGTACGTCGGACGGATCGACCATCAAGTGAAGATCCGCGGTTTCCGCATCGAA
>NZ_JBKGGU010000087.1:0-208 GCF_052042015.1 Pseudomonas sp. SMV71 | reverse complement strand
TCGTCACGCCAAACGATGCGTTGGCAGGCGGCGATAACCTGAGCGTCAAGATCGACGACGCCAAGGGCGGCAACTACGAAAAACTGGAGATCGACGGCAAGTCGGCTGACACCACCGTCACCGACACCCAGGACACGACTGGCCTGACGCTCTCGGCAACCGACAGCGTCGCCGAAGGCGGTTCGATCGTTTACACCGCGACCCTGAG
>NZ_JBKGGU010000086.1:0-220 GCF_052042015.1 Pseudomonas sp. SMV71 | reverse complement strand
AGTGCTGATCAAGATGAAGCGCCAGCGCTACGTCTGGGTCACGCTGCTGCCGGCGTCCTGGCTGCTGATCTGCACCACCACGGCGGGCCTGATCAAGCTGTTCGACGCCAACCCGGCGATCGGCTTTCTGGCCCTGGCGCGCAAATACAACGAAGCGCTGGCCGCAGGGCAAGTCCTGGCCCCGGCCAAGAGCGTCGAGCAGATGCAGCACGTGGTGTTC
>NZ_JBKGGU010000085.1:0-220 GCF_052042015.1 Pseudomonas sp. SMV71 | reverse complement strand
GGTGCTGATCAAGATGAAGCGCCAGCGCTACGTCTGGGTCACGCTGCTGCCGGCGTCCTGGCTGCTGATCTGCACCACCACGGCGGGCCTGATCAAGCTGTTCGACGCCAACCCGGCGATCGGCTTTTTGGCCCTGGCGCGCAAATACAACGAAGCGCTGGCCGCAGGGCAAGTCCTGGCCCCGGCCAAGAGCATCGAGCAGATGCAGCACGTGGTGTTT
>NZ_JBKGGU010000084.1:0-226 GCF_052042015.1 Pseudomonas sp. SMV71 | reverse complement strand
ATGGCCGCTGGGTCAATCGCCTGTACTACGGCAGCGGCCACCTGCACCAGATCAACCTCGACGGCCAGGTCATCAGCGACTTCGAGCGCGACCGCCTGCACCGCGAAGTGCTGCGCACCCAGGGGCAGATCAGCACCCGCAGCGAATACGACCGCAGCGGCCGCCTGCGCGCCCGCCAACGCCGCCACAGCAGCCAGCCCTCCTTGCCGGCGCCGGTGCAAAAGCA
>NZ_JBKGGU010000083.1:0-227 GCF_052042015.1 Pseudomonas sp. SMV71 | reverse complement strand
CCGACCATCAGGCGGGCGGCCTGACCGAGGTATTTACCGAGGCGACTCAAGTCATTGAACATCGTGCAATCCTCGCGTCAGGCGTCCGGCAGGGCCTGGAAGGGGGCTTCTTTATCCGTACGTTCCTTCGTGCCCCAGGCGGCGATGCCGACCTTGAGCGCGTAGAACAGGATGCTCAGCACCACGAACAGGAACAGCGCCGTCAGCGTTGCGTTGGTGTACGCGTT
>NZ_JBKGGU010000082.1:0-229 GCF_052042015.1 Pseudomonas sp. SMV71 | reverse complement strand
TCCGGTCTGGGCCAAGGCCTTCACCTTCACCGGGATCCAGATCACCTGGATGCTGATCGGCTACGGTTTCGTCGCGGCGGTGCTGCCGGTGTGGCTGATCCTGGCACCACGGGACTACCTGTCGACGTTCCTCAAGATCGGCACCATCGTCGCCCTGGCGATCGGCATCCTGATCACCATGCCCGAGCTGAAAATGCCGGCGCTGACCCAGTTCACCAACGGTATGGGG
>NZ_JBKGGU010000081.1:0-229 GCF_052042015.1 Pseudomonas sp. SMV71 | reverse complement strand
CCCGGTCTGGGCCAAGGCCTTCACCTTCACCGGGATCCAGATCACCTGGATGCTGATCGGCTACGGTTTCGTCGCGGCGGTGCTGCCGGTGTGGCTGATCCTGGCGCCACGGGACTACCTGTCGACGTTCCTCAAGATCGGCACCATCGTCGCCCTGGCGATCGGCATCCTGATCACCATGCCCGAGCTGAAAATGCCGGCGCTGACCCAGTTCACCAACGGTATGGGC
>NZ_JBKGGU010000080.1:0-242 GCF_052042015.1 Pseudomonas sp. SMV71 | reverse complement strand
GCTGGAACGCGACGCCGCAGGACGGCTGATCGCCAAGGTCACCGACGATGGCCGCACCGACTACACCTACGACCCGCTGGACCAGCTCACCGCCGTCACCTTCACCGACCTGCAAGGCAACGTGCAGAGCCTGAGCTTCGCCTACGACGCCACCGGCCAGTTGCTGGAAGAACACAGCGCCGCCGGCCGCCTGCAACACCACTACGACGAGCTCGGCAACCTGATCCAGACCCAACTGCCCA
>NZ_JBKGGU010000079.1:0-242 GCF_052042015.1 Pseudomonas sp. SMV71 | reverse complement strand
ACTGGAACGCGACGGCGCAGGACGGTTGATCGCCAAGATCACCGACGATGGCCGTACCGACTACACCTACGACCCGCTGGACCAGCTCACCGCCGTCACCTTCACCGACCTGCAAGGCAACGTGCAAAGCCTGAGCTTCGCCTACGACGCCACCGGCCAGTTGCTGGAAGAACACAGCGCCGCCGGCCGCCTGCAACACCACTACGACGAACTCGGTAACCTGATCCAGACCCAACTGCCCG
>NZ_JBKGGU010000078.1:0-244 GCF_052042015.1 Pseudomonas sp. SMV71 | reverse complement strand
CAAATCGGCTGACACCACCGTCACCGATACCCAGGACACGACCGGTCTTACCCTGACCGCGACTGATACTGTGGCCGAAGGCGGTTCGATCGTTTACACCGCGACCCTGAGCAACGCTGCCGGTACGCCTGTTACCGTCACCCTGAGCAACGGCGCGGTCATACACATCGACGCTGGCAAAACCACTGGTACCGTCACCGTTGATGCGCCGAAGGACGACGTCTACAAAGATGCCGGCAAGGTG
>NZ_JBKGGU010000077.1:0-253 GCF_052042015.1 Pseudomonas sp. SMV71 | reverse complement strand
GGTGGAAGTCAGCATCGATAAAGCCACAGGCGGTAACTTCGAGAATCTGGTTCCGAGCACCACGCCTGCGGTTACTGACGTCACCGATACCATCGACACCAGCACCGTCTCGCTCACCGCGACCTCGACTGTTGCCGAAGGTGGCCCAGTCATCTACACCGCATCGGTCAACGCGCCAGTCACCGGCGCCCCGCTGGTTGTCACCCTGTCGAACGGTCAAACCATCACCATTCCAGTTGGCGCAAGCTCGGGC
>NZ_JBKGGU010000076.1:0-283 GCF_052042015.1 Pseudomonas sp. SMV71 | reverse complement strand
ACTCGCGTCGTTGCGCGGGCTGTTGCCACGGAACTGCCCGCCGTAGAGGCTCAGGCCGTTGATCTCGGTAGAGGTCACCTGGCCGCCACGGAAGGTTTGCGGCAGGGAGCGGCCGTCGTCGGAACGCAGGATCGGCAGCACCGGCATCCACTCGCCGACCTTCAGCTCCGTCTTCGACACCTTGGCCTTGAGCGCCACGCCCAGGCGCCCGAAGTCATCGGCCGGACGCCCGTCATCGTGCACCGGCAGCAACTGCGTGCCCGCCGTGCCGCGACCGCCGTCG
>NZ_JBKGGU010000075.1:0-283 GCF_052042015.1 Pseudomonas sp. SMV71 | reverse complement strand
GGACGGCGGTCGCGGCACGGCGGGCACGCAGTTGCTGCCGGTGCACGATGACGGGCGTCCGGCCGATGACTTCGGGCGGCTGGGCGTGGCGCTCAAAGCCAAGGTGTCGAAGACGGAGCTGAAGGTCGGCGAGTGGATGCCGGTGCTGCCGATCCTGCGTTCCGACGACGGCCGCTCCCTGCCGCAAACCTTCCGTGGCGGCCAGGTGACCTCTACCGAAATCAACGGCCTGAGCCTCTACGGCGGGCAGTTCCGTGGCAACAGCCCGCGCAACGACGCGAGC
>NZ_JBKGGU010000074.1:0-294 GCF_052042015.1 Pseudomonas sp. SMV71 | reverse complement strand
ACTCGCCGATGCAGCCTTTGGGCACCGGGTTCAGATCGCCGTCCAGCAGGTACCACGCCAGGTCGGCGATGGGTTCGCCAATCGGGCTGCTGGCGTCCTGTTCCAGATCAGCGATGGACAGTGGACGGTAGGTCACGTGCACCGTGGTTTCGGTGATGCCGTACATGTTGATCAATTGCGGTGCCGTATCGCCGAAGCGCTCGAACCACGGGCGCAGGCTCTTCACGTCCAGCGCTTCGCCACCGAACACCACGTAGCGCAAGGCGTTGCTGCGGCTGTCGACGCAGGCCTCGT
>NZ_JBKGGU010000073.1:0-294 GCF_052042015.1 Pseudomonas sp. SMV71 | reverse complement strand
GCGAGGCCTGCGCCGACAGCCGCAGCAACACCTTGCGCTACGTGGTGTTCGGTGGCGAAGCGCTGGACGTGAAGAGCCTGCGCCCGTGGTTCGAGCGCTTCGGCGATACGGCACCGCAATTGATCAACATGTACGGCATCACCGAAACCACCGTGCACGTAACCTACCGTCCGTTGTCCCTGGCTGATCTGGAACAGGACGCCAGCAGCCCGATTGGCGAACCCATCGCCGACCTGTCGTGGTACTTGCTGGATGGCGATCTGAACCCGGTGCCCAAAGGCTGCATTGGCGAGC
>NZ_JBKGGU010000072.1:0-296 GCF_052042015.1 Pseudomonas sp. SMV71 | reverse complement strand
GTGTTGCCGCCGTACTTGGCCGAGAGCATGGCGAACGCGGTTTTGTTGTCCAGGTCGCCGGCCAGGGCGCTGCCGTCTTCCTTGCCGGTGAAGTAGCCGAGGTTGGCGCCCAGGGTCCAGTCGCCGATGGGCTGGCTGTGGGTCAGGTTGAAATACTGCTGCTGGTAGATGTCGGACAGTTCCGCGTACCACACGCCGACCTGGGTGCGTTTTTCATTGAAAGCATATTCGCCGCCGCCGAAGTTGAAGCGGTCGGAGGTGAAGGCGCCACGGCCGTTCATCGACATGTCTTCCAT
>NZ_JBKGGU010000071.1:0-302 GCF_052042015.1 Pseudomonas sp. SMV71 | reverse complement strand
ATGGCGTTCTGGTACCACTTCGCGATCCTGTTCGAAGCGCTGTTCATCCTCACCGCGGTGGACGCCGGCACCCGTGCCGGGCGCTTCATGCTGCAGGACTTGCTCGGCTCGTTCGTGCCGGCGCTCAAGCGCACCGAATCCTGGACCGCCAACCTGATCGCCACCGCCGGGTGCGTGGCGCTGTGGGGCTACCTGCTGTACCAGGGCGTGATCGATCCGCTGGGCGGCATCAACACCTTGTGGCCGCTGTTCGGCATCTCCAACCAGATGCTGGCCGGGATCGCCCTGATGCTCGGCACCGT
>NZ_JBKGGU010000070.1:0-355 GCF_052042015.1 Pseudomonas sp. SMV71 | reverse complement strand
ACTGCTGCCGTCGCTGAGGTTTTTTTCCTGGACGGTCAGTTCACCGCCTTCAGTGTCGAGGCCGTTGATGATCACCGGATCGTCGTTGTTGTGAACTTGCAGCACAAGGTTTGCAGTGCTGGTGTCACCGTCGGCGTCGGTCAGGGTGTAGGTGAAGGTTTCGCTGCCATTACCCCCACCGTGCAGGCCTTTGAAATCGGCGTCGGCGGTGTTGAGCGTGTAAGTGTAGGAACCGTCGGCGTTGAGGACCAGGGTGCCGTAGGTACCGGTGAAAGTGCCCGGTGTGATTGGGCCGGACGCGACATGGTCGGCGCCTTCGGTGTCGTTGGTCAGTACACTGCCGGTCAGGGTGAGC
>NZ_JBKGGU010000069.1:0-356 GCF_052042015.1 Pseudomonas sp. SMV71 | reverse complement strand
GAAGTCAGCATCGATAAAGCCACGGGCGGTAACTTCGAGAACTTGGTGCCAAGCACCACGCCCGCGGTCACTGACGTCACCGATACCATCGACACTTCGACTGTGAGCCTGTCGGCCACTTCGACCGTCGCCGAAGGTGGAACGGTGGTTTACACCGCCTCGGTCAACGCCCCAGTCACCGGCGCCCCGCTGGTCGTCACCCTGTCGAACGGTCAAACCATCACCATTCCAGTTGGCGCAAGCTCGGGCAGCGTGAACTTCGTTACGCCAAACGATGCCCTCGCTGGCGGCGACAACCTGAGCGTCAAGATCGACGACGCCAAGGGCGGCAACTACGAGAAGCTGGAGATCGACGG
>NZ_JBKGGU010000068.1:0-382 GCF_052042015.1 Pseudomonas sp. SMV71 | reverse complement strand
CAACGCTGCCGGTACGCCTGTTACCGTCACCCTGAGCAACGGTGCTGTGATTAATATCGCTGCCGGTGCAACCACCGGCACCGTCACCGTTGATGCGCCGAAGGACGACGTCTACAAAGACGCCGGCAAAGTGGAAGTCAGCATTGATAAAGCCACGGGTGGTAACTTCGAGAATCTGGTGCCAAGCACGACGCCTGCGGTCACTGACGTCACCGACACCATCGACACCAGCACCGTCTCGCTCACCGCGACCTCGACCGTTGCCGAAGGTGGCACAGTCATCTACACCGCCTCGGTCAACGCCCCGGTCACCGGCGCTCCGCTGGTTGTCACCCTGTCGAACGGTCAAACCATCACCATTCCAGTTGGCGCAAGCTCGGGC
>NZ_JBKGGU010000067.1:0-385 GCF_052042015.1 Pseudomonas sp. SMV71 | reverse complement strand
ACGCCGGGCCACGCCTGCCGTGCTCAACAACGATGGCCTGGACTACGTCCCGACCAATAAACACATCCTGTTCGGTCACCACTTCGCCGCCATCGCTGGCGCCGGGCCGCTGGTGGGGCCGGTGCTGGCCGCGCAGATGGGCTACCTGCCCGGCACGCTGTGGCTGATCGCCGGGGTGGTGCTGGCCGGTGCGGTGCAGGACTTCATGGTCCTGTTCCTGTCCACCCGCCGCAACGGTCGGTCCCTGGGCGACATGGTCCGCGAGGAAATGGGCCGCATTCCCGGCACCATCGCGCTGTTCGGCTGCTTCCTGATCATGATCATCATCCTTGCGGTGCTGGCGCTGATCGTGGTCAAGGCCCTGGCCGAGAGCCCGTGGGGCATT
>NZ_JBKGGU010000066.1:0-385 GCF_052042015.1 Pseudomonas sp. SMV71 | reverse complement strand
GCGCCGGGCCACGCCTGCCGTGCTCAACAACGATGGCCTGGACTACGTCCCGACCAATAAACACATCCTGTTCGGTCACCACTTCGCCGCCATCGCCGGCGCCGGGCCGCTGGTGGGGCCGGTGCTGGCCGCGCAGATGGGCTACCTGCCCGGCACGCTGTGGCTGATCGCCGGGGTGGTGCTGGCCGGGGCGGTGCAGGACTTCATGGTCCTGTTCCTGTCCACCCGCCGCAACGGCCGGTCCCTGGGCGACATGGTCCGCGAGGAAATGGGCCGCATTCCCGGCACCATCGCACTGTTCGGCTGCTTCCTGATCATGATCATCATCCTCGCGGTGCTGGCGCTGATCGTGGTCAAGGCCCTGGCCGAGAGCCCGTGGGGGATC
>NZ_JBKGGU010000065.1:0-394 GCF_052042015.1 Pseudomonas sp. SMV71 | reverse complement strand
CCACGACCCGGCCGGCAACCTGTTGATGATGGACCGCCCCGGTCCCGTCACCGTCAAGGGCAACCGCCTGCTGCTGGACGGCGACCGGCACTACGACTACGACGCCTTTGGCAACCTGATCCGCGAACGCCGGGGCAAGGCCCACAGCCTCGTCACCGAATACCGCTACGACAGCCAGCACCGGCTGATCGGCCTCACCACCCCGGACGGTCGCGAAACCTCCTACCGCTACGACGCCTTCGGCCGACGCATCAGCAAGACCGTGGACGGCCTGACCACGGAATTTTTCTGGCAAGGCGACCAACTCGTCGCCGAAAGCAGCCCGCGCCACCACCGCAGCTACCTCTACGAACCCGGCACCTTCCGCCCGCTGGCCCTGCTCGACGGCAAAGGT
>NZ_JBKGGU010000064.1:0-394 GCF_052042015.1 Pseudomonas sp. SMV71 | reverse complement strand
GCCTTTGCCGTCGAGCAGGGCCAGGGGGCGGAAGGTGCCGGGTTCGTAGAGGTAGCTGCGGTGGTGGCGCGGGCTGCTTTCGGCAACGAGTTGGTCGCCTTGCCAGAAAAATTCCGTGGTCAGGCCGTCCACGGTCTTGCTGATGCGTCGGCCGAAGGCGTCGTAGCGGTAGGAGGTTTCGCGACCGTCCGGGGTGGTGAGGCCGATCAGACGGTGCTGGCTGTCGTAGCGGTATTCGGTGACGAGGCTGTGGGCTTTGCCCCGGCGTTCGCGGATCAGGTTGCCGAAGGCGTCGTAGTCGTAGTGCCGGTCGCCGTCCAGCAGCAGGCGGTTGCCCTTGACGGTGACGGGACCGGGGCGGTCCATCATCAACAAGTTGCCGGCCGGATCGTGA
>NZ_JBKGGU010000063.1:0-395 GCF_052042015.1 Pseudomonas sp. SMV71 | reverse complement strand
CTGTTGGTCAAGACCTTGCCCGACGGCCAGGTGATCGAATACCGCTACGACGGCCTGGGCCGGCTGGTGTCGGTCGACGACGGCACCGATCACCCGCTGGCCTTTGAATACGACGCCCAAGACCGCCTGATTGGCGAGCATCAGGGCTGGGGCACCCTGCGTTATCGCTACGACGCCTGCGGGCGCCTCAACCACCTGCGCCTGCCGGATCACAGTCAGCTGGATTTCCATCATGCCGCCGGTGGCACGTTGACCGCCATCGACCTCAACGGTACCCGACTCACCGACCACCAGCTGCGCGGCGGTCGCGAAGTGCAGCGCCAGCAAGGCCTGCTGCGCAGCCAGTACGACTACGACGACCAAGGCCGGCTCAAGGCCCAGACGGTGTGGCAACA
>NZ_JBKGGU010000062.1:0-395 GCF_052042015.1 Pseudomonas sp. SMV71 | reverse complement strand
TTGTTGATCAAGACCTTGCCCGACGGCCAGGTGATCGAATACCGCTACGACGGCCTGGGCCGGCTGGTGTCGGTCGACGACGGCACCGATCACCCGTTGGCCTTTGAATACGACGCCCAAGACCGCCTGATTGGCGAGCACCAGGGCTGGGGCACCCTGCGTTATCGCTACGACGCCTGCGGGCGCCTCAACCACCTGCGCCTGCCGGACAACAGCCAGCTGGATTTTCATCACGCCGTCGGTGGGGCGCTGACCGCCATCGACCTCAACGGTACCCGACTTACCGACCACCAGCTGCGCGGCGGTCGCGAAGTGCAACGCCAGCAAGGCCTGCTGCGCAGCCAGTACGACTACGACGAACAGGGCCGGCTCAAGGCCCAGACGGTGTGGCAACG
>NZ_JBKGGU010000061.1:0-431 GCF_052042015.1 Pseudomonas sp. SMV71 | reverse complement strand
GTGTTCTCACCCGGCAGCACCGAGTGCAGGATCTGCGCGATGCCCACCGCCAGGGTCGGCGCACCGCCGGCACGGGCCAGGATCGTGGTCTCGCCGATGTCCCGGGCCACCGCCTGCAAGGCGTCAGGGGTGATGGCAAAGCCCCAACTGCTGATGGTTTGCGCGGCCGCCGCGACGTCACCGCCGACCACCGCCGCCGGGCTGTTCATGGCGAAGTACACGCCCGGCTCGATCACCGACGCGGCGACCATCGCCATGATCGCCACGAAGGACTCCATGAGCATGCCGCCGTAGCCGATGTAGCGGGCGTTGGTTTCGTTATCCAGCAGCTTGGGCGTGGTCCCCGACGAGATCAACGCATGGAAGCCCGACACCGCGCCACAGGCGATGGTGATGAACAGGAACGGGAACAGCCCGCCCTTCCACACCGG
>NZ_JBKGGU010000060.1:0-453 GCF_052042015.1 Pseudomonas sp. SMV71 | reverse complement strand
GGTCGAGATCATCGATGCCACCGGCAAAAGCAAGAAACTGCGCTGGAACCCGTTCGGCCAACTCGTCGAGCACATCGATTGCTCGGGTTACCCGACGCGCTTTCGCTACGACTCGCGCGGCTATTTGCAAACCATCACCGATGCCCTCGGCGAGCGCACCCAGTTCAGCTACGACGCCCAGGGACGGCTGCTCAGCAGCCAGTTGCCGGACGGCCGCACCGAGCACTATCAGCGCGACGCCGCCGGCCAGCTCACCGGCTACACCGACCCGGCCGGCCACACCACGCATTACCAGCACAACCGCCGCGGCCAGGTGCGCCAACGCACCGATGCCCACGGCCGGCAGGTGCAGTTTGCCTATGACGGCTTTGGCCGGCTGCAAGCGTTGGTCAATGAGAATGGCGAAAGCTATCGGTTTGCCTGGGATGCCGGGGATCGCCTGGTCGAGCAACG
>NZ_JBKGGU010000059.1:0-453 GCF_052042015.1 Pseudomonas sp. SMV71 | reverse complement strand
TGCTGCTCGACCAGGCGATCCCCGGCATCCCAGGCGAACCGATAGCTTTCGCCATTCTCATTGACCAACGCTTGCAGCCGGCCAAAGCCGTCATAGGCAAACTGCACCTGCCGGCCGTGGGCGTCGGTGCGTTGGCGCACCTGGCCGCGACGGTTGTGCTGGTAATGCGTGGTGTGGCCGGCCGGGTCGGTGTAGCCGGTGAGCTGGCCGGCGGCGTCGCGCTGATAGTGCTCGGTGCGGCCGTCCGGCAACTGGCTGCTGAGCAGCCGGCCTTGGGCGTCGTAGCTGAACTGGGTGCGCTCGCCGAGGGCATCGGTGATGGTCAGCAGATAGCCACGCGAGTCATAGCTGAACCGCGTCGGGTAGCCCGAACAATCGATGTGCTCGACGAGTTGGCCGAACGGGTTCCAGCGCAGTTTCTTGCTTTTGCCGGTGGCATCGATGATCTCGACG
>NZ_JBKGGU010000058.1:0-508 GCF_052042015.1 Pseudomonas sp. SMV71 | reverse complement strand
CCGCCCGGCCGCGTCGCGCTGGTAGCCGGTGACCCGTTGCGTGCCGTCGTCGCCGTGCTCGGTTTTCTCCAGCAGGTGGCCGTTGAGGTCGTAGGCATAGGCGGTGCGTTGCCCATCGAAGCCGACTTGCTGTCGGATCAGTCCGCCGGGCGTGTAGTCCAGCCGATAGGTTTCGCCGCGTTCGTTTTCGATCTCGGTCAGCAACAGCCGCGCCGAGTCGTAGCGGTACTTGAGCGCCGTGCCGTCGGGGTTGAGGCGGCGGCTGACCAAGTGCAGGTCGTCGGCGTATTCATAACGGGTGACCCGCCCCAGCTCGTCGCGCTCGGCGGTGACCTTGCCGTAGGCGTTGTAGGTCCAGGCCCGGATCGCGCCCGTTGGCGAGGTGGTCTGGAGCAGCCGGCCCATGGCGTCCCAGTGGTAATGGGTGAGTGCGCCGTGTTCATCCTGGCGACTCAACAAACGCCCCAGGGCGTCGTAGGAAAAAACCCGGTGACTGGCGTCGGGCAGG
>NZ_JBKGGU010000057.1:0-514 GCF_052042015.1 Pseudomonas sp. SMV71 | reverse complement strand
TCACCAATCGGTAATGGTGGAGCCAAGCGGGATCGAACCGCTGACCTCCTGCGTGCAAGGCAGGCGCTCTCCCAGCTGAGCTATGGCCCCGTATCGCTACAGGGTGCACCAGTAATTGGTGGGTCTGGGCAGATTCGAACTGCCGACCTCACCCTTATCAGGGGTGCGCTCTAACCAACTGAGCTACAGACCCAATCGTCTTCTTCAATGAATCAAGCAATTCGTGTGGGAGCTCATGGAGCCGCTGCTGTCGTCGATTAAGGAGGTGATCCAGCCGCAGGTTCCCCTACGGCTACCTTGTTACGACTTCACCCCAGTCATGAATCACACCGTGGTAACCGTCCTCCCGAAGGTTAGACTAGCTACTTCTGGTGCAACCCACTCCCATGGTGTGACGGGCGGTGTGTACAAGGCCCGGGAACGTATTCACCGCGACATTCTGATTCGCGATTACTAGCGATTCCGACTTCACGCAGTCGAGTTGCAGACTGCGATCCGGACTACGATCGGTTTT
>NZ_JBKGGU010000056.1:0-515 GCF_052042015.1 Pseudomonas sp. SMV71 | reverse complement strand
ACTCACCCTGACCGGCAGCGTACTGACCAACGACACCGAAGGCGCCGACCATGTCGCGTCCGGTCCTGTCACGCCGGGCACCTTCACCGGCACCTACGGCACCCTGGTCCTCAACGCCGACGGTTCCTACACTTACACCCTCAACACCGCCGACGCCGATTTCAAAGGCCTGCACGGTGGGGGTAATGGCAGCGAAACCTTCACCTACACCCTGACCGACGCCGACGGTGACACCAGCACTGCAAACCTGGTGCTGCAAGTGCACAACAACGACGACCCGGTGGTCATCAACGGCCTCGACACCGAGGGCGGCGAGCTGACCGTCCAGGAGAAAAACCTCAGCGACGGCAGCAGTCCGGATGCCCCCGCACTCACTCAAAGCGGCACTTTTACCGTCACGGCATTGGACGGTGTGCAGACCTTGAGCGTGGGCGGGATCAACGTGGTGACCGGTGGTGTGGCGGCGGGTTTCCCGCAGTCGATCACCACGGCGCTGGGCAACACGTTGACCATCA
>NZ_JBKGGU010000055.1:0-857 GCF_052042015.1 Pseudomonas sp. SMV71 | reverse complement strand
TTGCCCCACCACTGGGCACCTCGCTTACGCTCGGTGTTCCCTCACTCCGGCATTGCTCCGTGGGCCCGCCGCGATGGGCCCTCCATGGCCCTGCGCGGCTATCCCGGCATCCATGCCGGGTTGCCCACTACGCAATGCCTGCGTTCGGCCCTTGTGGTTGATGGGGCGTCCAAGATCAAGATCAAGATCAAAAGCAAAAGCGAGGCGGCCTAGGGGTCGGCCTGGTGTTTCCGGTTGTACCCCGATCCAATTGTGGGAGCGAGCCTGCTCGCGATGGCGGCGGTACATCCAACACTGATGCAAGCTGAGCCACCGCCTTCGCGGGCAAGCCCGCTCCCACAGTTTTTTGCCTTGTCTGAAAACTGATAAACAGCCACCGTCCTCTCTGTGGGAGCGAGCCTGCTCGCGACCTGGATGGTTCGCGGCGTTATTTTGCCCTAGGCATTCAGCAACTGATTGAGCTAGGCGGTTTGTTGACCAATCGAATGCTGGACGAACTCAATACACATCCTTGAGCGCACCTAAAACGTGGCAAAGCGGCTTGCTCCCGCTGGACCGCGCAGTGGACGTCAATAAAAAGAGGGCGGCTGCGCCACCCAGCGGGAGCAAGCTCCCTCGCCACGGGCAGCATGTTTCCATACCGAAGCCTTTGGCTTTGGCTTTGGCTTTGGCTTTGGCTTTGGCTTTGGCTTTGGATCTTGATCTTGATCTTAAGCGCCCCATCAACCACAAGGGCCGAACGCAGGCATTGCGCAGTGGGCAACCCGGCATGGATGCCGGGTTAGCCGCGCAGGGCCATGGATGGCCCATCGCGGCGGGCCCACGGAGCAATGCCGGAGTGAGGGAACACCGAGCCT
>NZ_JBKGGU010000053.1:0-1241 GCF_052042015.1 Pseudomonas sp. SMV71 | reverse complement strand
AGTGTCACGTAGCCATCACTGGCATCTCTTACATCAACCCGTCCGAGGATGATTGGACCGAAGATAACATCCCAGATCCCGTCCTCTACTTGTTCCAGTCCAATGGTCTGATGCTTGAGCACATAACCAACGTAGACCCTTAGACCACGGCAATTGACGATGCCCGAGCAGTCCGCTTGGAGGCTATCGATATGGCTCGGGTAGGTCATCTCGGGAAGCTTCTCAGGGTATTGGCGGGGCGAAGGCTTATAGCAGGACGCGGGTGTCTTTTGCTCCAGAGCTTCATGCAAACGCTCGTAATTATAATGTTGCCTGAAACGATCAAAGTGCCGTTGTTGAGCCTCCCACGCTACCGTTGGTGGTGATGGAAGAGTGCTTTTCAACGTTCGATGCATACGTTCATGCCGACCATTTTGCTCCGGCCTTCCGGGGGCGATCCGCTCAGGAATGATCCCTAGACGCAACCACCAGATGGATAACTGGGAAAGGCCCGCACGCCCCTTGCTCGCAAACGGAACACCATTGTCGGTACGAATGCGCTCCGGTAGACCATGCTCACGAAACACCTGAGTAAACACCGCCTGGGTTTCCTGGAAGTTGGTATTAGCCATGCTGTGGCAAGCGAGCAAGAAGCGACTGGCATGGTCCATGATCGTCAATGGATAGCACCAGACGCCCGCACCTGTCAGGAATTGGCCTTTGTAATCGGCGCTGAATAGCTGGTTGGGAGCATCTGCTTTCTGCAGTGGTTTGGGATAAACCGCCACCCGTTGACGCAATCGGCGTGGTTTGACCAGCTCAGCTTTCTTTAGGATGTTGTAGATCGATGTCTTTGATGGCGGCGCCTGGTCAGGGAAACGCTCGAGCAAAGCCGCCTGAATTTTCTTGGGACCAGGCTCTGTTTCACCCCGACCGCGCAATTCAATGATCGCCTCACGGACAGCCAGGGGCACTACCCATTCCTGGGTAAGCCGACGACGGCTATGTTCTTCCAGTCCGGCGGGCCCTTCCTTCTCATACCGCTCGACCCATTTATAGCCAGTCTTGCGACTGATGTCGTAGGCCTGGCAAAGCGCACTGAAGCTGGGCGGGCCTTTGATGTAGTCCGCGATGAATAGCAGTTTCAGGTCCATAGGTTTCAGCTCTCGCCATGGCATGGTCAGATCCTCGAAAACCGACCCTGCCAGTTAAAAACTGTTACCTATGTGTGTGAACTGATTTGTAACCCATGTGGGTGAGTC
>NZ_JBKGGU010000052.1:0-1408 GCF_052042015.1 Pseudomonas sp. SMV71 | reverse complement strand
GTCAAGGTGGCGGTGTAAACGATCGAACCGCCTTCGGCCACAGTATCAGTCGCGGTCAGGGTCAGACCGGTCGTGTCCTGAGTATCGGTGACGGTGGTATCAGCCGTTTTGCCGTCGATCTCCAGCTTCTCGTAGTTGCCGCCCTTGGCGTCGTCGATCTTGACGCTCAGGTTGTCGCCGCCTGCCAACGCATCGTTCGGGGTAACGAAGTTGACCGAGCCGCTGCTCGCGCCAACCGGGATGGTAATGGTTTGGCCGTTCGACAGGGTGACAACCAGCGGAGCGCCGGTGACTGGCGCGTTGACCGATGCGGTGTAGACGACGGTGCCGCCCTCGGCAACAGTCGACGTCGCGGTAAGCGAAACGGTGCTGGTGTCGATGGTATCGGTGACGTCAGTAACCGCAGGCGTGGTGCTTGGAACCAGATTCTCGAAGTTACCGCCCGTGGCTTTATCGATGCTGACTTCCACCTTGCCGGCGTCTTTGTAGACGTCGTCTTTCGGCGCATCAACGGTGACGGTGCCGGTGGTTGCACCGGCAGCGATATTAATCACAGCACCGTTGCTCAAAGTAACGGTGACAGGCGTTCCGGCGGCGTTGCTCAGGGTGGCGGTGTAAACGATCGAACCGCCTTCGGCCACAGTATCAGTCGCGGTCAGGGTAAGACCGGTCGTGTCCTGGGTATCGGTGACGGTGGTGTCAGCCGTTTTGCCGTCGATCTCCAGCTTCTCGTAGTTGCCACCTTTGGCGTCGTCGATCTTGACGCTCAGGTTGTCGCCGCCAGCGAGGGCATCGTTTGGCGTGACGAAATTCACGCTGCCCGAGCTCGCGCCAACCGGGATGGTAATGGTTTGGCCGTTCGACAGGGTGACAACCAGCGGAGCGCCGGTGACTGGCGCGTTGACCGATGCGGTGTAGATGACTGTGCCACCCTCGGCAACAGTCGACGTCGCGGTAAGCGAAACGGTGCTGGTGTCGATGGTATCGGTGACGTCAGTAACCGCAGGCGTGGTGCTCGGAACCAGGTTCTCGAAGTTACCGCCCGTGGCTTTATCGATGCTGACTTCCACCTTGCCGGCGTCTTTGTAGACGTCGTCTTTCGGCGCATCAACGGTGACGGTGCCGGTGGTTGCTCCGGCAGCGATATTGATGACCGCGCCGTTGCTCAGGGTAACGGTAACAGGCGTACCGGCAGCATTGGTCAGGGTCGCGGTGTAGGTGATCTGGCCACCCTCGGCAACCGTACCGGTGGCGCTGAGGCTCAGGCCGGTGTTGTCCTGGGTATCAGTGACGGTGGTGTCAGCCGACTTGCCGTCGATGACGAGTTTTTCGTAGTTGCCACCTTTGGCGTCGTCGATCTTGACGCTCAGGTTATCGCCGCCTGCCAACGCATCGTTTGGCGTGACGA
>NZ_JBKGGU010000051.1:0-1898 GCF_052042015.1 Pseudomonas sp. SMV71 | reverse complement strand
GCGCAAGCGCAACCAGCTTGGCTGTGGTGGCCTCGCTGGTGACTTGGAGGTGAAAGTCCTCTACACACCCGGCAAGGGGAAGTGTTAGCCAGAGGCAAGGGTGTCGCGGGTGACTGCGAATCTGAAGGAAGCCCGAGGCAAAATGCTGGCCTGACGAACAGGAAGCGGATTAGGCGGTGCAGCGGGGTAAGAAGGCCAATATCTTCAAAGCCCAATACTTGCACGGAACGTTGTAACGTAGATCCGACAGGCATAAGCAGGAAGGTCGCGCGAATTACCCTGGGAGATCTGCATGTTTGCCACTGTGCTACCGAGCGTCGAGAGGCGACGGGATGAACGTGCAGAAGTCAGCCGAAGCCATAGTAAGTGGCGGTCAACCAAGCCACCAAGGGCCGAACAGGTTATGCCGCCAGTAGGCGTCAGAGTCTCGTCGAATGTCGCCAAAGCAGAAATCTCTCGATAAGAGGGCTGTAACCCCAGGTGCTGGACGGAATCCAGGGCCTGCGGCCGGCAGTGCGCAGGCATCGGCGGCGTCTGTGACGTGGACGAACGCGGAGCCGCAGACGCTGATGGAGCGGGTGCTTGCACCCGCCAACCTGCGGCGTGCGTATCAGCGTGTGGTCAGCAACAAGGGCGCACCGGGTGCCGATGGCATGACGGTGGAGCAACTGGCGGACTACACGAATCAGTATTGGCCGATCCTCAAGGCTCGGTTGCTGGCCGGCGAGTATCACCCGCAAGGTGTGCGCGCTGTCGAAATCCCAAAACCTAAAGGTGGAATGCGACAGCTGGGCATTCCCTGTGTCGTGGATCGCCTGATCCAACAAGCCTTGCTGCAACAGCTCACGCCCATCTTCGATCCTCTGTTCTCGGACTACAGCTATGGCTTTCGTCCGGGCAGAAGCGCTCATCAAGCCATCGAAACAGCCCGTGCCCATGTGGCGGCGGGCCACCGCTGGTGCGTGGAACTCGATCTGGAGAAATTCTTCGATCGGGTCAACCACGATGTATTGATGGCCTACGTCAGGCGTCAAGTCGAAGACAAACGGGTGCTCAGGCTGATCCGTCGTTACCTCGAAGCCGGGACGATGGCAGGTGGGATCGTCAGCCGACGACAGGAGGGTACGCCGCAAGGCGGCCCGCTCTCGCCGTTGCTGTCGAACATCCTGCTCAACGAACTCGACTGCGAGCTGGAGCGACGGGGCCATCGCTTCGTGCGTTATGCCGACGATGCGAACATTTATGTGCGCAGTCGTCGTGCCGGCGAACGGGTGTTGGCCGGGGTTGAGCGCTTCCTGGGTCAGCGTTTGAAACTATCGCTGAATCGAGAGAAGAGTCGTGTGGCGCGGCCTTGGGTCTGTGATTACCTGGGTTATGGAATGAGCAGGCACCGACAGCCAAGATTGAAAGTGGCGACGCTGAGCCTGGGGCGCTTACGCGACCGGCTCAGAGACCTGTTGCGCAGCGCACGGGGTCACAAGATGGCGGAAGTCATCGAGCGTGTAAATCCGATGCTGCGTGGCTGGGCAGGCTACTTCAAGCTCAGCCAAAGCAAGAAACCGC
This sequence comes from Pseudomonas sp. SMV71, assembly GCF_052042015.1. Lineage (NCBI taxonomy): Bacteria > Pseudomonadati > Pseudomonadota > Gammaproteobacteria > Pseudomonadales > Pseudomonadaceae > Pseudomonas > Pseudomonas sp. SMV71. Next base: position 335 of record NZ_JBKGGU010000051.1, on the reverse strand, counting down.
TCGAAGAGCTGGACGGTTGGGTACGACGCAAACTTCGATGTATCGTCTGGCGCCAATGGAAGCAGCCCTCAACGAGGACACGCAACCTGATGCGCCTGGGTATCCACGAAGGGCGTGCCCGTACATCAGCAGCCAATGGCCGAGGTCCTTGGTGGAACTCGGGAGCGTCACATATGAATCAGGCGTTGCCGAAGAAACTGTGGAACCAGCTGGGACTGGTCTCGATACTGGATACGATCAACGGCTTATCCGCATAACCTGAACCGCCGTATACGGAACCGTACGTACGGTGGTGTGAGAGGACGGCGGATGTAAATCCGCCTCCTACTCGATCC
>NZ_JBKGGU010000050.1:0-1934 GCF_052042015.1 Pseudomonas sp. SMV71 | reverse complement strand
ACCTGGCCGTGGCTGTCGTAGCGGTAGCGGGTGACGTGACCCAGCGGGTCGGTCTCGGCGATGCAATTGCCCCGAGGGTCGTAGCGATACTGCCAGCTGTTGCCGGCGGCGTTAGTGTCCACCAGCGGCAGGGCCCAGTGTTCGAGCCAGAGGGTGGATTCGCTGCGGCCCAACGGGTCGGTTTCGCTGATCAGGTTGCCAGCGTCGTCATAGTTGAATTGGTACTGGCCGCCCTGTGGATCGGTGGCGCTGAGCATCTGGCGCTCATCGTTCCATTCGAACAGCCAGGTGTGGCCGAGGTTGTCGGTGTATTGGGTGATCTGGTGCTGGCTGTTCCACTGCCGGGTGCTGACGCGCTGCAAACTGTCGCGGATGCGGGTGATGCCGGCCTTGAGGTCATAGTCGAACTGGTAGGCGTCGCCTTCGTCGGTCCAGTGGCGGACCACGCGCCATTCCTGGTCGTCGATCAGGGCCCATTCGTAGAAGCAGTGCAGGCCGGTGGGCAGTTGGTGTTCGACCATCCGCCGCCCGGCGTCGTAGCGAAAGCGCCGTTGCACCTGGCCGCTGGCGTCACGCACTTCGGCGAGGGTGTTGGCCGCGTCGTAGGCGTAGCTGACCAGCACCTCCCGCGTTTGGTCGGGGTAGAGGCGTTCGACGTGGGTGACGCGTTCGCCTTCGCGGATCAGCTCGACTTGCACCAGGTCGAAGGTGTCGCGCAGCCGCACCAGGCGTCCGGCGTCGTCGTAGTCGAGGTGGATGCGGTTGTCGTTGCGGTCACCCAGTTGGCTCAGGCGCAGCAGCGCGGCCCGGCCCGGGGTCGGTTCGAACAGGCGGTACAGGCCGTCGTCGCTTTCGATCAGCAGTTGGCCGTTGAGGTGTCGGCGCACGGCGAGGCCCTCGCCGGCGCTGAACACCGCGCCGCCCAAGGGGATCGCGCCCATGTCGATGGGGCGACCTTGTTCGTCGGTGTAGACCAGGGTCTCGCCGCCGTCGGGATGGGGAAGGATCTCGACCTGCACCTCGTAGCTCACGCTCCAACCAACGCCGAACAAGCCGTCGCCGCGCTCGTCACGGCTGTTGTAGAAGCGTTGCCAGTCGATCGGCAGGATGCCGGGCAGGACGAAGTCCAGTTCCTCGTCACCGCCCAGCACCTTGGCGCCGGTGGCCGCATGCACCGGATTCGACGAGCCCATGGCCGCATTGGCCGCCGCGCCCATCGCACTGCTGACCGCCATGGATGCGGCGCCGCCCACCAGCATGCACGGCAGTTTGCTGAAGAACTTGCCCTTGCCACCCTTGAGCATCAGCAGCGCGGTCACCGCCAGTCCCACGCCCGGCGTCTTGCCGCTGCGAATTTCACGCACCACCACCGAACCGCCGCCAATGGTGACGTTGGAGGAAATCAGCCCGGACGACACGACCTTGGCGTCGCAGGTGCTGCGGTCGCCGCTGCGCACGGCGGGCTGGCCGTTGATGGTGACCTTGTCCGAGCCTTCGGCCAGGAACTGCGGTGGCATCGGCGGGTGCTTCATGCAGACGATCATGTCCAGCGGCTTGGGCACCGCGCCGGGGGCGGGGGTGGCGACGGTGGGGCGCCACATCTGCGAGAAGAAATTCTCGGCCATGTCCAGGTAACTGGGCTCGGCCTCGGGTTCTTCCAGCTCGGTGCCGGCCGGCGCGACATGGGACTGGATCGCCCCGGCGGCGCGGGCGGCGGGGATGTTGTTAGTCAGGGTGTCGGTGGCGCCGGTGAGGATGTTGGCCTGCACCGTGGGCGGGAAGAGCGCGTTGCCGATGCCTTCGCAAATATTACTTAACCCTTTGTCCGCCCCGGTCTTGCTCATGGCCAGGCCCACTACGGCGCCGACGACCGCGCCGAGCAAAAAGCAGCCCAGGCCCCCGGTCGCCACCGTGATGCCGGTGGCGGCAACCAC
>NZ_JBKGGU010000049.1:0-2550 GCF_052042015.1 Pseudomonas sp. SMV71 | reverse complement strand
CTGGGGGAAATCGAAGCGCGGCTGAACGCCCTGGAGCCGGTGCGCGAAGCACGGGTGCTGGCCCAGGAAGGACCGAGCGGCCAACAACTGGTGGGCTATGTGATCCCGACAGCGGGCGCCGCCGACCCCGCCAACCTGCGCGAACAGATCAAGGCCGGGCTCAAGGCCGATCTGCCGGACTACATGGTGCCGACGCACCTGTTGTTCCTCGATCAATGGCCGCTGACCGCCAACGGCAAGCTCGACCGCAAGGCCTTGCCGTCAGCGGACGCCAGTCAGGTGCAACAGGATTATCTGGCCCCGCAAAGCGAGATGGAGCAACAGCTCGCAGCAATCTGGCAGGACGTGCTCAAGGTCGAGCGGGTAGGGCTGAACGACAACTTCTTCGAGCTCGGCGGCCATTCGCTGTTGGCCACGCAGATGGCCTCGCGTATCCGTCAGGTCCTCGGCCTGAACCTGCAATTGCGCCAGTTGTTCGAAGACGCCAGCCTCGCTGCCTGCGTGGCCGCGCTGGCGCCCAGCGACGGGTTACGACCGGCGAGTATCCCCCGGATTGCCCGGGACGAGGCGCGGCTGCCCTTGTCTTATGCCCAGCAACGCCAGTGGTTCCTCTGGCAGATGGAACCCCACAGCGCCGCGTACCACATTCCAGCGGCGCTGCGGATTCGCGGCACGTTGGACCTCGACGCGCTGCGCCAGAGTTTCGCCGCGCTGGTGCAACGCCACGAAAGCCTGCGCACCACGTTCGTCCAGGTCGCCGAACAAGCCTTTCAAGTGATTCATGCCGAACTCGATCCGCCGGTGATTCCCGAGGTGCTCGACGGCGCGGCAGGCACCACCGCCGAACAGATCCAGGCGTTCGTAAGGCGTCAGATCAGCCAGCCATTCGATCTGCAAAACGGTCCGCTGCTGCGGGTGGGCTTGTTGCAACTGGCAACCGAGGAACATGTGCTGGTGCTGACCCAGCACCATATCGTCTCCGATGGCTGGTCCATGCAGTTGCTGGTCCAGGAGCTGATCCAGCGCTATGCAGCCTATAGCCAGGGCGAGGCGCTGACACTGGCCGAGCTGCCGATCCAGTACGCCGACTACGCGGTGTGGCAGCGCCAGTGGATGGAAGCCGGTGAACGTGAACGACAGTTGGCCTACTGGACCGATGTGCTGGGTGGTGAGCAGCCACTGCTGGAACTGCCGACCGACCGTCCGCGTCCGGCCCGGCAGAGTTTTGCCGGTGCGCGCCTGGGCATCGGCCTGGCGCCGGAGTTGAACCGACAATTGCGGCAACTGGCCCAGGCCGAAGGCTGCACGCTGTTCATGGTGTTGCTGGCGTCTTTCCAGGCGCTGTTGCATCGCTACAGCGGTCAGGCCGACATTCGGGTCGGCGTGCCCATCGCCAACCGCAACCGCCTGGAAACCGAAGGGTTGATCGGCTTCTTCGTCAACACCCAGGTACTCAAGGCCGAGGTCGACACGCAGCAATCCTTCAGCGCGTTGCTGGCCCAGGTCAAGCGCGCGGCCATTGGTGCCGAGGCACATCAGGACCTGCCGTTCGAGCAGTTGGTCGAGGCGCTGCGCCCCGAGCGTAACCTGAGCCACAGCCCGCTGTTCCAGGTGTTGTACAACCATCAGAGCGTCGCTCGCCAGGCAATTACAACGCTGCCAGGGTTGGTCATCGAGGCGCAGGAGTGGGAAAGCCAGACCGCGCAGTTCGACCTGACCCTCGACACCCTGGAGGCCGAAGGCGAACTCAGTGCTGCATTGACCTTCGCCACCGACCTGTTCGATACCAGCACCATGCAACGCATGGCCGACCACTGGCTGAACCTGCTGCAAGGCATTGTCAGCGCCCCTTCGCAACGCATCGGTGAGTTGCCGCTGCTGACCGCCAGCGAGCAACAACAGGCCATCGCCCAGTGGAACCCGGCGCCCGGTGATTTCCCGAACACCGCCTGCGTCCATCATCTGATCGCTGAGCAAGCACGGCTGCGACCTGAGGCGATTGCCCTGCGTTTCAACGCCGAGACCCTGACCTACGGCGAACTCAACACCCAGGCCAACCGCCGTGCCCATCAACTGATGGACCAGGGTGTCGGTCCGGATGTGCTGGTGGGACTGGCGGTGGAGCGCGGGTTCGACATGCTGGTGGGCCTGCTGGCAATCCTCAAGGCCGGTGGCGCCTACGTGCCGCTGGACCCGAGTTATCCCCAGGAGCGCCTGGCCTACATGATGCAGGACAGCGGCATCCGCCTGCTGCTGACTCACGCGTCGCTGGTCGAGCAATTACCGGTTCCGGCAGGTGTGCAAACGCTGCTGCTGGACGCGGACGTCAGCGAGTTCGCCGACAGCGATCCGCAAGTGACGATGGACGCCGCGAACCTGGCCTACGTGATCTACACCTCCGGCTCCACCGGCCAACCCAAGGGCACCTTGCAGCCGCACCGCAACATCCTGCGGCTGTTCGACGCCACCCAGGCGTGGTTCGGCTTTGGTCCGGCGGATGTCTGGAGTCTGTTCCATTCCTACGCCTTCGACTTCTCGGTCTGGGAAATC
>NZ_JBKGGU010000048.1:0-2909 GCF_052042015.1 Pseudomonas sp. SMV71 | reverse complement strand
CCCAAGATCAAGAGCCAGAGCAAAAGCCAGAGCAAAAGCCAGAGCAAAAGCGAGGCGGTCTGGCGGAGGGTCTATTTCTCCGAGCTTACCCAGATCCAACTGTGGGAGCGGGCTTGCCCGCGAAGACGGCCTGACAGCCGACCTATCTCTCGCGGCATACCCCAATCCAACTGTGGGAGCGAGCCTGCTCGCGAGACGGCCTGACAGCCACCCAATTCCTTCCAGCCGTACCGCGATTTACCGAATCGCCCTACACCCACCGCTTCTTTCCCTGACTTAATTCCTCAGCCAACCTCGGCAAAGTCTCGCGTCCGTCCAGTTATGCGAGATTCCTGCATGTTCGTCCGCGACAAACTCCTGGCTATGAACAACACCATCGGCTTGCTGGTGGTGGCGGCCATGGACCCCGAGCAGCCGGATGTCGAGGCGGTGCTGGCGGATTTTCGCAATTGCCTGAACGACTACGACGCCCTGGCTGAAAGCCTCTGGACCGGCTGGGCGCTGGGTGTTGAACAAGTATTCAAAGTCGGCAATGAAGTCTCGCTGGCGGCGCCTAAAAACCTGAATGAACCCGTCAGCGCCACGGTGACGGCCTGTCCGGCGGGCGGTCCGCTGACGCTGGTGCATATGTTCCAGGCGGCGCGTTTCGTGCCGATCGGCGACACGCCAGTGATGTTGGAGCCGGTTACCGGGGGCGCGCCGGGGGAGGAGACGTTCGGCGAGCCGGTCCACCACGTGATCGGCCCCAGCGGCATTCTGGAAATCCCCGAGTGCTGGCGCGGGCACCGCTATCGCATCACTTTTTTCCCTCAGGTCACGGCGGATCACGTCAAGGCGCTTTATGCGTCCTACCAAGGCGTGATCGCCGAACTGGAGGGCTGGCTGAAGGCCGAGTGGGAAGGCGAATTTCAACCACTGTGGAGCGAATTTTCCGACGCCGGTTTTCGCGAACGCTACGGGATGTTGCAGCAAGCCGATTGGCGCGGTTTTGAAAAGGCCCTGCATGGGTTGTGGGACGACGTTAAACAGGTCTTCGAGCTGCTGGCGGATCTACAGGCCAACAGCGAAAAACTGCTGGACTACCTGACCCAGGCTGAACTTGAACAGCTGCTCAAAGCCTCCTCCGAGGCAATTGCCAAAGGCTTGATGGTGTTGAGCGACGAGCCGTTGCTCTTCGTTCACATGGCAGCCTTCGCCAGTTGGCTGCGGATGTTGCCGCCGCAATACCTGGCTGAAGTCGTTGGCGAAATGCGCGCCTCGGTGCTGATCAGTTTCCTGCTGACGCGTTTGACCGGCGCCCTCGGCCTGGGCGTGCGCATGAGTGGCAGGGTGCTGGATAGAGTCCGGTCGGGACGGGCTCGGCAATGGTTGCAGGCGTCGAGCCGGAGGCTGGGAGAGCTCACCACCAACCGGCTCGATCAACATGCCGATGTGCTGAAACCGCTGGTAGTCAGCGCTCAACGCGCGCCGTTGAAGCCGACACCTGTCGGACCTTTGAACATCACCCCTGAGCACGCGCCGGCCTTGTCTGTCAGCAACCCCGCTGCTGTGGCGCGGGAAAAATCCCGGGGCTCCACCCAACTCAGCAAATACGAACCCTTCGACGACGCCCCCACCCAATCGAAAAACCCCAACGGCGACAGCGCCGACACCGCCGCCCAGACCGCCACCAGCGGCTGCCCGGTGTCGATGGTCACCGGCGAGGAACTGCTGACCCTGGAAGACGGCGTGCTCGATGGCCGTCTGCCCTTCGTCTTCACCCGCTTATACCGCACCAGCGCCGCCGACCTGGACATCGGGCTCGGGCGCGGCTGGAGCCATGCCCTGGCCCATCGCCTGCTCTTGGAAGGCGAGCAAGTTACCTGGGTCGACCAGGAAAACCGTCGCACCCTTTTTCCGCTGCCCACCGCCCAACGCCCGGCGATCCACAACAGCCTGGCCCGCGCCGCTATCTACCTGGGCACCGAGCCGGACGAACTGATCATCGCCCAGCCCGGCGACCAGGCGCCTTTCCTACACTTTCGCGACGGTCATCTGACCGCTCTCAGCGACCGCTACGACAACCGCCTGACCGTTCAACGCAACATCCATGGCGACATCAGCCGCCTGGACAACGGCGCCGGCCGCGCACTGCGGCTGCGCTATGAACAGCGGCACCTGGTCGCCGTCGACTATCAGAGTTTTCACCCGGCCAATACCCAGGACGACGTCTGGCGTACCGAGCAGACGCTGGCGTCCTACCGCTACGACGGACGTTTCCGACTGATCGAAGCGACCAACGCCGTCGGTGAAAGCGAGCGTTATGACTATGACGACCGTCACGTCATCCTCCAGCGGCAACTGGCCGGTGGCGCGAGTTTCTTCTGGGAATGGCAGGGCGCCGGCCCGGCGGCGCGCTGTGTCCGGCACTGGGCCTCGTTTGCGCAGATGGACAGCCGCTACACCTGGGGCGAGGACGGCCTGGTCACGGTCCGGCACCTGGATGGCAGCCAGGAAATCTATGAGCACGACGACCGGGCGCGGCTGGTGCGCAAGGTCGAGCCCGATGGCGGCGAGCACCTCAAGGCCTATGACGACCAGGGCCGGCTGATCGCCGAGCAGGATCCGCTGGGCGCCGTCACCGAATACCGCTACGACGAAGTCGGACGCCTGGTGGCGCTGATTCCGCCGGATGAGGTGCCGACGTCCTACGAGTACCGCAACGGTTTCCTGCACGCCCGCTCCCGCGGTAACGCCATCTGGACCTACCGACGCAACGACCAGGGCGATATCACCCGCCAGACCGACCCCGACGGCCACGTCACTTTCTACAAATACGACGGGCGCGGCCGGCTGCTGGAAACCTGCCACCCCGACGGCAGTTTCCACCGGCTGAGCTGGAATGCCCTCGGCCAGTTGACGGAAGAAAT
>NZ_JBKGGU010000047.1:0-2992 GCF_052042015.1 Pseudomonas sp. SMV71 | reverse complement strand
AGCTCAGAGTCTGCAGATTGCTTGGGTGTTATATGGTCAAGCCTCACGGGCAATTAGTACAGGTTAGCTCAACGCCTCACAGCGCTTACACACCCTGCCTATCAACGTCGTAGTCTTCGACGGCCCTTCAGGGAGCTCAAGGCTCCAGTGAGATCTCATCTTGAGGCAAGTTTCCCGCTTAGATGCTTTCAGCGGTTATCTTTTCCGAACATAGCTACCCGGCAATGCCACTGGCGTGACAACCGGAACACCAGAGGTTCGTCCACTCCGGTCCTCTCGTACTAGGAGCAGCCCCTCTCAAATCTCAAACGTCCACGGCAGATAGGGACCGAACTGTCTCACGACGTTCTAAACCCAGCTCGCGTACCACTTTAAATGGCGAACAGCCATACCCTTGGGACCGGCTTCAGCCCCAGGATGTGATGAGCCGACATCGAGGTGCCAAACACCGCCGTCGATATGAACTCTTGGGCGGTATCAGCCTGTTATCCCCGGAGTACCTTTTATCCGTTGAGCGATGGCCCTTCCATACAGAACCACCGGATCACTAAGACCTACTTTCGTACCTGCTCGACGTGTCTGTCTCGCAGTCAAGCGCGCTTTTGCCTTTATACTCTACGACCGATTTCCGACCGGTCTGAGCGCACCTTCGTACTCCTCCGTTACTCTTTAGGAGGAGACCGCCCCAGTCAAACTACCCACCATACACTGTCCTCGATCCGGATGACGGACCTGAGTTAGAACCTCAAAGTTGCCAGGGTGGTATTTCAAGGATGGCTCCACGCAGACTGGCGTCCACGCTTCAAAGCCTCCCACCTATCCTACACAAGCAAATTCAAAGTCCAGTGCAAAGCTATAGTAAAGGTTCACGGGGTCTTTCCGTCTAGCCGCGGATACACTGCATCTTCACAGCGATTTCAATTTCACTGAGTCTCGGGTGGAGACAGCGCCGCCATCGTTACGCCATTCGTGCAGGTCGGAACTTACCCGACAAGGAATTTCGCTACCTTAGGACCGTTATAGTTACGGCCGCCGTTTACCGGGGCTTCGATCAAGAGCTTCGCGTTAGCTAACCCCATCAATTAACCTTCCGGCACCGGGCAGGCGTCACACCCTATACGTCCACTTTCGTGTTTGCAGAGTGCTGTGTTTTTAATAAACAGTCGCAGCGGCCTGGTATCTTCGACCGGCGTGGGCTTACGCAGCAAGTGCTTGACCCTCACCGGCGCACCTTCTCCCGAAGTTACGGTGCCATTTTGCCTAGTTCCTTCACCCGAGTTCTCTCAAGCGCCTTGGTATTCTCTACCCAACCACCTGTGTCGGTTTGGGGTACGGTTCCTGGTTATCTGAAGCTTAGAAGCTTTTCTTGGAAGCATGGCATCAACCACTTCGTCACCCAAAGGGTAACTCGTCATCAGCTCTCGGCCTTGAAACCCCGGATTTACCTAAGATTTCAGCCTACCACCTTAAACTTGGACAACCAACGCCAAGCTGGCCTAGCCTTCTCCGTCCCTCCATCGCAATAACCAGAAGTACAGGAATATTAACCTGTTTTCCATCGACTACGCTTTTCAGCCTCGCCTTAGGGACCGACTAACCCTGCGTCGATTAACGTTGCGCAGGAAACCTTGGTCTTTCGGCGTGGGTGTTTTTCACACCCATTGTCGTTACTCATGTCAGCATTCGCACTTCTGATACCTCCAGCAAGCTTCTCAACTCACCTTCACAGGCTTACAGAACGCTCCTCTACCGCATCACTTACGTGATACCCGTAGCTTCGGTGTATGGTTTGAGCCCCGTTACATCTTCCGCGCAGGCCGACTCGACTAGTGAGCTATTACGCTTTCTTTAAAGGGTGGCTGCTTCTAAGCCAACCTCCTAGCTGTCTAAGCCTTCCCACATCGTTTCCCACTTAACCATAACTTTGGGACCTTAGCTGACGGTCTGGGTTGTTTCCCTTTTCACGACGGACGTTAGCACCCGCCGTGTGTCTCCCATGCTCGGCACTTGTAGGTATTCGGAGTTTGCATCGGTTTGGTAAGTCGGGATGACCCCCTAGCCGAAACAGTGCTCTACCCCCTACAGTGATACATGAGGCGCTACCTAAATAGCTTTCGAGGAGAACCAGCTATCTCCGAGCTTGATTAGCCTTTCACTCCGATCCACAGGTCATCCGCTAACTTTTCAACGGTAGTCGGTTCGGTCCTCCAGTCAGTGTTACCTAACCTTCAACCTGCCCATGGATAGATCGCCCGGTTTCGGGTCTATTCCCAGCGACTAGACGCCCTATTAAGACTCGCTTTCGCTACGCCTCCCCTATTCGGTTAAGCTCGCCACTGAAAATAAGTCGCTGACCCATTATACAAAAGGTACGCAGTCACCCAACAAAGTGGGCTCCCACTGCTTGTACGCATACGGTTTCAGGATCTATTTCACTCCCCTCTCCGGGGTTCTTTTCGCCTTTCCCTCACGGTACTGGTTCACTATCGGTCAGTCAGTAGTATTTAGCCTTGGAGGATGGTCCCCCCATATTCAGACAAAGTTTCTCGTGCTCCGTCCTACTCGATTTCACTTCTAAGATCCTTTCGCGTACAGGGCTATCACCCACTATGGCCGCACTTTCCAGAGCGTTCCGCTAAAATCAAAGAAGCTTAAGGGCTAGTCCCCGTTCGCTCGCCACTACTAAGGGAATCTCGGTTGATTTCTTTTCCTCAGGGTACTTAGATGTTTCAGTTCCCCTGGTTCGCTTCTTACGCCTATGTATTCAGCGTAAGATAACCAGCTTGTGCTGGTTGGGTTCCCCCATTCAGAGATCTCCGGATCAAAGTCTGTTTGCCGACTCCCCGAAGCTTTTCGCAGGCTACCACGTCTTTCATCGCCTCTGACTGCCAAGGCATCCACCGTATGCGCTTCTTCACTTGACCATATAACCCCAAGCAATCTGGTTATACTGTGAAGACGACATTCGCCGAAAATTCGTACGCTTGCTCAT
>NZ_JBKGGU010000046.1:0-6866 GCF_052042015.1 Pseudomonas sp. SMV71 | reverse complement strand
GAAGTCGGCTGACACTACCGTCACCGATACTCAGGACACGACCGGTCTGACATTGACTGCGACCGACACCGTCGCTGAAGGCGGTTCGATCGTTTACACCGCAACCTTGACCAACGCCGCCGGTACACCTGTCACCGTCACCCTGAGCAACGGCGCGGTCATCAATATCGCTGCCGGTGCAACCACCGGCACCGTCACCGTTGATGCGCCGAAGGACGACGTCTACAAAGACGCCGGCAAAGTGGAAGTCAGCATCGATAAAGCCACAGGCGGTAACTTCGAGAACTTGGTGCCAAGCACCACGCCCGCGGTCACTGACGTCACTGACACCATCGACACCAGCACCGTTTCGCTCACCGCGACCTCGACCGTTGCCGAAGGCGGCACCGTCGTCTACACCGCATCGGTCAACGCTCCGGTCACCGGCGCTCCGCTGGTCGTGACCCTGTCCAACGGCCAAACCATCACCATCCCGGTTGGCGCGAGCAGCGGTTCGGTCAACTTCGTCACGCCAAACGACGCCCTCGCTGGCGGCGATAACCTGAGCGTCAAGATTGACGACGCCAAAGGCGGCAACTACGAAAAACTCGCCATCGACGGCAAGTCGGCTGACACCACCGTCACCGATACTCAGGACACTACCGGTCTGACATTGACTGCGACCGACACCGTCGCTGAAGGCGGCTCGATCGTTTACACCGCGACCTTGACCAATGCTGCCGGTAAACCTGTCACCGTTACTCTGAGCAACGGCGCGGTCATCCACATCGACGCCGGCAAAACCACCGGCACCGTCACCGTTGATGCGCCGAAGGACGACGTCTACAAAGACGCCGGCAAGGTGGAAGTCAGCATCGATAAAGCCACGGGCGGTAACTTCGAGAATCTGGTTCCGAGCACCACGCCTGCGGTCACTGACGTCACCGATACCATCGACACCAGCACCGTCTCGCTCACCGCGACCTCGACCGTTGCCGAAGGCGGCACCGTCGTCTACACCGCCTCGGTCAACGCGCCGGTTACCGGCGCTCCGCTGGTTGTCACCCTGTCGAACGGCCAAACCATCACCATCCCGGTTGGCGCAAGCAGCGGCTCGGTCAACTTCGTTACCCCGAACGATGCGTTGGCAGGCGGCGATAACCTGAGCGTCAAGATCGACGACGCCAAGGGCGGCAACTACGAAAAACTCGCCATCGACGGCAAATCGGCTGACACCACCGTCACCGATACCCAGGACAACACCGGCCTGAGCCTCAGCGCTACCGGTACGGTTGCCGAGGGTGGCCAGATCACCTACACCGCGACCCTGACCAACGCCGCCGGTACACCTGTCACCGTTACCCTGAGCAACGGCGCGGTCATCCACATCGACGCTGGCAAAACCACTGGCACCGTCACCGTTGATGCGCCGAAGGACGACGTCTACAAAGACGCCGGCAAAGTTGAAGTCAGCATCGATAAGGCCACGGGCGGTAACTTCGAGAACTTGGTGCCAAGCACCACGCCTGCGGTTACTGACGTCACCGATACCATCGACACTTCGACTGTGAGCCTGTCGGCCACTTCGACCGTCGCCGAAGGTGGAACGGTGGTTTACACCGCCTCGGTCAACGCTCCGGTCACCGGCGCTCCGCTGGTTGTCACCCTGTCGAACGGCCAAACCATCACCATCCCGGTTGGCGCGAGCAGCGGTTCGGTCAACTTCGTCACGCCGAACGACGCCCTCGCTGGCGGCGACAACCTGAGCGTCAAGATTGACGACGCCAAAGGCGGCAACTACGAAAAACTGGAGATCGACGGCAAAACGGCTGACACCACCGTCACCGATACCCAGGACAACACCGGCCTGAGCCTCAGCGCCACCGGTACGGTTGCCGAGGGTGGCCAGATCACCTACACCGCCACCCTGACCAATGCTGCCGGTACGCCTGTCACCGTCACCCTGAGCAACGGCGCGGTCATCCACATCGACGCTGGCAAAACCACTGGCACCGTCACGGTCGACGCTCCGAAAGACGACGTCTACCTGGACGCCGGCAATGTCTCGGCGACCATCAAGACCGTTACCGGCGGCAGCTTCGAGAACCTGGTTCCAAGCACTACGCCTGCGGTCACCGCGGTTACCGATACCGTCGACAACACCACCGTCAGCATCAGTGGCAGCACTTCGGTCACCGAAGGCCAGACCGCCACGTACACGGTCAGCCTGACGAACCCGGCCCAAACCGAAGTCACGGTCAAGATCGTCTACAGCGGCACCGCCGCCGACGGTTCGGACTTCACCGGCGTCTATACCGTGAAAATTCCGGCCAACGCCACCAGCGCCACCTTCAACGTGGCGACGCTGGACGACAAGATCACCGAAGGCACCGAAAACTTCGTGGTCAAGGTCGATTCGGCCACTGGCGGCAACTTCGAGCACCTGGCGGTCAGCGGCACCAACGGCAGCGTCAGCACCTCGATCATCGACAACGATGCAGCGCCGGTCCTTGACCTGGACGCCAACAACTCCAGCGGCAAGACCGGCGCCGATTACCAGGTCACTTTCACCGAAGGCACCGCCGGCCCTGGCGTATCCATCGCTGATACGGACCTGAAAATCACCGACCCGGACAGCACCATGCTGACCGGCGCAACCATCGTGCTGACCAACCGTCAGCCCGGCGATGCGCTGAACCTGGGCAACAGCGTCAATGGCATCAGCATCAACGCCAACAGCACCAACGGCACGGTCACGCTGACCCTGTCGGGCAACGCGACGCTGGCTGACTACATGCAGCAGATCAAGAACATCACGTTCATCAACAACAGCGAAGACCCGAGCACCGTACCGCGCATCATCACCGTGACGGTGACCGATGGCACCAGCTACTCCAATACCGCCACCACCACGGTGAATGTGGTCGGAGTCAACGATGCGCCGGTGGCTACCGGTGGCGCTGTAACCGGCACCGAAGACACCGCGCTGGTGCTCGGCTGGTCGACCTTCGGCGTGAGTGATGTGGACAGCTCCGCCGCCAACCTGGGCGTGAAAATCACCGGCCTGCCGGCTGACGGCAAGTTGCAGTACCTGGACGGTGCGACCTGGAAGGACGTGGCCAACAACCAGACCTTCACCAAAGCGGACATCGACGCCGGCAAGCTGCGCTTCACCCCTGACGCCAACGAATCCGGCGCCAATGGCAACCCGGCCGGCGTGGGCGACCAGAAGGCCGACTACGCCCAGATCAGCTTCCAACCGACCGACGGCCAGACGCTGGGCAATACCGGTACCGTGAAGATCGACATCACTCCGGTCGCCGATGCGCCGAGCCTCAACGTGGCCGGCAATGCCGTGACCTCCACCGGGCTGATCAAGGAAGTCTGGACCGGCCTGTCGGGCCTGGGCACCGATGGCAGCGGCGCGCCGTCCGGCACGCTCAAGTCAGTGATAGACGCTGCCGGTACGCCAAACAGCAGCGGCACCGTGACCAACGTGCAGTCCGACAGCAACGTGAACCCGGGCACCGCCTCGAAAACCTCGGGCCTGATGTACCTTGAAGCGGGCAAAACCTACACCTTCAGCGGCACCGGCGACGACAGCCTGCTGGTGACCGTCGGTGGCAAGGACGTGGCGGCGATTACCTGGGGCGCCGGTGGCAAGTTGAACGGTTCGTTCACACCGACCACCAGCGGCTACTACACCCTGGACATCTACCACCACAACCAGACCGGCCCAGGCAGCTATGACGTGAACCTGTCGGTCAACGGCAGCGCTCCCGTGGACCTGAGCAGTGCCGGCGTGCCGCTGTACACCGGCGTGGCCGACCTGGCGAATGCCGGCGTGACTGTCTCCGATCTGCACGGCAGCAACGGCGAAGGCTACTACGACGGCTACAAGCTCAACGAGGGCGCCGAAGGCACCAGCGTTCACCTGTCGAAGATCACCACGGCCCTGACCGACACCGACGGCTCCGAAAGCCTGAGCGTGAAGATCGGCGGCATCCCGGAAGGCAGCGTCCTGAGCGACGGCGCCGGCCATACCGCGACCGTGGGCAGCAACGGCGAAGCATCGGTCACCGGTTGGAACCTGGGCAGTCTGACCCTGACGCCACCGTCCTACTACAACGGCCAGTTCAACTTGACCGTGACCTCGACTTCCACCGAAGCGCTTGGCGGCTCGGCCACCAGCACCGCGCAAATCCCGGTGACCGTGTACCCGGCGACCTACAACGCCGTGACCGCGACATCCGCCGACGACACCGTGACTGGCACCGATGGCAATGACATCATCGTTGCCGACATTGGCGGCCTGACCGTGGTGCCGGGCGTCAACTACAACATCGCCTTCATGGTCGACAGCTCCGGCAGCATGAGCTCGTCGTCCGTAACCGCCGCCAAGAACTCGTTGACCTCGGTGTTCAATACGCTCAAGCAGAGCATGGGCAGCAACTCCGGGACGGTGAACATCTTCCTGGCGGATTTCGACACCCAGGTGAACAAGTCCGTTGCGGTGAACCTCAACGACCCGAACGCGCTGACGCTGCTCAAGTCCGTGCTCGACTCGATGGTCTCCGGCGGCAGTACCAACTACGAAGACGTGTTCAAGACCACCGCGAACTTCTTCAACAGCACCCTGGCCAAGAACAATATCGACGCGAAGAACCTGACGTACTTCATCACCGACGGCCAGCCGAACCTCTACCAGGCCGGCGAACAGACGAACCCGACGCTGTACGGCACCGTCAAGCTCGATGACGTCCTGAGTGCGGCCAACTACACCGTCGGCAAGTACTACACCCAGACGATCGACAGCACCCACAAATACACCATCTACGAAGACGGTGAGATGTACCTGTCGACCAAAAACGGCAAGTACTGGAGTGACAGCTATGTCGGCACGGTGCACGCCGAGGGCAACGGCACGTTCGAGTTCTCCTACCTGAGCGACAGCGGCTCGGCCGCATCGGGCTCGACCGCCAGCTTTACCCTGTTGAAAAGTCTGAGCAACGTCGAGGCCATCGGCCTGAACAATGGTGTGACCCTGGCTGACCTCAAGCCGTACGACTCGGACCTGACGCCACAAACCAATATTGACCCCAAAGACCTGGCGAACTCGATCATCGGCCACACCGAAGCGACGATGCCCGGCGCCGATACGGTCAACGGCGGTAGCGGCAACGACATCCTGTTCGGCGACCTGGTGAGTTTCAACGGCGTGGCCGGCGAAGGCTACCAGGCCATCCAGGCGTTCGTGGCCCAGCAGAACGGCGTGGACGTCAGCAAGGTCAGCACCAGCAACGTGCACCAGTACATCACCGAGCACTACACCGCGTTCGATGTGTCCGGCGCCCACGATGGCAACGACACGCTGTTGGGCGGTGGCGGCAATGACATTATCTTCGGCCAGGGCGGCAACGATTTGCTCGACGGCGGCAAAGGCAATGACATCCTGCTCGGCGGCACGGGCAACGACACGCTGATTGGCGGTCAGGGCAATGACACCCTGATCGGTGGTCTGGGTGGCGACACCTTTGTCTGGAAGTCCGGCGACACCGGGACTGATGTAATCAAGGATTTCAAGGCCGCTGACGGCGACCGGATCGACCTGCGGGATCTGTTGCAGGGCGAAAGCGGCAGCACCATCGACCACTTCCTGAAGATCAGTACGGTCGATGGCGTGTCGTCGCTGCAAGTCAGCAGCTCCGGCCAGTTCAACACCGGCAACGCCGCAGCGGCGCCGGACGTGACGATCAAGCTCGAAGGCAACAACTGGTCGAACGTCAACCTGAACTCGCTGATTGCCGGCAGTGACCCGACCATCAAGATCGATCACAACAACAGCTGAACCTGACACAAACCGTGGCGAGGGAGCTTGCTCCCGCTGGCCTGCCAAGCAGCCCTGAAAACAGGGCCGCTTCGCGCCCCAGCGGGAGCAAGCTCCCTCGCCACAATAAGTGTTCATACTCCCGCACAGTTGGCCTATGCTGCCCGGCATGACGCTGCTTTCTACATGAGGGATGCCCGATGTTTTACGTGCAACGCGATGCACAAGGCCTACTGGTGCGCGTGGAAGCCACCGCCTATACCGAGGCCACCGAAACCCTGCCGGCCGACAACCACGAGATCCAGGATTGGTTCGCCAATCAGGCAGTAGAAAACAGCCTCAAGCAGCTCAAGCAGAGCGACCTGGAAATGATCCGGGTCCTCGACGACCTGATCCAGGTCCTGACCAGCAAAGGCGTGATCCGCGTCACCGACCTGCCAGCCGCGGCCCAGGCCAAGCTGATGGACCGCAACCAGGCGCGGGAAGCCTTGGGCGGGTTGAGCCGGCTGATCGATGATGATGAGAAGGGGTTGATCTAGCCTGCGTCTTGTCTGGACTGACGCCATCGCGAGCAGGCTCGCTCCCACAGTGGTTCGTGTCGATCACAACATCCTCGCCCCCCTCGTGGGCTTTGGTTGATCTCGAGTTTTGAATCAACCCAAATCCAACGTGGCGAGGGAGCTTGCTCCCGCTGGCCTGCAAAGCAGGCCCCTGCTTTTTCCAGGCTACCGCACTGCCCGGTTTTGCGACTGCTGCGCAGCCGAGCGGGAGCAAGCTCCCTCGCCACGGGTCGTGGGTTGTCCTGGCTGACGCCATCGCGAGCAGGCTCGCTCCCACAGTTGGATCGGGGGAGGGACGAGAGAGATAGGTCGGCTATAAGGCCGCTTCGCTTTCGCTTTTGCTTTGCTTTGCTTTGCTTTGCTTTGGCTTTTGATCTGCGCGCCCCGTTAACCACAAGGGCCGAGCGCAGGCATTGCGTAGTGGGCATCCCGGCATGGATGCCGGGATAGCCGCGCAGGGCCATGGATGGCCCATCGCGGCGGGCCCACGGAGCAATGCC
>NZ_JBKGGU010000045.1:0-10324 GCF_052042015.1 Pseudomonas sp. SMV71 | reverse complement strand
TCCCTCGCCACAAAGGGTGTCCCACAGGGATCTTCATCCGGTTGCAGATCGCTGTTGAACACAGAATTCGCAAGGTCAGCGTCAACCAAACAATGTGGTTAGAAACCACACAGGGAGAAAACATGGCTGTTGATATTTTCATCAAGATCGGCGACATCAAGGGCGAGTCCATGGACAAGGCCCACAAGGACGAGATCGACGTCCTGAACTGGAGCTGGGGCATGTCCCAGACCGGTAACATGCACTCCGGCACCGGCGGTGGCGCGGGCAAGGTGAATATTCAGGATCTGTCGCTGACCAAGTGGGTCGACAAAGCCACCCCGAACCTGATGATGCACTGCGCCAGCGGCAAGCACATCGACAAGGTCAAATTGGTAGTGCGCAAGGCCGGTGGCGAGAGCCAGGTCGAGTACATGATCATCAACCTTGAAGAAGTGATCATCACCTCCATGAGCACTGGCGGTTCGGGCAGCGATGATCGCCTGACCGAAAACGTCACCCTGAACTTCGCCAAGGTGCTGGTGGACTACCAACCGCAGAAAGCCGACGGTACCAAGGAAGGCGGTCCGGTCAAGTTCGGCTGGAACATCCGCACCAACACCAAGGTGTAATCGAAGACGCCCCCGGTGCCACGCGCCGGGGGTGTTTGGTGCTTGCTCGAATCCAATCCTCTACAGCGCGGTATCTGAGTCATGGCCAAGCCTTCGTTTATCAATTTGTGGAACAGCTATCCCGATACGCCAACGCCCTGCGACGGCCCTTGGGACAATCAATGCGCTATCCGCATGAGCGTCACGCTCAACGCGGAAAAAACCATCAAGGTCAACAAGTCGACCTACACCGAACCCAAGTGCGCGCACGAACACGCGCGGGGCGCGGAATCGCTGGCCAACTGGCTCTGGCGGCACCACCTGGGTCGTCCGCTGATTCTCTCTGGAAGTGCCGAAGATCGGCGCAAGCTCGCTCAAAAGACCGGGATCATCTTCTTCAAGGACTGCTTTGCACGGCACGGGCAATCCCTGGAAGCGCGTACCGGCGACCACATCGATCTGTGGAATCGCGGCAGGGTCACGGGTGACTTCGCAGACCAGGCCCATCGCTCAAAACAAGTCTGGTTCTGGGAACTGTCATGATCAAGCGTACGCTGCATTCACTGCTGTCGAGTTGCGTGCTGTTGAGTCTGTACGCCTGCGCCGAAACGGCCCCGGACACAACCACCGCACAAGACAATCAGGTCGATCTTGGCGGTCAAGTATTGACCCTTGAGAACCACGATCAACGCTGCGCCTTGCGTAAACCGGATCAAAGCCTGTTGACCCTGGACATGCCCTGGCCTTGCCATCTGGGCGTCGATCGCCAAGGTAAACCACGCGTCGAAAACTTCAATAACGCCCAGATTATTATCGTCCAGCACTTTGCACCGGAACCTGCGCCGAGCACTGAATGCCGTTCTCAGTACCAGGCGATCAGGAAAATGGCTGGTCAGCTGGAAGCCTCGATGGTAGCTGGCGGTGGTCATTGCCTGCCGGGCGCTTTCGATCAGAAGAACTTCGTGGCCCTTTTTACGTGGTAACCGAAGTCGCCACCCGCGATCGCCTGCAACCGTCCCTGCTGGACCGGCTGACCGACGACGATCCGACCAATCCCAAGGAAAGCGCCGACAAGCGCGTGCTCTCGCTCACCCAGCTCAAGGCCTCGGTGCTGCGCGACCTGGCGTGGCTGCTCAACACCACCTGCCTGCTCGGCCACGACGCAACGCTGCATACCCCGGCGGGCACCTCAGTGGTGAATTTCGGGCTGCCGGCGCTGGCCGGTAACAGCGCGTCGAACGTTGACGTCCCGGCCCTCGAAGCGCTGATACACCAGGCCATCGCCACGTTCGAACCGCGGATCCTGCGCCACACTCTGCGCGTCCGGGCCCGGGCCACGGCGGAGATGAACCACAACGCCCTGAGCTTCGAGATTGAAGGCGACCTGTGGGCCCAGCCGGTGCCGCTGCGCCTGATGCTGCAAACCGACCTGGACCTGGAAACCGGCCATGTGCGGGTAGTCAACGCTGACCAGCGGAGGCGCCCATGAACCCGCGCCTGCTGGAGCTGTATAACCAGGAACTGCACCACGTGCGCGAAAGCGCGGCGGAGTTTGCCAAGGAATACCCCAAGATCGCCAGTCGGCTGACGTTGTCCGGCATGGACTGCGCCGACCCTTACGTCGAACGCCTGCTCGAAGGCTTCGCCTACCTGACCGCCCGGGTGCAGCTCAAGCTCGATGCCGAGTACCCGACGTTCACCCACAACTTGCTTGAAATCGCCTACCCGCACTATCTGGCGCCCACGCCGTCGATGACCGTGGTGCAGATGCAGGCCGACCCGGACGAAGGCTCGCTGAGCGGTGGCTTCCAACTGCCTCGGGATACCGTCCTGCGGGCCGCCCTGGGACGCGAAACCCAGACCTGCTGCGAGTACCGCACCGCCCACGCGGTGACGCTGTGGCCGTTGCAGGTCAGCCAGGCCGAATACTTCGGCAACCCGTCCACCGTGCTCGGGCGCCTGGCCGCCAGTGAACCGAAAGCCAAGGCCGGCCTGCGCATCACCCTGCGCACCGGTGCCGAATTGCCGTTCAACAGCCTGGCCCTGGACAACCTGCCGCTGTACCTCAGCGGCACCGACGAACAACCCTTCCGCCTTTACGAGCAGTTGCTCGGCAACGCCTGCGCGGTATTCGCCCGCAAGCCCGGAGGCGACTGGGTCGAGCGCCTGGCGCAGGACGCACTGCGCTCGCGAGGTTTCGACGATGCCGATGCGGCGCTGCCGGTGGTGTCGCGGGCGTTCCAGGGCTATCGCCTGTTGCAGGAATACTTCGCCCTGCCCCAGCGCTTCCTGTTCGTCGACTTCACCCAACTGAGCCGGGCGGTCAAGCGCTGCGACGGCCAGGAACTGGAACTGATCGTGCTGTTCGACCGTCACGATCCGAGCCTGGAAGGCAGCGTGAGCGCGACGCAGTTCCTGCCGTTCTGCACCCCGGCGACCAATCTGTTCCCCCGGCGCCTGGACCGCATTCACCTGTCGGAGCGGGTCAACGAGCACCACGTGATCGCCGACCGCACCCGGCCAATGGACTTCGAAGTGCATTCGCTCACTGGCCTCACCGGCCACGGCACCGGGCCGGAGCAACCGTTCCTGCCGTTCTACGCGGTGCGCGATCCATCCCGTTACGGGCGCGACCAGGCTTACTACACCGTGCGCCGTGAACCGCGGGTGCTGTCCAGTGATCAACGGCGCAACGGCCCGCGCTCGACCTACATCGGCAGCGAAACCTTCGTCAGCCTGGTGGACAGCCAGCAAGCGCCTTACCGCCACGACTTGCGCCAACTGGGCGTGACCGCGTTGTGCACCAACCGTGACCTGCCGCTGTTCATGAGCGTGGGCAACGGCAAGACCGACTTCACCCTGGCCGACAGCGCGCCGGTAGCCGCCGTGCGCTGCGTGGCCGGGCCGAGTCGTCCACGGGCCAGCCATGCCCACGATGCCAAGGCCTGGCGATTGATCAGCCAGTTGTCGTTGAACTATTTGTCCCTGAGCGAGCAAGGCCAGGGCGCTGCCGCCCTGCGCGAGCTGCTGCGCCTGTACGGCGACAGCAACGACGCGGCGCTGCAATTGCAGATCGAAGGCCTGCGCGAGGTCAGCAGCAAGGCCTGCACCCGCCGCTTGCCGATGCCGGGGCCGATCGTGTTCGGCCGTGGCCTGGAGATCACCCTGGAATTCGATGAAAACGCGTTTCGCGGCACCGGCGTGTTTCTGCTCGGCGCCGTGTTCGAACGCTTCCTGGCACGCTACGTGTCGATCAACAGTTTTACCGAGACGGTGATCCGTACCACCGAACGCGGCGAGATCATGCGATGGAAAGCCAAGCCCGGACGTCGTCCGACCCTGTGAGTACCCTGGAGGCGATGCACCAGGAACCCTGGGAATACGACTTCTTCCAGGCGTTGCGGCGCATCGAGTGCGAGTCCCCCGAGCTGCCGCGCCTGGGCCATTCGTTGCGCCTGGCCGATGACCCGCTGCGCCTGGGACAACAGGCCGAATGCACCTTCGCCCCGGCCACCCTGGCTTCGGTGCAACCGGGCGTCGATGGTGCGCCGGCGCGCCTGGAGCAGTTCTTCTTCGGCCTCGGCGGCCCCAACGGCCCGCTGCCGCTGCACCTCACCGAGTACGTGCGCGAACGCCAGCGTAACCACGCCGACAGCACCAGCAAGCGCTTTCTCGATGTGTTCCACCATCGCCTGCTCAGCCTGTTCTACCGGGCCTGGGCCGAGGCGCGGCCAACGGTCAGCCACGACCGCCCGGACGACGATTACTGGTCGGCACGCCTGGCGTCCTTCAGTGGCCGCGGCATGCCGAGCCTGCTCGATCAGGGCCTGATTCCAGACACGGCGAAGTTGCATTACAGCGGCCACCTGGCGGCGCAAACCCGCTACCCCGATGGTTTGAAGGCGATCCTGAGCGAGTACTTCGGGCTGCCGGTGGAGATCGAGGAATACGTCGGCCAATGGCTGGAGCTGCCGGAGCGCAGCCGCGTCGGCGTCAGCGCCAACCAGCTGGGCACCGACTTCTGCCTGGGTCGCTATGTGTGGGACCGCCAGCACAAATTCCGCATTCGCCTGGGGCCGCTCAAGCTGGTCGACTACATGGGCATGCTCCCCGGCCAGCAGCCATTCAACGAGCTGGTGGCCTGGGTCGCCGAATACCTGGGACACGAATTGGACTGGGACCTGAACCTGGTCCTGGAACAGCCCGAAGTCCCGGCGCTGCAACTCAACGGTCAGTTCCGCCTGGGGTTCAATACCTGGCTGGGCCAGCCGCAAACCGATGCCAACGATCTAATACTGGCCCGGCATTACGCCGAACAGGCCAACACCTCACAGACCTCAAGGAGCTATGAGCATGGGTGAAATCAGTCGCGCCGCGTTGTTCGGCAAACTCAACAGCGTGGCTTACAAAGCCATCGAAGCCGCCACCGTGTTCTGCAAATTGCGCGGTAACCCCTACGTGGAACTGGCCCACTGGTTTCATCAGTTGCTGCAGCTGCAGGACTCGGACCTGCACCGCATCATCCGCCAGTTCAACGTCGAGCCGGCACGCCTGGCCCGCGACCTGACCGATGCCCTGGACCGCCTGCCACGGGGCTCGACCTCCATCACCGACCTGTCGTCCCACGTGGAAGAGGCCGTGGAACGCGGCTGGGTCTACGGCAGCCTGATGTTCGGTGAAAGCCAGGTGCGCACCGGTTACCTGGTGATCGGCATCCTCAAGACCCCGAGCCTGCGCCATGCGCTGCTGGGCCTGTCGTCGGAGTTCGACAAGGTCAAGGTCGAAGCCCTGAGCGAGCGTTTCGACGAATACATCGGCGACTCGCCGGAAAACGCCCTGACCGCCAGCGACGGCTTCAACGCCGGCAGCGTGCCCGGCGAAGCCAGCGGCGCCATGGCCCCGAGCGCCATGGGCAAGCAGGAAGCGCTCAAGCGCTTCACCGTCGACCTCACCGAACAGGCCCGCAGCGGCAAGCTCGACCCGATTGTCGGGCGCGACGAAGAGATCCGCCAACTGGTGGACATCCTCATGCGCCGCCGGCAGAACAACCCGATCCTCACTGGTGAAGCCGGCGTAGGCAAGACTGCGGTGGTCGAAGGATTTGCCCTGCGCATCGTCGCCGGCGACGTGCCGCCGTCGCTCAAGGATGTCGAATTGCGCAGCCTCGACGTTGGCCTGTTGCAGGCCGGCGCGAGCATGAAAGGCGAGTTCGAACAGCGCCTGCGCCAAGTCATCGAGGACGTCCAGGCCTCGCCGAAACCGATCATCCTGTTCATCGACGAAGCCCACACCCTGGTGGGTGCCGGTGGCGCCGCCGGTACCGGTGATGCGGCCAACCTGCTCAAGCCAGCCCTGGCCCGTGGCACCCTGCGCACCGTGGCCGCGACGACCTGGGCCGAGTACAAGAAGCACATCGAAAAAGACCCGGCCCTGACCCGTCGTTTCCAAGTGGTGCAAGTCGCCGAGCCGTCGGAAGACAAGGCGCTGCTGATGATGCGCGGCGTGGCCTCGACCATGGAACAGCACCACCAGGTGCAGATCCTCGACGAAGCGTTGGAAGCCTCGGTCAAGTTGTCCCACCGCTACATTCCTGCGCGCCAGTTGCCGGACAAATCCGTGAGCCTGCTGGACACCGCCTGCGCCCGCGTCGCCATCAGTCTGCACGCCGTGCCGGCTGAAGTGGACGACAGCCGCCGACGCATCGAAGCACTGGAAACCGAGCTGCAGATCATCGCCCGCGAACACGCCATCGGCGTGGCGATCGGCACGCGCCAGACCCAGACTGAAAGCCTGCTGAGCGCCGAGCGCGAGCGCTTGGCCGAGCTGGAAAGTCGTTGGGCCGAAGAGAAAGCCCTGGTGGATGAGCTGCTCGCCACCCGCGCCACCCTGCGCGAGCGCGTCGGCGTGGTGGACAGCGAAGACGCCAGCGAAGCTTCTGACAACGAAAGCCACGCTCTGCGCGAGCAACTGGTGGACCTGCAACAGCGGCTGAGCGCCCTGCAAGGCGAGAACCCGCTGATCTTGCCGACTGTGGACTACCAGGCCGTGGCCTCGGTGGTCGCCGACTGGACCGGCATCCCGGTGGGCCGCATGGCTCGCAACGAACTGGAAACCGTGCTCAACCTCGACCAGCACCTGAAAAAACGCATCATCGGCCAGGACCACGCCTTGCAGATGATCGCCAAGCGCATCCAGACCTCCCGCGCCGGCCTCGACAACCCGAGCAAGCCGATTGGGGTGTTCATGCTCGCCGGCACCTCCGGCGTGGGCAAGACCGAAACCGCCCTGGCCCTGGCCGAAGCCATGTACGGCGGCGAGCAGAACGTCATCACCATCAACATGAGCGAGTTCCAGGAAGCCCACACCGTGTCCACCCTCAAGGGCGCGCCACCGGGCTACATCGGCTACGGCGAAGGCGGCGTGCTGACCGAAGCCGTGCGGCGCAAACCGTACAGCGTGGTGCTGCTGGACGAGGTGGAAAAAGCCCACCCGGACGTGCATGAAATCTTCTTCCAGGTGTTCGACAAAGGCGTGATGGAGGACGGCGAAGGCCGGGTGATCGACTTCAAGAACACCTTGATCCTGCTGACCACCAACGCCGGCACCGAGCTGATTGCCGACGTCTGCAAAGACCCGCAGAACGTGCCGGAGCCGGAAGAGATCGCCAAGGCCCTGCGTCAGCCGTTGCTGGAGATTTTCCCGCCGGCCCTGCTGGGACGCCTGGTGACGATTCCGTACTATCCGCTCAGCGACGAGATGCTCAAGGCCATCACCCGCCTGCAGCTCAACCGCATCAAGAAGCGCGTGGAAAGCACCCACAAGGTCGCGTTCGACTACGACGATGCGGTGATCGACCTGATCGTCTCGCGCTGCACCGAGACCGAAAGCGGCGGTCGGATGATCGACACTATCCTGACCAACAGCCTGCTGCCGGACATGAGCCGCGAATTCCTGACCCGCATGCTCGAAGGCAAGGCCATGGCAGGCGTGCGGATCAGCGCGGTGGATAACGAATTGCAATACAACTTCAGCGACGCGGCCTGATCTGACAGGAACACAGAGAACCCTGTGGGAGCGAGCCTGCGCGCGATAGCGGAATTACATTCAACCTGGTGTTGACTGATGCACCGCCATCGCGAGCAGGCTCGCTCCCACAGTGGGTTGCGTTCCTACAGCCAAATACAATTTGCACGGGACACTCGATGTTATTCAACCAAGCCTCACGCCTGGCCAAAATCACCAGCCCCCTGGGGCCGGAGGTGCTGTTGCTCAAGGACATGGGTGGCGGCGAAGAGCTGGGAAGGCTGTTCAACTATGAGTTGCAGCTGCACTCGCTGGACAACGCCATCGACCTCAACCAGTTGCTCGGCAAGCCGATGTGCGTGAGCCTGCAACTGGACGGCGCTGGCGAGCGCTATTTCCACGGCATCGTTGCGCGCTGCAGCCAGAACGTCGACCAGGGCCAGTTCGCCAGTTACCAGGCCACGCTAAGGCCTTGGCTGTGGCTGCTGACCCGTACCTCCGATTGCCGGATTTTCCAGAACCTGACCATCCCGCAGATCATCAAGCAGGTGTTCCGCGACCTGGGTTTTTCCGATTTCGAAGACGCCCTGAGCCGCCCCTACCGCGAGTGGGAATACTGCGTGCAGTATCGCGAGACCAGCTTCGATTTCGTCAGCCGCCTGATGGAGCAGGAAGGGATCTACTATTTCTTCCGCCACGAGCAAGGCCGCCACGTGCTGGTGTTGGCCGACGCCTACGGCGCCCACACCACGGCGCCCGGCTACGGCTCGGTGCCCTACTACCCGAAGAATGACCAGCATCGCGAGCGCGATCACATTCACGACTGGCACCTGGCCCAGGAAGTCCAGCCGGGCTCGCTGGAGCTCAACGACTATGACTTCCAGCGCCCCAGCGCACGCATCGATGTGCGCTCGGCGATGCCGCGGCCCCACGCCGCCGGCGACTATCCGCTGTACGACTATCCCGGCACCTACGTGCAGAGCGAAGACGGCGAACACTACGCCCGCACCCGCATCGAAGCCTTGCAGACCCTGCACGAACAGGTCGAGCTGGCGGGCAACGCCCGGGGCCTGGGTTCGGGGCATCTGTTCAGCCTCACCGGCTTCAGCCGCCAGGACCAGAACCGTGAATACCTGATCGTCGGCGCCCGCTACTACCTGTCCCAGGAAAGCGGCGAAACCGGTGTCGGCGCGCCTTCGGCCCAGTTCGAAAGCAGCCTCACCTGCATCGACGCCCAGCAAAGCTATCGCCCGCTGCCGATCACCCACCGTCCGATCGTCAAGGGTCCGCAGACCGCGTTGGTGGTCGGGCCCAAGGGCGAGGAAATCTGGACCGACCAGTATGGCCGGGTGAAGGTGCATTTCTATTGGGACCGTCACGACCAGTCCAACGAAAACAGCTCGTGCTGGATTCGCGTGTCGCAATCCTGGGCCGGGAAAAACTGGGGCTCGATGCAGATCCCACGCATCGGCCAGGAAGTGATCGTCAGCTTCCTCGAAGGAGATCCGGACCGGCCGATCATCACCGGGCGGGTCTATAACGCCGAACAGACGGTGCCTTACGACCTGCCCGAGAACGCCACCCAGAGCGGCATGAAGAGCCGTTCGAGCAAGGGTGGCACGCCGGCGAATTTCAACGAAATCCGCATGGAAGACAAAAAAGGCGCCGAGCAGTTGTACATCCATGCCGAGCGCAACCAGGACATCGTGGTCGAGGTGGATGAAAGCCATTCGGTGGGCCATGACCGCAACAAGAGCATCGGCCACAACGAGACGGTGACCATTGGCAACAACCGCCTGCGCATCGTCAAGCAGGAGGACATCCTGTCGGTGGGCCAGCGCAAGACCGACAGCATCAGCCAGAGCTACGTCATTGAAGTGGGTGAGAACCTGCGCCTGGTGTGCGGTGAAAGCATCCTGGAGCTCAACGCCAGCGGCCAGATCAACCTGACCGGCGTGCAGATCAGTTTCTATGCCAGCGGCGATGCCGAGTTCAACACCGGCGGCGTGCTGCACCTGAACAACGGCGGCGGCCCGGGTGCTACCCCGGACGGCCAGGGCGTCAAGGGCAGCATCGATGCCAACATCCAGGCCGCGTTCCCGTCGTCCAAAGGCTAACCACGAGATTTTTGCGCAATGACTTACCGCCTCAATGAATTCCAGTTCCAGCTACCGCCCAGTGAATTGCTGGACGCGACGATCAACATCCTGAAGTTTCCCGAACTGGGTACTTCGTTGATCGTCAGCCGCAGTTTGCTGGCCGAAGGCGAAACCCTGCAAAGCAACCTCGACGACCAGTTGGGGCGCCTGGAGAAACAGGTACAGGACTTGCGCTGCCAACCGGGCGCCGCGGTGCGCGTGGGCGCCAACCAGGAAATCGAAGCCATCGAACTGCGCAGCCAGTTCAGCAAGGGCAACGAAAAAGTCTTCCAGTTCCAACTGGCCCTGGTGCTGCCCGGCACCCGCAAGATGTTCGCCCTGAGCTACGTCAAGGCCGAAAAGCTCGGCGATGCCGAGGCTGCGCATTGGGCGGCCATCAAGGCTTCCCTGCAGTTCGACGTGCCGGCCTGATGAGCCTCTTGCATGTCTGACGCACTCTGGGCCGCCCGCCTGGGCGATGCGCTGGAGCACACCTCGATGATGGCCGACATCCTCGGCGGGGTACTGGAGGTGGCGGCGAACATTGCGATCACCGCCGTGGCCACCGCGGCT
>NZ_JBKGGU010000044.1:0-11239 GCF_052042015.1 Pseudomonas sp. SMV71 | reverse complement strand
CCCACAGGGGGATGGTTCAGGCCAGTTCCATCTCCTTGGTTTCATTAACCGGCGCCACCTCGAAGCGATCCGCCAGGAACGGCGTGATGTCCAGCGGCAGCGGTTCGTTGTTCACCAGTTTGTCCAGCAGCACCCCGGTGATCGCCGAGGTGAGGATACCGGTGCGGAAGTGGCCGCAGGCGTTGAGATAGCCTTCCACGCCACGCATCGGCCCGAGGATCGGCAGCTCATCGGGTGAACCGGGGCGCAGGCCGGCCCAGGTCCGCTTCAGGTTGACGTCGGCCAGTTGCGGGATACACCGCACCGCACCCTGCACCAGGCCTTCGATCTCCGGATAGGTGGTGGTCACGTCGAAGCCTTTGTCTTCGGTGGTGCTGCCGATCAGGATTTCGCCGTTGTCCTTCTGCGCCACGTAGCAGTCGCTGGTGGTCAGGCACCCGGTGAGGATCTTCGGCATGCGCTCGGTCAGCAGGATCTGCCCCTTGACCGGCTTGACCGGAATCCGCACGCCGGAGGCCTGTTCACTGAGGTCTGCCGCCCAGGCCCCGGCCGCATTGATCAGCGTCCGGCAACCGAAGGTCCCCGCCTCGGCGGTTTTCACGCCGGTGACCCGTGCGCCGCTGCGCAGCACCTCGATGACGTGGGTATTGAAGAACAGATCGACACCGTTCTGCCGGGCACCTTCGGTGTAGGCGTCGGCCAGGCGAAACGGGCTCACCTGATGATCGCAAAGAAACTCCAATGCTCCCAAGGCTTCATGGCTGACACTCGGCTCGGCCTTGCGCAAGGCCGCCTGATCGAGCCAGCGTACCTGGTCCGCCAAATGAGGAATGCAGGCGACGATGTGCTCGGCGTACGAGCGGTCCTCGTCGTCATAGATCACGAACTTGAGCCCGGTCTCCTCAAACTTGAAATCCATGCCATGGTTGTCCATCAGTTCGCGGTGCAATGGCGGATACAGCGCATTGGATTGCAAGGCGAACTCGAAGAACGACGGGGGCAGGATATGCGGCGTGCTCGCGTCTACCGCCACGGCGGCACCCTGGGCCTGGCGCTTGCGGTTGGCCGACATCATGCGAAAGAAAATCACCCCGCAGCCCAGGCCCACCGACTCGCCGATGGCCCACAACCCGCCCGCCGAGGCGCGGGTCGCGTTGCCGGGGCGCTTGGCGTCGATCAGCGCGACCTTCAAGTGTTTGCGCTTGGACAACTGATACGCACAGGAGGCGCCTATCACGCCGCCCCCGGCGATGACCACATCGTATTCTTTAAGGTGCTCAGTCATGCTCGAAGGCCTCCGTGCCGGCGTCCTGGAATGCCGAAAAAGGGATCGGGTCGATGGGGAAGCGCGGTCGCAGCCAGCCGACATCGGCACGCCCGGTGGCTTCGCGCAGACGGTCGGTGCAGTAGCCGACACACATCCTTCCCTGGCAATCGCCCATGCTCACCCGGGTGCGCATCTTCAGGCTGGCCATGTCCTGCACGCCCTGCTCCAGGGCCCGGTCGATGTCGGCACGGGTGGCATGTTCGCAACGGCAGATCACCGTATCGGCCGCCGGCAGGTTGATTTGCCCGGCGCCCCGCTGTGTGTAGCGATCCACGGCGGTGCGAAAGCGGATGGTGCGATCGAGCTGGGCCTGGTAGCGCTCGCGCTGCGCAAGGGCAGTCGCCGAATCCAGTACATTGCGTTGCAACAGAATCGACAGCGCCGCGATGCGCCCGCTCAGCATGGCCGCCTCACCGCCGCGAATCCCGCCCATGTCACCGGCCAGGTGGACGTGCGCCTCGCTGCTCTGTTGCCAGGCATCGGATACGGCTCGCAGGTAACCGTCTTCACTAAAGCCATGCGCAAGGCCCATCTGCTGGCTCAGCTGGGTGCGCGGAATGAACCCATAGCCGACCGCCAGCGTCTGGGCCGGCACCTGTTCGGCGCGCGTCAGGTCTGGAGTCCAGTCGTCGGCGTACGGCGCGACGGTCACGTTGTCCAGCTCGCCTTCGCCATGGGCCTGCACCACGCCCCAGCCATAGTGCATGGGGATGCGCTTGAGTTTGAGGTAGGCCAGCATGCCCAGGCCGTCGAGGAACAACTGCGGCTTGTTCAGCAGGGCCAGGCTTTGCCTGGCGATCCGACCGAACGCACACGCCTCGTAGACCCCGGCCACTGCCACTCCCGCTGCGTGCAACTGACAAGCCACCAGCGGCAACAACGGCCCCGTCCCGGCGATCACCACCGGGCTCGGCGGTTTGACCACCCCGCTCTTGATCTGTAGTTGCAGACCACCGAGCAGCATCACCCCCGGCAGGGTCCAACCCGGAAACGGCACGCTGCGCTCGTGGCAACCTGCGGCCAGGACCAGGTGCGAATAGGCCACCTCCCGCAGGCGTTCCACGGCGTCGAGGACCATCAGCGCCCGCAAACCTTCGGCACCGATGACCCGGTTGCCCGTGTGCACGTCAATCAGATCGGCATGGCGTTGGAATTCCCCATGGAGTTTGTCCAGGGCCTCACTGTAGCGCGGCCCCAGGTAATCCAACTGCACCCCCTCGCGCAGCGGCCCGCGATAGACCACGCCACCCAGGCGCGGTGCTTCGTCGAGCAAAGTGCTACGCACACCGTGTCGGGCGAGCTCGATGGCCGCCGCCATCCCCGCCGGCCCACCACCGACAATCACTGGCCCCAGGCTCATGGCGCCTCCGATTCGGTGATGCGGTTGGAGCGGGTTTCGATCCGCATGCCCGGACGCACGAGGGACTGGCAGGCACGGCGTTTGTGACGCCCGTCGATCTTGACCAGGCAGCACTGGCACACGCCCATGCCACAATAGGCGCCGCTGAGCTGGTCGTGGTCGTTGCGGGCAACCTGGCGCTGGCCCAGGGACTGGATAACGGTGAGGACAGTTTCGCCCTCGGCAGCCTGGACGACCTGACCGTCCAGGCAAACCGTCATGTCGGCGCGGGCCAACGGCTGGATATCGAATTTTCGGCGTAATACGTCTTGAGATTGCATCATGCAGCTCTTCCTTGATAGTTCAGTGAGGACTAGGCTCCTTGCGGTACACCCTCCACCGGTTCTCGTCAGCCCGCCCCTGGCAAGGCGCCAAGGCGGGTAACAGAACCACAAGATCATGCGTACGAAATTTATGTTAGGGATTATTTGTGACCAAGTATTGATCCAGGCCAGGGAAGTCGTCTGCACGGCTCATGAACTTTTTTTCAGAAAGCCGACAGGTTTTCTTTGGCAAAATGCTGCGCAATAGCGCGAATTTCCCAACACGGTACCGCCCATGAACCGCATCCTGACCATCGAAGACGACGCCGTGACCGCCCGTGAAATCGTCGCCGAGCTGACCCGCAACGGCCTGGACGTCGACTGGGTCGACAATGGCCGCGAAGGCCTGGAACGCGCGGTAAGCGGCGACTACGACCTGATCACCCTCGACCGCATGTTGCCCGAGCTCGACGGCCTGGTGATCGTCACCACCCTGCGCACCATGGGCGTGGCCACGCCGATTCTGATGATCAGCGCGCTCTCCGATGTCGATGAGCGAGTCCGAGGGCTGCGCGCCGGCGGCGACGATTACCTGACCAAGCCGTTCGCCACCGACGAAATGGCCGCCCGGGTCGAAGTGCTGCTCCGGCGCAACAACGGCGCACGGGAGCCGGAAACCGTGTTGCGGGTGGCTGACCTGGAGCTGAACCTGATCAGCCGCGAAGCCAGTCGCAACGGGCAGTTGCTGAGCCTGCTGCCTACCGAATACAAGCTGCTCGAATTCCTGATGCGCAACAGCGGGCAGATCCTCTCGCGCATGATGATTTTCGAGGAAGTCTGGGGCTACCACTTCGACCCCGGCACCAACCTGATCGACGTCCACATCGGCCGCCTGCGCAAGAAAATCGACCCGCCGGGCCTGGAACCGCTGATTCGCACGGTGCGAGGTTCCGGCTATGTCATTGCTGAACCCCGCTAAGGGCTGGCGCTCCTCCAGCAGCCGCCTGCTGGGGCTGTACAGCTCGCTGTTCGTGATCTGGTGCGCGATCCTGATGGGGGTGATGTATTACGAAGTGTTCGGCTACCTCGACAGCCTGGCCAAGCACTCGTTGATGCAACGCCAGCATCTGTTCGCGAGGATCCATGGCGACCAACTCGAAGATGCGCTCATGGCCAGCCTCACGCTGGATGAGCGTGGCGTCGATGCCTATGGCCTGTTCGATCCGCAACTGCGGCACTTGAGCGGACCGATCCAGCGCATTCCCGAGGACCTGCCGCTCGATGGCCGGATCCACATGCTCGGCGGCTGTGTCGACTCCGACGATCCCAGCGTGCCCTCCGACAGCTGCGATGCGGTGGCGACCCGGACCCAGGATGGACGCTGGCTGGTCCTGGCGCGGGACAATGGCTCGTTGTTCGCCGTCACGCGCATCATTCTCCACGCGTTATTCTGGGGTGTATCGCTGACCATCCTGCCCGGCATTGCCGGCTGGCACCTGTTGCGCCGCCGGCCGCTGCAACGTATCCGCAAGCTTCAAGCCAGTGCCGAGGCCATCGTCGCCGGCGACCTGACCCATCGCCTGCCCCTGTCGAGCCGGCGCGATGAGCTGGACATGCTGGCAGCCATCGTCAACGCCATGCTCGACCGCATCGAACGCCTGATGAACGAGGTCAAGGGCGTATGCGACAACATCGCCCATGACTTGCGCACACCGCTGACCCGCCTGCGCGCCCAGCTGTACCGCATCCAGCAGGAGGCCGTGGACGGCTCGCCCGAGGCGCTGCAAATGGATCAGGTGATCGCCGAAACCGACACCCTGATGGCGCGGTTTCGCGGCTTGTTGCGGATTTCCGAACTGGAAGACCAGCAGCGCCGTTCAGGCTTCGTACGCCTGGATCCGTTGCAGTTGCTGCAGGAACTGCACGACTTCTACCTGCCACTGGCCGAAGAAGACGGCCTGACCTTCATCCTGGAAGTGCCCGACACCCTGCCCTTGCTCAACGGTGACCGGGCATTGTTGTTCGAGGCCGTGTCGAATCTGCTGAGCAATTCCATCAAGTTCACCCCGCCCGGTGGCACCGTGGTCCTGCGTGGGGTGGACCAGGGCGACAGCACGCGCATCGAAGTGCTCGACTCCGGGCCAGGGATTCCCGAGCCCGAGCGCAAGGCGGTGTTCCGGCGGTTCTACCGCGCCGAAGGCAGCAGCCAGCACGGCGGGTTCGGCCTGGGACTGTCGATTGTCGCGGCGATCGTCAACCTGCATGGGTTTACGTTGGAGGTGGGGAGCAGTGAATATGGTGGCGCACGATTGGTGCTCGATTGTCGGGCGACGCTGTTGTAAATCGATGATGATTCGAAGCGATACTTGTGGCGAGGGAGCTTGCTCCCGCTGGGGCGCGAAGCGGCCCTGAGTTTTTGGGGCCGCTGCGCCCGAGGCGTCGGACCGTCCCAGCGGGAGCAAGCTCCCTCGCCACGGAAGACTATTCAGGCAGGATCATCGCGATTTCAGGCAGGATCACCACGATGCAACGGCGTGTTCTGCAGCTCATAGCGCAGCTCGTCGATCAGCTTCGCCACGCTCTCTTCCGAACGCACGCTGTCCATACTCATGCCACTCACTACCAGGTCCACCTCCCCGCTGTCGCGGCGATAGAGGCGTACGGTGAGAGTGCCGTCGCCATTGAGGCTGCATTCGCAGGCGAGCGGTTTGAAACTCTGTTCGAGGCGGGCGCGCAATTGGGCCAGTTGGGTCATGGGTTGCGCCTCGGCATCAAGGTCGCAAGAGACCGGTGGGAAAGAACGGGGGGCGGGCTCCTGCAGACACCCTGTCGATAGCACGGTTGCTGTGTTCATTGCGCATTCAGGCGGTATTCCTTGACTGTTTCGTAGGGACGCGGCCGCATAAACATTGCCGCACACTCACAGCCTAGGGAGCCAGCAGGCGAAGCAAAACCCGAATTTGCACCAACCCGGCCAGTGCATATGCACTGCCATCACTGTGCCTTGTTGCGCCATTCACTGGCGAACAAGCCGCGTTCGCGAGCCCAGACAATGGCCTCGCTGCGACTATGGACATCCAGCTTGGAATACAAAGTGGCCACGTGATTGCGCACGGTGTTGGGCGCCAGCTTCAGGCGCGCGGCGATTTCCTTGTCCGCCAGCCCCTGGCAGATCAGACCCAATACGTCACGCTCACGAGCCGTTAGCTCGGTGAACGATGCCGACGGCAATGGCGTATTGATGCTCTTCACGTTGGCCAGCTTCTCGATCAACGTGCGGCTGAACCACGAAGCGTCCTTCATCACCTCCTCGATGGCCGCCACCAGTTCCAGCTCCGAGCGCTTGCGTTCGGTGATGTTCATCAGCACCAGCAGGTAACACGGCTTGTCCTGGATGACCACGGTGTCGGCGGCCACTTCACAGTCGATGCGCTCCCCGCCCTTCTTGAGGACTTTGACGTCGATACCAGACACACTGGCGCTCTTTTCCAGCGCGGCGAACAACGAAGCGCCGGCGTCCTTGTCGAGAAAACCGATCTCTTCCACGGTCTTGCCCATCAACTCTTCGCTGGCGTAGCCGGTGGTGTTCACGAAGGCTTCGTTGACCTCCAACAGTGACTGCTCAGCCGTGCATACCAACGTGG
Source organism: Pseudomonas sp. SMV71 (assembly GCF_052042015.1). NCBI lineage: Bacteria > Pseudomonadati > Pseudomonadota > Gammaproteobacteria > Pseudomonadales > Pseudomonadaceae > Pseudomonas > Pseudomonas sp. SMV71. The sequence goes on along the minus strand of NZ_JBKGGU010000044.1, from coordinate 4,606 downwards.
GCACCGGCGACAGGCGGAACGACTTGGCAAAGCGCTCCTCGCTCTGGCGCAAGGCGTTCTCGGCCTTGCGCCGAGGCTCCATGTCCATGAATGAAAACAGCATGCAATCTTCGTTGTGCAGGTCCAGGGGTTGACCGGCAACGATCACTTGCTTGCTGGTGCCATCGGGCAATCTCAACTCGGCCGCCATCTGCGGAATGGTCGCACCCTGCCCCAGCCGCTCGACGGCCAGCTCACGCCGCTCGGCGGCTTCGAGCACGTCCAGTTCGTACACCGAACGCCCGATCACCTGCTCGCGGCTATAACCGGTCATTTCCAGGAAGCCCTGGTTGACCTTGATATAACGCAGGTCGCTAAGGCGACAGATCACCGCCGGCGCCGGGTTGGCGGCGAAGGTGCGCTCAAAGCGCTGTTCGGCGCTGGCCCAGTCGGTCGCGTCGCTGAGGATCAGCACCAGGTACTCCGGCTCGCCGCTGCGGTCGGTCAACACCATGCTGCGGATGCGATGCACCCAGGTGCGGTCCGGATCAGCCTTGGGCGTGACTTCCACCAGCACATCGCTGAACTCATCGCCCCGCGCCACCCGAGCGATAGGGTAATTGTCCTCGGCCAACGGATGATTGTTGCGATAGCGCAAGTTGAACCGGCGGGCATACTCGTCGGCATTGGCGCCCAGCTCACGGATGGTCTTCACCCCGTGCATCGCCAGCGCCGCGTCATTGACCCAGGCAATGGTCTGGTCGACTTCGACCAACATCACCCCGTCCGACAGCCCGGCGATGATCTGCAGCAATTGACGACGATTGGTATCGGTGTTCGGGACATCCTGATTCATTGGGTCTCCGTGTGGTCGGCGGCACATGGAAATTACGACCATCCGTCGCGCTGGGGCGTTCCCTATGGGCATTGCTGAGATCGGTGGCCTCTATCCGCGCAGGGCTTACGGCTGATTAGTGTCTGGTTTGGCGCTTCGCGAGCAGCCCCACCCGAGTCCCCAAAACCTAACAGTTCTGTTAGTAGACGCACCTTCAGAAATCCCACAGCCTGACAGCATCGCCTTCCTCAGGAAGAACCACCCATGCCACCGTCATCGATGAAGATCCTGTGCCGCTACCAGTACGACCCACTGGACCGCCTCACCGGCCTGAAACCGCTGGAAAGCCCAGGCACGCAACGCTTCTACCAGAACAACGAACTGGTCAACGAAATCGACAGCGAGGCCCAGCTCACGATTGTTCGCCACGGAGAACAACCGCTGGCGCAGCGGTTGAGTGTCATGGGTGTCAGCGAGACAGCGCTGTTGGCAACGGACCCACAGCGTTCGCCGTTGGTGGCTTTGACGGACGCGGATTTGCAGCGGATGGCTTATACCGCTTACGGGCATCGTTCCGGGGAAAGTGGGTTGAGTTGTTTGTTGGGGTTCAATGGTGAGCGGAGTGACTCGGTCACCGGGCACTATTTATTGGGACAGGGGAATCGGGCTTTTAATCCGGTATTGATGCGGTTTAACAGTCCGGATGAGTTGAGTCCGTTTGGGGAGGGGGGGATCAATGCGTATGCTTATTGTGGTGGGGATCCGGTTAATCGGTATGATCCGAGTGGGAATTCTCCGCTCGGGATCATCAGGCCGTGGAGGGCCCCACCGCCACCGAATACTCCGACGCTCATGGTCGCCTTTAAGAACCGAATAAAAGCTTCAGCATCTCCATCCATTAATATTACCAGCACCTCACGGACGTCACGGCCTGCGCTGCCGAAAATTGAGCCGCAACGCTACGCGGCCAATAACCCCACCAATTCCTCACTACCTGCTGAACCAGCGCTTACGCTACTTACACAAACTAACTCTCCGAATACTTCGGTCGATGTAATAAACCAAATCAACAAACGCATGCATGAAGCACAACTGTACGATAGAGCCATTAAAAAATATCCAATCATGGAAACATGGACAGTCACCCCGAGACGAAAAGCGCATGACGCAGCAAAAATTCGATATGAAAAGTTGGTCACCAACAAGGCATCAGCAGAGCAGATTGATCAGGCATCAGCAGAACTCACACTCGCGCGTTGGAATGCGAAAAGTGGCGATGTGATTCAACTCGTGGAAACTTTAACGTGGGATATCCGCAGGTAATAAAGCTCAAGGTACTTGTTGCACAGTCGGTACCGCTTGATCGATTAGTTTAAGTTACATCCATGTTGAATGTACCGCCGCCATCGCGAGCAAGCTCGGCTCCCACAGGTTCTGCGGTGCGTCCCGGATACTGAGGCGGTCACAAGTCCCTGTGGCGAGGGAGCTTGCTCCCGCTCGGCTGCGCAGCAGTCGTAGACCCGGCTGGTGCGGTGCGTCTGGCTACCAAACCCGATCGCTGATTTCCCAGCGACCCGAAAACGATAGAATCAGCCCCCCAAGCACACAAGCCGGCGGATTCTGGCGCAGTCGTAGGCAATGGCGCAAGACAACGTAGCCCAATACAGAACACTCCTACATCCAGATAAACACCCCTTCACTTTGTGAGTGCTTCGCACTGGAGCGCCAGCCCGGTCATGCGGGAGCCAGTAGTCCCACCCGAATTCCCAAAACCTAACAGTTCTGCTAGTAGACGTACCTTCAGAAATCCCAGAGCCTGACAGCATCGCCTTCCCTGGGAAGAACCACTCATGCCACCGACATCGATGAAGATCCTGTGCCGCTACCAGTACGACCCACTGGACCGCCTCACCGGCCTGAAACCGGTGGAAAACCCAGGCATCCAACGCTTCTACCAGAACAACGAACTGGTCAACGAAATCGACAGCGAGGCCCAGCTCACGATTGTTCGCCATGGGGAACAACCGCTGGCGCAGCGGTTGAGTGTCATGGGTGCCAGCGAGACGGCGCTGTTGGCGACGGACCCACAGCGTTCGCCGTTGGTGGCTTTGATGGACGCAGATTTGCAGCGGATGGCTTATACCGCTTATGGGCATCGTTCTGGGGAAGGTGGGTTGAGTTGTTTGTTGGGGTTCAATGGTGAGCGGAGTGACTCGGTCACGGGGCACTATTTGTTGGGACAGGGGAATCGGGCTTTTAATCCGATGTTGATGCGGTTTAACAGTCCGGATGAGTTGAGCCCGTTTGGAGAGGGGGGGATCAATGCCTATGCTTATTGTGGGGGGGATCCGGTTAATCGGGATGATCCATCCGGAGGGGTGTTTCGGGTGTTTCGGCCATGGGATGCAATTGATTTAACCGTTTCTCGAATTAAACCCGCAGCCTTGTTAAAACCTACTAATAAAGTCACTCCCTTGGTCGTCCGAATGAGGGGTAGTGTCGCAGCAAAATTGCCCCCCGAAAACACCTATAAACGCGCTTATCCTCGAAATAAAAATCCGACAGCGGCTCTGAAAAACACACAGAATTTTTATGATCGGGAAGCAGTTGACGCGCGAAAATGGGACGAATTCGTCAGTATAAATCCACATACTAAAATCGATGCTAGTTCCAAATACCTAGGACGACTCAGGCATACCCAAGAACAATTGAGCGCTTTTGACTTGGGAAGAATCTTAACAAACAAGAAAGGCGAGCCTTTGAAGAGAACCAGTCTCTTATCAGCAGTTGTGAAAGCAAAACTAGCAGTCAAGAGGGATGCTTGGCGAGCAGTTAAGGAACGCAGACAGATCAGACAGATCAGACAAGCTAGTAACAACATTCGTACTCAAAACTCTTAGTAGCCAGTAAGTTATTACTCATGGCCTTTGTTCTACAAAACCCGAATTTTATTTTGATACACAGGCCATCAAGCGCAGCTCTCGTGGCGAGGGAGCTTGCTCCCGCTCGGCTGCGCAGCAGTCGTAGACCCGGCTGGTGTGGTGCTTCAGCAACACCGCGTCAGCTCATGTTGGGGCGGCTGCGCCCGAGGCGTCGGACCGTCCCAGCGGGAGCAAGCTCCCTCGTCACGGGGTAAGTGCTTTTCTGAACGAGCAGAGTTGCCTCCCCCTAGGCTTTTGTAGACCTCCGATTCCTGATCATTGGACTAAAGTCTTAGACCAGTCATCGCACAACCTGCACCTGCATCACTATCCCTCCAAGACCGCACCTCGCTCAGCGCGCAAGCCTTCCCGCTTTACCCAAGCCTCGTGGAACCATTGAATTACCTCATGCGATAGAAGGCGCCAATTGGATTTTTCCAATAATGGCCAGTTGACAATGAGGAACGGCTTCCAAATAATCCATGGAATGTTGTACGACGACGTATGACAAAAATAAAAACAACAAAAGTAGGGAGCGTCATATAGTGAGCACTCGTGTCCGTTTCTCGCCCGACCACCGTCCAAACCGCCGTACCCTCCTCAGTTCCAAGCCTGCGCTGGCACTGCTCGGTTGCAGCAGCCTGGCCCTGTTCCTGCCCCTGACCACCCATGCCGAAGGCTTCGTAGACGATGCCAAGGCCACGCTGAACCTGCGCAACGCTTATTTCAACCGCAACTTCACCAACCCGAACAACGCCCAAGGCAAAGCCGAGGAATGGACCCAGAACTTCATCCTCGACGCCAAGTCCGGTTTCACTCAAGGCGTGGTGGGGTTCGGCGTGGACGTGCTGGGCCTGTACTCGGTCAAGCT
>NZ_JBKGGU010000043.1:0-14031 GCF_052042015.1 Pseudomonas sp. SMV71 | reverse complement strand
GATGCCCGACTACGACAACTACGTCGAGCACATGCAGACCAAGCACCCGGACAAGCCGCTGATGGACTACGAAACGTTCTTCCGCGAACGCCAGGAAGCCCGCTACGGCGGCAAGGGCGGGCCGAAGTGTTGTTGAGTCTTTTACCGGATTGAGGTGATTCCTGTGGGAGCGAGCCTGCTCGCGATGCGGTGGGTCAATCGGCGAAGATGTTGGCTGACTGACCGCTATCGTCGGATCGCCGCCCGGAGCAGGCTCGCTCCCACATTGGTTTCTGAGTGGCTTCAGGATCTGCATTCACCACGGATCCTGCGGTAGCGAGCCTGCTCCGGCCGGCGATCCGACGATGACGGTAGGTCAGTAAAGGCAGTGTTGACCGAAAGAAGGGAAGGGCCGCTACGCAGCCCAGCGGGAGCAAGCTCCCTCGCCACGGGGAAAGTCACTCCGCCAACAACACCGCCGCATCGAACCCCACCCGCAGGTTGCCCCAATGGCGACCGCCAAAGAAGAACGGGACGTCGATCTCGGTCATGATTTCCCCGGTATCGCGCAGGTACGTCTGGAGCAGAAAGCGCTGGACGTTGCCCGCTGCCCGCAGGCCGATGGGGTCGTTGAAGATCCGCTTGTTGCGGCACACCGGCAAATCGACGGCGCGGTCGCCCGTGGGCGGCTTGGACACCCAGCTGTTGTTGACCGGGCAATAGCCCTTGGTGTCGACGATGAAAGAAACCTTGCCGCCCGGCGTGCTGCGGGTGAGTTGGTCGCAGGCTTCCTGGCAGATCCGCGCAAAGCGCTCGGTATAGCTGGTCATGTACTGCTTGGGATCGGTGCCAGGGATGAGCTGGTAGCTCTGGTCAAACAGATTGACGCCTTCGCCTTGCAACGCCTCCAGGCGGACCTGCAGAAGATCACGGCATTCGCTGGCCCGGCTGATCGCCGCATCGAGCCTGCCATGGCCAAGCACGAACCGGCCCAGTAGCGCCTGGACCTTTTCGGCAACGCCAGACAAGTCACGAGTAGCGGTCGCCGAATGCTGCATTCGCTGGTCGATCGACTGGCTGTCGGCGTGGATCTGGGTGACCCGTTCGTTGATTCCAGTATTGCTGTCGGCGAACTGCTGGATATGGTCGGCGATGTCCGCCAGCTTGCCATTGGTGGATTCGAAGTCGCCGATCATGCTCTCGAAATGCCCGGAAGCGCGCTCCACTACCTTTTGGGTTTCCCGGGCGCTGTGGCTGATCTGGGTGGTCTGTTCATGGGTAGAACTGACTTCTTCGAGCATGGCGTCGATGTTGCGCGAAATATCGTCCGTGGCCCGGCTGACGTTCTGCGCCAGGGTGCGCACTTCATCGGCCACCACTGCGAAGCCGCGGCCACTCTCACCGGCGCGGGCGGCCTCGATGGCCGCGTTGAGCGCCAGCAGGTTGGTCTGGGCGGAGATCTGCTGGATCAGACCCACGATGGACTTGATGCTGGAGGAGCGCTGGTTCAAGGCGCTCACCAGGGTGGCGAATTCATTGAGGCTGCTGGAAATCTCACTGATATTGCCGGTCACTTCCAGCAGCTCGGCGTAGGAATCACGGGCAATGCTCAGGTTCTGCGCGGTGGTGCTGGAGATGCCCTGGGTCTGGCGCGACACCTCTTCGATGCGGCCGACGGCGGTATTGCTCTGTTCCATCACTTCCTTGGCGAAGCGTGCCTGGTGGGTCGCGCTGTCGCTGGAGTCGCTGATGTTTTTCAGCGAGCGCGCCGATTCCACAGCGATGTGCACGGTCAACGCCTGGACGTTGCTGATTATCTCGCGCTGCTTGGCCAGGAACCGGTTGCAGGTGGCGGCCAGCACGCGAATCTCGTCGTGGGTCACCAGTGGCAGGTCCTTGGACAGGTCGCCTTCGCCATTGGCGATCTCTTCCAGGGCGTGGGTCATGGCGGTGACGGGACGCACGATCAGGTGGCGGAAGTACCAGACCATGAAGCTGATCATGCCCAGGGTCAGCAGCGCGCCGAAGAGCAGGGCATGAGTGAGCCCATCGAGCCGGGATTCGATCTGGCCCAGCAGCACGGCGTCCAGCTGCGCGGCGCGCAGCTGCAAGACAATGTCCGCCCGGGCGCTGAGGGCCACCCAGTACAGCAGCGCACTGACCACCACCAGCAGGAAAAGGCTCGACAGTTTTTTGGTGAGCGTATCGAAGAACTGCATCTCGATAGACTCGTACAAGGCCTTTAACGTCTGCATGCCGCTGCTCCTGGGCAAAAAATCTCTCAATGGCATACATTCGACCGCGACTGGGAAAGCTTTAGCGATTTGGGCGATTTGATATCACTTGCTACGATTTCAGTGGGCTGCTAGATGCGTAACCCTGTGGGAGCGAGCCTGCTCGCGATAGCGGACTGTCAGCCTATACCGTCGCCGACTGATGCACCGCTATCGCGAGCAGGCTCGCTCCCACAGGGATTGACGGCGCATTCGATCAAATAGAAAGCATTTACTGGGAATCATTCTCAAAGTATATTCGCTCGCATTTACGTCCCCCCACGAGTGCCGCGTCTTGAATCGTTCCACCTCCCTCGCAAACCGCAACGTCTTCATCAAGTGTGTCCTGCCGACCTTGTCCTGCTGGTTCATCGCCGGTCCTTTACAAGCCCAGGAGACATTGGAACTGCCGGCCACGGCTATCCAGGGCAGCGGTGTGACTCAGGACGATGGCTACACGGCGTCGCAGGCCAGCACGGCGAGCAAGAGTGATGTACCGATCAAGGAAGAGGCGCAGTCGATCAACGTGGTGACCCGGCAGACCCTGGCGGACTATCAGGTACGCTCGCTGAACGATGCCATGAAGTTCGTCAGCGGCGTCAACCAGGGCAATACGCTGGGCGGCTCGCGGGACTCGCTGGTCAAGCGCGGTTTTGGCACCAACGACGATGGCTCGATCCTGCGCGATGGTGTGCGTTCCAACCTGGGGCATAACTTCAGCGCCACCACCGAGCGGGTCGAAGTGCTCAAGGGCCCGGCCTCGATGCTGTACGGCGCGTTGGAGCCCGGCGGCCTGATCAATGTCATCAGCAAGCAGCCCGAATACACCCGGGGCACCACCCTGAGCGGCTCGGCCTACAGCGAAGGCGGCGGTACCACGGCCGTGGACACCACCGGGCCGCTGGGCGACACCGGCCTGGCTTATCGGCTGATCGCCGAGCGCAAGCACGAGGATTACTGGCGCAACTATGGCGTCAACGAGAGCACGCTCGTGGCGCCGTCCCTGGCATGGACCGGGGAGCGGGCTTCGTTGAACCTGAGCTATGAGTACAACGAATACTCCAACCCGTTCGACCGGGGTACGGTGTTCCGCAATGGACATCCAGCGGACATCGACTACGACAAGCGTCTCGATGAGCGCTGGGCCAAGAGCCAGGGAATCCGCGAAACGGCCACGGCGCGCTTCGAGTATGAACTGAGCGATGCCTGGAAAACCCGACTGACCTACGGTTGGAACAATGACCGGTACAGCCTCGCGATTGCGCAGCCCAACACATTGACAGGCAATGTCCTGAGCCGACGCGCCAACGGCGCTCATTACGACGATGAAACCCGTTTCGCCAGCTGGGATTTCATGGGCAAGCAGGACCTCTTCGGCCAGCGTCATGATCTGTTGGTGGGTGTCGATAATCAGGTGTCCGATCAGTTCCGTGGCAAAACCTACCGCAATGCCCCTCGCGGCGGTTTTGACATCACTTCACCGGTCTACGGCAACCTGCCCGAGCCGAGCCTGATCAACGCTGCAGACAGCGACCTGCGTAACGAACTGACTTCAAGCTCGGTTTATCTGAAGGACAACTGGCACCTCGACGACCGTTGGATCCTGGTCTTCGGCGGTCGTTACCAGCATTACGATCAATACAGCGACCAGGGCAGGGGTGCCCGCTATAAAGTGAACCGCGACGACAACGGCGACGCGTTCGTGCCGTTTCTCGGTCTGGTCTACAAAGCCACCGACGAGCTGTCGCTATACGGTAATTACAGCCGCTCGTTCAAGCCGAACGACACCGTGGACGACTCCGGCAATACCTTCAAGCCGGAGGAAGGTCGCAGCTACGAAGTCGGTGCCAAGTACGATCCGCTGCCGGGTTTGAACATCAACCTGGCGTTGTTCGACATCGTCAAGAAGAATGTCGTGACATCCTCCACGCTCAATGGCGTGACCCTGTCGGAAGCCGCCGGAAAGGTCGGCTCCCAGGGTCTGGAGCTGGACATCACCGGCCGCTTGTCCGAACGCTGGGACCTGATCGGCACCTATGCCTACACCCACACGGAAATCCTCGACGATCCGGACGACGAAGGCCACCGCCTGGCCAATGCCCCAAAGCACACCGCCAGCCTGTACCTGAGCCATCACCTGAACGTACCTGCCGAATTCGGCAACTGGCATGCAGGTGGCGGCGCGCGCTACGTCGGCGAGCGTGCCGCCAACAACGCCAACGATTTCTGGCTCAGCAGCTACACCGTGGCCGACGCTTTCCTGCGCTGGGAGTCGCCGGTGTTCGGCTACAAGACCTCTCTGCAACTGAACGTGGACAACCTGTTCGACAAACAATACTACCCGTCCTCCACCGGCAGCCAGCTGCAGGTCAACGTCGGCGAGCCGCGCACCGCACGCCTGAGCGCCAGCGTAACGTTCTGATCGCGCTGCGCTGGAACAAAAATGCCCGGAATCTGAGCCCGGGCATTTTCGTTTGCAGTTGTCTTCCTTAAGCCGGCGTGCCCCTAACGATGTCGCGCCCAACGCCTGCCCTCAGGGCGTGACGGAGCTTCAGCGCCGGCCGTTCGATGCTGTAATACGACACGCCACTCAAGACGAAGGACAGCACCAGCACTGCCGTGATGATCAGAGTGCTGTACTCCACCGGCCAGAACGCCCGCAATACATACATCACCACGAAGTGATTGAGGAAAACCCCGTAGCTGATGTTGCCGAGGAACTCATCCCACCGGCGGTGCCTCAACCGGCTGAGCAGCCAGACCGCCGGCTGGCCGAGCACGATACCCAGGGTCACCTCCGCGTTGAACGGTCGTCGAGGAATGACTCCCGTAACGATGGCCACGAACATCAGCGCCGCGACGAGCGTGGTGATGGACACGATCCACAGGCCTTTGGCCCTGGCCCGGTACAGATAGCTGCCGCACAAGAAGATGAACAGCACACCCGGCAGCAGGCGATAGCCGTAGATGTCAGTATTGATGTAGCCCAGGGCCGCAACCAGAAAGATCGCCACTGACAGCGCAAAGGCGATACCCCGTGCCCGATAAAGGATGAGAAACGGAATCAACAGATAAAAACACATTTCCAGCCCCAGGGACCAGCCAGGCGGCAGGATCTCGGGCACGGTGATGCCGTACATGTAGAAACCCAACGGCAGGATCGGCAGGCTGGTGACGATGTTTTCCAACGTCAGGGCCTCTGCCTGGGGCGTTCCGGGCAGGAGGAAATGAATCACCAGGCAGGACAGGATGAAGTACAACAGGAACTGCGGATATAACCTCAGTAACCGATCCAGGTAGAACACGCCGATGTGCCCGGCTGTACCGTAGTTGCGTTCGATCAGTGAAGTCATCACGAAGCCGCTGATGATCAGGAAGGACACCACGGCAACGACGCCAGGGTTGAACCCCATGAATGTCACGCCCATGTGCGAAATCGCCACGAGCAAGGCCAACAGCAGACGATAAACCCCCACGCGCATCATCCTTAATCAGAGTTGATCCGTTGCGGTAGACGTTATTGGGGTTTTTCAGCGGTGAACAGCGGTGGTGATCGGCGACGGCAGGGTAGTGGGGAAGATTGTCATATTTGGCATCATCTGTTCGCCGCGCCGTGCGCTTCGCCAATGGCCTCGCTCCCGCATGCCCAACGGGGACACTTGTGGGAGCGGGCTTGCCCGCGAAAGCGGCGTGTCTGTCATGAAGATGTTGAATGTGCCGCCGTCTTTGCGGGCAAGCCCGCTCCCACAGGGTCAGACGGTGTATGCAAAGGCTGCGTACACCTAAAGCCAATGTGGGAGCTTGCTCGCCAACGCTGGCGACTCATCGCGGCTCAGCGAAACGCCGGCACTACATGCTCGATGAACAATTGCAGAGACTTTTTCTTCTCGGCGTGAGGCAGGCTGTTGTCGCACCAGAAGCTGAACTCGTCGACGCCCAGTTCCTGGTAGTACTTGATGCGCGGAATGATTTCTTCCGGCGTGCCGATCATGGCGGTCTTGTGCAGGCTCTCCAGTTCGAACTCCGGACGACCGGCGAACTTTTCCTCGGGGCTGGGCGCCAGGAAGCCATTGACCGGGGTTTGCTTGTTGCCGAACCAGGCGTCGAAAGTGCGGTAGAACCTGGCGATCGCCTGCGCACCGACTTTCCAGCCCTCGGGGTTGTCCGTCGAATGCACGTGAGTGTGACGCAACACCATCAGTTGCGGGCGTGGCACGTCAGGGTTGTTGTCCAGGGCCGCCTGGAACTTGTTCTTCAAGTCCAGGACTTCTTCGTCGCCCTTCATCAATGGCGTGACCATGACGTTGCAGCCGTTGGCAACCGCGAAGTTGTGGGAGTCCGGGTCGCGGGCGGCAATCCACATCGGCGGGTGCGGCTTGCGGATCGGCTTGGGCACGCTGGTGGAGGTCGGGAATTTCCAGATCTCGCCGTCGTGGGCGTAGTCGCCCTGCCACAGGGCACGGACTACCGGAACCATTTCCCGCAGGGCCTGGCCACCGGCCGAAGCCGGCATGCCGCCGGCCATGCGGTCGAACTCGACCTGGTAGGCGCCCCGGGCCAGACCGACTTCCATGCGGCCATTGCTGATCACGTCCAGCAACGCGCATTCACCGGCCACCCGCAACGGGTGCCAGAACGGCGCGATGATGGTGCCAGCGCCCAGGTGAATGGTAGTGGTCTTGCCGGCGAGGTAAGCCAGTAGCGGCATCGGGCTGGGCGAGATGGTGTATTCCATGGCGTGGTGTTCGCCGATCCACACGGTACTGAAACCGCCGGCTTCGGCCAGCAGGGTCAGTTCGGTCAGATCTTCGAACAACTGGCGGTGGCTGACGCTTTCGTCCCAACGTTCCATGTGTATGAACAGCGAGAATTTCATGACGCTTACCTCGGATCTTTTTGTTGGCGGCCTGTCGTTTGCAGACCTGATGCCTGGGAAGAGCGCGGGGCTCTTGGATGTTCTCGCAAGGCCGCGCGGGTTATCGGCACGGCGGCCTGGCAGATTATTATTGGTATACCATAATACGAAATATCTACAAATTGTTTCTATCAGTCCGTCAGGCCGGAACGGGCAGTGCCCCCATCTTGCCGTTGCAGTAGACCAGAGGGCTGGTGCACTGCTCAGGCACGATGAGGTTTTTCACGGCACCCACCATAATCGCGTGGTCCCCCCCTTCGTATTCGCGCCACAGTTCGCACTCGATCACCGCTGTGGCGTTCGCCAGGATCGGGTTGCCCAGGGCGCTCAATGTCCACTCGATACCTTGGGCCTTGTCCTTGCCCTTGCGAGCAAAAGCATAGGCCTCGCTTTGCTGACCGGCAGACAGTACATGGATGGCAAAGCGTTTGTTCTTGATCAGGACCGGATAAGAATCGGAGCTGTAGTTCGGGCAGAACAGCACCAGGGCCGGGTCCATGGACAGTGAGCTGAACGCGCTGGCAGTCAGGCCGACGATCTGGCCATCCTCGTCCAGCGTGGTGATTACCGTCACACCGGAGGGAAACGAACCCAGGACTTGTTTATAGATGGCGGCGTCGATCATTGCGCGGTCCTCGTGTGATCCGGTTTTTTAGATTTGTAGGTCTGATGGTATACCGTAATACATTCATTGCAAGGTCTTTTTCGGTGAATCGATGAACGTCATTCTTAGCGTTTTTAGCCAATGATTACGGGGGGAGTTGTCAGGACGGTCGGGCCAAAGAGCGGATCAGTCAGGCTCCGAAAGAGCTGATCAGTCTTGTGAAAGTGTTGGAATACCATAATATGGTGTTCATCTGAGGGGCGCCTAGAGTGCCTCCGGTTTGGCTTCATACAAAGATAAGAACAGACAAACTCGAGTTCATGCATATGTCCCAGATGTCCCGGCAAGACCCGTTGATCGAGAACCACACGGTCGATTACGTTCCTCTCGCAGAACGCCACGGAAAGGCCCGCGACCTGTTCACCCTATGGTTCAGCACCAATATCGCGCCGCTGCCTATCGTCACCGGGGCCATGGTGGTCCAAGTGTTCCATCTCGATCTGTTGCGAGGGTTGCTGGCGATTGCCTTGGGGCACTTGATAGGCGGATTGGTGATTGCTCTAGCGTCAGCCCAGGGACCGCGCATGGGGATCCCCCAGATGGTCCAGAGTCGCGGCCAATTCGGTCGCTACGGCGCGTTGTTGATCGTGTTCTTCGCGGCGCTGATCTACGTCGGTTTTTTTATTTCCAACATCGTCCTGGCGGGCAAATCCATCGTTGGCATCGCGCCGTCGGTGCCGGTCCCGGCCAGTATCCTGATGGGTGCCCTCGGTGCCACGGCCATCGGGGTGATCGGCTATCGGTTCATCCATACCCTCAACCGCATCGGCACGTGGGTGATGGGCGGGGCCTTGTTCGCCGGATTCTTCTACATTTTCGCCCATGACTTGCCGGCGGATTTTTTCACCCGCGGAGGCTTCAATCTGTCCGGCTGGTTGGCCACGGTTTCGCTGGGGATCATCTGGCAGATCAGCTTCTCGCCTTACGTTTCTGACTACTCGCGTTACCTGCCGGCGGATATCGGCTTCGCCCGTCCATTTCTGGCCACCTACCTGGGAGCGACACTGGGCACCATCCTGTCGTTTGCCTTCGGCGCGGTGGCCGTGCTTGCTACGCCGGAAGGCACGGAAGCGATGGCGGCGGTCAAGCAGTCCACCGGTTGGCTGGGGCCTATCCTGATGGTGCTGTTCCTGCTCAATATCATCAGCCACAACGCCTTGAATCTGTATGGTGCGGTACTCTCGATCATCACCTCGATCCAGACCTTCGTCAGTCAGTGGACGCCAAGCGTCAAGGTTCGAGTGGTGTTGTCCAGCGGCGTACTGGCAGGCTGCTGCGTGGTGGCGCTGGGGGCTTCGGCGGACTTCATTTCGCAGTTCATCGGCTTGATCCTGGCGTTGTTGCTGGTGCTGGTGCCGTGGGCGTCGATCAACCTGATCGACTTCTATGTGATCAAGCGTGGCCATTACGACATCGCTTCGATCTTCCGGGCCGATGGCGGGATTTATGGGCGCTTCAACCTGCATGCGATCGTGGCGTACTTCATCGGGATCATCGTGCAGTTGCCGTTTGCCAACACGTCGCTGTATGTCGGGCCCTACGCCAATCTGGTGGACGGTGCCGACCTGTCGTGGCTGGTGGGGTTGCTGGTGACCTGCCCGCTTTATTACTGCCTGGCGACCCGCGGCCAGGCCCAGCGGCGCGCGGCGGCGCGGTTGGGTTACACCGATTGATCCAAGCACCGTTTAATCGAATGCCCGGCTATTTGCCGGGCATTTTTGTTTGGGTGGGTGCAAAACTGTGGAGGCGGGAGGGTGTTCACAATTCTCAGATACACCCTGGAAACCTGTGGGAGCGGGCTTGCCCGCGAAGGCGTCGGCCCATTCAGTATCGATGCAAGTGGTCCCATCGCTATCGCAAGCAAGCTCAGCCCCCATGCCGCTGGGATTGAAGGCCGATACTCAGCCATCACCAAACAAAAAAAGGCCGCCGCAACCCGACGTTGCGGCGACCTTGAGGGTGACATCTGTGAGGCGGCCCATCGAAGTGGGCCAGAAGGGGATCAGTGTGCCCCGGCGGCCTTGTTCAGGTCACTTTCGGCCCATTGGGTGTAGACGCAGGCGTCGGCGGTGGCCCAGCGCACGCGTACCGGGTCGCCGGCCTTGAGCGGCATGCCCGCGGCGGAGAGCGCCTTGACGGTCATGGCGGTGCCGCCGGACGTCACCACGCTGCAGGTCTGGCTTTCGCCGAGAAACAGCACTTCCACGACCTTGGCCGGCACTTCGTTCCAGCCTGCCGCCAAGGGTTGTTGCGCCGCCTGCTCGGTGCTCAGCGCCAGGGCCTTTTCCGGGCGCACCATCAGCAGCACGTCCTGCTCGGTTTGCAGGCCGGCAGTCAGGCGAATCGACAATGACTGGCCTTCGAAGGTCGCCACCGCATTGCCCTGGGCCTTGAGCTTGAGGAAGTTGGAGTTGCCGAGGAACGACGCGACGAAAGCATTCGGTGGATTCTGGTAGAGGTCGTAGCCGCTGCCGAGGCCGACGATCTTGCCATGGCTGAAAATGGCGATGCGCTGGGACAGGCGCATGGCTTCTTCCTGGTCATGGGTCACGTAGACGATGGTAATGCCCAGGCGCCGATGCAGCTGACGCAGTTCATCTTGCAAATCTTCCCGAAGCTTTTTGTCCAGGGCGCCGAGGGGTTCGTCCATCAGCAGGATACGTGGCTCATAGACCAGCGCTCGGGCAATCGCCACGCGCTGTTGCTGGCCGCCGGAGAGTTGCGAAGGGCGGCGGTGGGCGAACTGCTCCAGTTGTACCAGCTTGAGCATGGCGTCGACGCGGCGGTCGCGTTCGGCCGGGGCGAGTTTGCGGATCGCCAGGGGGAACGCGATGTTGTCCCGGACCGACAGGTGCGGAAACAGCGAGTAACGCTGGAACACCATGCCAATGTCACGCTTGTGCGGCGGCACGTTGACCAGCGATTTGCCGTCCACCAGGATTTCGCCGCTGCTGGGGGGTTCAAAACCGGCCAGCATCGACAGGGTGGTGCTCTTGCCCGAGCCGCTGGAACCGAGGAAGGTCAGGAATTCACCGTCCTGAATCTCCAGGGAGATGTCGTCCACGGCGGCAAAGTCGCCGTAGTGTTTGTTCAGGTTGCGCAGGCTGACCAGGGTCTTGTTGTTCTGTTGTGCGGGGTCTTTGACGGCACTCATTGTCTTCTCCTAGGCGCTCAGGCGCTGATTTCATTGCGCCGGCGCAGGGCGGCGGCGATCACCATCACGAGTACCGAGAGGCCGATCAACAGCGTCGAGGCGACGGCGATCACAGGCGTCAGGTCCTGGCGCAGGGTGGTCCACATCTTGACGGGCAAGGTTTGCAGGGTCGGGCTGGCCATCATCACGCTCAGCACCACTTCGTCCCACGACACCAGGAACGCAAACAGGGCGCCGGCGACCATGCCCGGGCGAATCGCCGGGAATGTCACCTTGAACACCGCTTGCAGGCGCGAGGCACCGCAGATCACCGCGGCGTCCTCAATGGACTGATCGAACAGTTTGAGCGAGTTGATGATCGAAATGATGGTGAACGGCAGCGCGACGATGACGTGGCTGACCACGAATGCGAACATCGTCCCGGTGTAGCCGAGCTTGAGAAACAGCGCATACACCGCCACGGCGATGATCACCAGCGGCACGATCATCGGCAGGGTGAACAGGCCGTAGAGCATTTCCCGACCAGGGAAGCGTCCACGCACCAGGGCAAATGCCGTCGGCAACCCCAGTGCTACCGCGCAAACCGTGGTCAGCAGGGCGACCTTGAGGCTGGTCAACGCGGCGTTCATCCAGTCCGGGTTGGAAAAGAACTGGCCGTACCATTTGAACGTCCAGCCCGGTGGCGGGAAGACCAGCCACTGGGACGAGCCGAACGAGAGCAACACGATGAACACGATCGGCAGCAGCAGGAACAGTCCGATCAGACCGGTGGTGGCGTACAGACCGAAGCGCATGCGCCGGCTCATGGCATTGGGAGTCAGGAGCATGACGGTTTACCTCGCGTGACTGGCGCCGACCGGGGATTCCGGCTGGAGCTTCAGGTAGAAGTAGAACAGCACCAGCGTGATGACGATCAGCAACGCGGCGCCGGCGCTGGCCAGGCCCCAGTTGAGGAACGATTGCACCTGCTGGATGATGAACTCGGGCAGCATCATGTTCTGTGCGCCGCCCAGCAGGGCCGGCGTCACGTAGTAACCCAGGGACATCACGAACACCATCAGTCCGCCGGAGAATAGCCCCGGCCGGCACAGCGGCAGGAACACCCGGAAGAAGTTGGTCCACGGGCTGGCGCCGCAGATGGAGCCCGCCTGCAGGATCATCGGGTCGATGGCCTGCATGGTCGCCTGCAACGGCAGGACGATGAACGGAATCATGATGTAGCTCATGCCGATCACTACGCCGGTGAGGTTGTGCACCATCTCCAGTGGCTGGTCGATGATGCCCAGCGCCATCAGGGCCTTGTTGATCACCCCGGAGGCTTGCAACAGCACCAGCCAGGAATAGGTGCGGGCCAGCAGGCTGGTCCACATCGACAGCAGCACGATGTTGAGGATCCAGCGCCCCCAGCCACGAGGTACCAGCGTGATTGCCCAGGCCAGGGGGAAGCCCAGCAACAGACTGAACAGAGTCACCAGCCCGGCCACCGAAAAGGTGTTGAACAGCACCCGGGCATAAGCCGAGTTGGCGAACAGTTGTTCATAGTTGCCAAGCCCCGGGACTGGCTCCAGCACGCCGCGCAGCAGCAGGCCGATCAGTGGCGCCAGGAAGAACAGGCCTAAAAACAGCAGAGCCGGGGCCAGGTTGCCGACCCCGCGCCAGCGCTGGGCCAGCGACGGGGTTTGTGTGGCGACTGCCTTGGCGGTTGCCACACCGGCGGCGCCGGTGTGTTGGGTTGCCGTTGCCGACATTTTCATTTGACCAGCCATTCGTTCCACCGTGTCGCGATGTCCTGACCGTTCTTGGCCCAGTACGCGAAATCAAGCGTGATCTGATCCTTGGCGTAGGCGGTCGGCAGGTTGGGAGCGAGCACAGAGTCCAGGCGTGCGACGCTGTCGACGTTGACCGGCGCATAAGCGGTCAGGTTGGAAAAATCGGCCTGGCCCTTAGCGCTGCTGGCGTTGGCCAGGAACTTCATGGCAGCGGCCTTGTTCTTCGACCCCTTTGGAATGACCAAGATATCGGCCATGACCAGGTTCTGCTTCCAGCTTACGCCCACGGGTGCGCCGTCCTGTTGCAGGGCGTAGACGCGGCCGTTCCAGAACTGACCAATACTGGCTTCGCCGGACGCGAGCAGTTGCTGGGACTGGGCGCCGCCGCCCCACCAGACAATGTCTTTCTTGATGGTGTCGAGTTTCTTGAAGGCGCGGTCCAGGTCCAGTGGATAGAGCTTGTCTTGCGGTACGCCATCGGCCAGCAGGGCCAGCTCCAGCACGCCAGGGCTCGGCCACTTGTACAGGGCGCGTTTGCCGGGATAGGTCTTGGTGTCGAACAGTGCGGACCAGTCCTGTGGCTTGCCGGAACCGAGCTTGCCTTCGTTGTAGCCGAGAACGAAAGAGAAGTAGAACGAACCGACGCCATGATCGGAAACGAAGCGCGGGTCGATCCTGTCCCGTTGGATGACCGAGAAGTCCAGGGGTTCGAGCAAGCCTTCGGACGCTGCACGCAAGGCGAAGTCCGCTTCCACATCGACCACATCCCATTGCACGTTGCCGCTTTCGACCATGGCCTTGAGCTTGCCGTAGTCGGTCGGGCCGTCCTGGACGACGGTGATGCCGCTGGTCTTGCTGAACGGGTCGGCCCAGGCCTGCTTCTGCGCGTCCTGGGTACTGCCGCCCCAACTGACGAAGTTGACGCTTTCAGCGGCCATCGACGCCTGGCTGGCGACGCTCAGCAGGCTCGCAAAAAGAACGGCGACTGCACTTTTCTTCAACACCATTTTCACGCCCTCATTGTTGTGTTTATTGAGCGGGCTTATCTGTGCCCACTTATCGGGAGCTTATGTTCATCGGGTCTTGCGGCTGACCGCGCCAAGGGCGGGTTGAATGCGCGTTCCCTGCCGGGTGCGCTTGGCTGGAGCATGCGGTCTATGGAATATCATATTATGGTATTCCAAACATTCTGCAAGCACTTTGCCTTACCGGTTATCTGCCTGAGGACAGATTTTTTCTATCCTCCTGTGAATGAATACTCAGCCCCGGCGGTGATC
>NZ_JBKGGU010000042.1:0-14634 GCF_052042015.1 Pseudomonas sp. SMV71 | reverse complement strand
CCCACAGGTGTTTGATATTTGGTCATAAAAAAAGGTGCGACCCATCAGGATCGCACCTTTTTTGTCAGCCGCTTGGAATCAGCTGCCGATCGCGAGGGATGCCAACCAGAACAGCCCGGCCGACAGCGCCACCGTTGCTGGCAGGGTCAGTACCCAGGCCAGCAGGATATTGCGCACGGTGCCACCTTGCAGGCCGCTCTTGTTGGCGACCATGGTGCCGGCTACACCCGACGACAGCACGTGGGTGGTGGAAACCGGCAGGCTGAAGATATTCGCCATGCCGATCATGCAGGCCGTGGTGATCTGCGCCGACATGCCTTGGGCGTAGGTCATGCCTTGCTTGCCGATTTTCTCGCCGATGGTCAGCACCACGCGCTTCCAGCCGACCATGGTACCCAGGCCCAGCGCCAGGGCGACCGCCAGGATCACCCAGAACGGGGCGTATTCGGTAGTACCGGTCAGGTCCTTGCGCAGCTTGTTCAGGTCGTCTTTCTCACGGGCCGCCAGGTCGGGCAACTTGCCGACCTTCTTCGCCGTGTCATCCAGGCAGAGCAGGTAGCGACGCACTTCGATACGGCTTTCCGCCGGCAGCGAATGGTAGTCCGCCACGCCTTTGAGCGTATCGAGCAGGGCATTGATGGTCGGTTCGGTCTGCTGCGGGTTGCAACGGAATTTCTCCGGCAGGTCGCCCGGCACGCTTTTGCCCAGAGCCAGGAACTCACCCAGGGATTGACTGTTGCGTTGGTAGAACTGGCTCAGGTGCAGGGTCGCGTCGCGGGTCCGCTCGATCTGATAGGTGGTGCTGTTCAGGTCAAGTACGAACTGGGCAGGCACGATGCCGATCAGCACCAGCATGATCAGGCCGATACCTTTCTGGCCATCGTTGGAGCCGTGGACAAAACTCACGGCCATGGCCGAGATCACCAGCACCAGGCGGTTCCAGAACGGCGGGTGTTTCTTGTCGTCGATCTTGCGGCGCTGCTCCGGCGTCTTGTGCATCTTGGACAGCGGACGCCACCATTTAAGGCCGATCAGCACCAGGGCGGCGATCAGGAAGCCGGCCATGGGCGAGAACACCAGGGAGGCGCCGATATCGATCGCCTTCTGCCAGTTCACCCCGTCGGCCAACGGGATATCGTTGATCAGCGCATTGGCCAGGCCGACGCCGAGGATCGAACCGATCAGCGTGTGGGAACTTGACGCCGGGATACCGAAGTACCAGGTGCCCAGGTTCCAGGTGATGGCCGCTGCAAGCAGCGAAAACACCATGGCCAGCCCGTGTCCGGTGTTCACATTGATCAGCAGTTCCACCGGCAACAGGTGAACGATGGCATACGCCACCCCCACGCCGCCCAGCAGCACGCCGAGGAAATTGAACACACCGGAAAAGAACACCGCCAGGTGCGGCGGCATGGCTTTGGTGTAGATAACAGTGGCAACCGCGTTAGCGGTGTCATGAAAGCCGTTGATGAACTCGAAGGCGAGGACAAAAGCCAGGGCGAGCAAGAGGCTCACAAGCACCCAAGCATCCAGTCCGCTGAATAAATCGATCATGAAGGTTTTCTGACCCGGTCATAAGGGGGCGCGATTATGCCAGAAAACCTCGGTAATCGATGCACTGCCTGCTCATCGGTAACATCCTTCAATGAAATAATTTGTAGGAAACCCTGGGAGGCGAGCGTTTGCGCGAGGGGCGCAAGCCTTTGATTCAGGGGCCGAAAGCGCAACGGAGCGGATCGGAGGAGGGCTCAGACGCCTCCTAAACAATTGTGTGAAATATCTGAGAAGGGCATCAGACAAGATCGGTTCCCTGTGCCGGACAGAGCGAAGGCGCGGCCCGCTCGTGGCGGGCGTCCGTCTCGGTTTCCGGCCTGGATGGCGGCCGGCTACCGTTTCACAAGAAACTGGCCGGCATATCAATGCTCTTCGGCTCTGAGTTCCTTTTCCATCTTCTGCAGTTCCTGGGTAAAGGCCTGGTCCTGAACGGTGGCGCGTTTGCGCCAGGGTTTGCGTTCCGGTTCAGGTTGCGCGGCGTAGGTGGTGATCTCCCCGCCGTAAACTTCCTTGTAACGTTGTTCCTGGCGCTCAAGTTCCGCGCGCAGTTCTTCTTTCGTCACAGTTGTACCTAACTAAGTCGAATTTGATTCTGGTGATACGCACTGCATGTGGGCATGCAGACGGCCACGGCACCAGAGCTGACAGCTGACGTAGCATCAGGGCTTCGTGTTGTTGCCATACAGGGGCACTGTAAAACCACTACAGTGGCTGCGCACGGAGGCGGTCGATTGATCGTACCGTACTGAAGCGCATTATAGCGGTCCGGCTGAATAACACTATCGGGAAAAAACAGGTATGTCCGTTGGTGTGTGAATCAATATTTATTCATGCAACTGTAATCATCAGATCCGGTTACAACCGTTCCTGTCTATTAGAAGATGGCACTGAACTGGACAAGTTCAACCCAACAGTCAAATCCGGTTCAACTTGTTAAATAGCCGGTTCCACGATGGGCAGCGACCGTCGGTTCCGTGGATTGCGATTATCGGCTGCCGGTTCGATAATCGAACGCTGTTGGCGGTCGAGCCCTTGTCTGTGGGTGGGCAGCCGCTTGTAATAGCTGCCGTACCCGGGAAAAGATCAGACATGAACGACCAACTGCGCAATGCCTTTACTTCCGTGGCGCCCCCGATCGTTGCCTCGCCGGCCAAGCGAATCCAGGCGCTGACCGGCGATCCGGATTTCATGACTTCCCTGGCCCGCGGACTGGCAGTGGTCCAGGCCTTCCAGGAGCGCAAGCGGCACCTGACCATCGCCCAGATCAGCCATCGCACGGAAATTCCCCGCGCCGCCGTCAGACGTTGCCTGCATACCTTGATCAAACTGGGCTACGCCACCACCGACGGACGCACCTATTCACTCTTGCCCAAAGTGCTGACCCTCGGTCACGCCTATCTGTCGTCGACACCCTTGGCCGTGTCCGCACAGCCATACCTGGACCGCATGAGCGAGCAGCTGCACGAAGCCTGCAATATGGCCACCCTCGAAGGTGACGACATCCTCTATATCGCCCGGTCCGCCACCACCCAGCGGCTGATTTCGGTGGACCTGTCGGTGGGAGGGCGGTTGCCGGCTTATTGCACGTCCATGGGGCGGATCCTCCTGGCGGCCCTGGACGATGCCTCGCTGCGTGACTACCTCGACCATGCCGATCTGCAAGCCAAGACCAGCCGGACCCTGCACACCCCTGAAGCGCTGCTCGAATGCCTGCAACAAGTGCGTGAACAAGGCTGGTGCATCGTCGACCAGGAATTGGAGCAGGGCCTGCGTTCGATTGCCGTGCCGGTGTATGACGCTTCCGGTCAGGTGGTCGCCGCGCTCAATGTCAGTACCCACGCCGGACGGGTCAGCCGCAACGAGCTGGAACAGCGCTTTCTGCCAGGCCTGCTGGGGGCCAGTCGCGACCTGAGCGCGCAGCTGTTCACTTAAGCTGTTCGATAAACGCACACAGTCGCCGTTGGCGAATTGACGGTCTTCGTCTGGCGTCATTAATGTCGCGGCAGCGTCACCCGAGCCTGTTGGCTGACGGAGGACGACCTACACAATAATAATGAGAGCCCCGATGAACCAGCCCCAGACCTCCGTAGGCAATTGCCTCGATGTGCAGTCCTTCATCAACACCCGGCCGATTTCCCGCTACCAATGGCGGGTGGTGATCCTCTGTTTCCTGATTGTGTTCCTCGACGGCCTCGACACCGCAGCCATGGGCTTTATCGCGCCCGCCTTGTCCCAGGACTGGGGCATCGACCGCGCCAGCCTCGGGCCGGTGATGAGTGCCGCGCTGATCGGCATGGTCTTTGGCGCACTGGGCTCCGGCCCGTTGGCTGACCGCTTTGGACGAAAAGTCGTACTGGTAGGCGCGGTCCTGCTGTTCGGCGCCTTCAGCCTGGCCTCGGCCTACAGCACCAACGTCGATCAACTGCTGGTGCTGCGGTTCCTCACTGGCCTGGGTTTGGGCGCCGGAATGCCGAACGCCACCACCTTGCTGTCCGAGTACACCCCGGAGCGCAAGAAATCCCTGTTGGTCACCAGCATGTTCTGTGGCTTCAACCTGGGCATGGCGGGCGGCGGGTTCATTTCCGCCAAGTTGATCCCGGCGTTCGGCTGGCACAGCCTGTTGCTGATCGGTGGGATCCTGCCGTTGATCCTGGCGGTGGTGCTGTTGTTCTGGCTGCCGGAGTCGGCGCGTTACCTGGTGGTGCGCAATCGTGGCACTGACAAAGTGCGCAGGACCCTGGGGCCGATCGAACCGGAGACGGTTGCCCGGGCGGCGAGCTTCAGCGTACCGGAACAGAACACCGTAAAGGCCCGTAACGTGCTGGCGGTTATTTTTTCCGGGACCTACAGCGCCGGCACCCTGCTGCTGTGGCTGACCTATTTCATGGGCCTGGTGATCGTATACCTGCTGACCAGCTGGTTGCCGACCCTGATGCGCGACAGCGGTGCGAGCATGGAGCAGGCGGCGTTTATCGGTGCGTTGTTTCAATTCGGTGGCGTGTTGAGTGCGGTGGGCGTGGGTTGGGCGATGGACCGATTCAACCCGCACAAGGTCATCGGCCTTTTCTATCTGCTGGCCGGGCTGTTTGCCTACGCGGTCGGGCAGAGCCTGGGGCACATCACGCTGCTCGCGACGCTGGTGCTGGTGGCCGGCATGTGCGTCAACGGTGCGCAATCGGCCATGCCTTCCCTGGCCGCGCGCTTCTACCCGACCCAGGGCCGCGCCACCGGAGTGTCGTGGATGCTCGGCATCGGCCGTTTCGGTGCGATTCTGGGCGCCTGGATGGGCGCGACCCTGCTGGGCTTGGGCTGGAACTTCGAGCAGGTGCTCACAGCCTTGGTCATCCCGGCTGCGTTGGCGACCACGGCGGTGGTGATCAAGGGGGTGGTCAGCCATGCGGATGCGACTTGAGCCTGTAACCTGAGTTCCAGCGGTCACCTCCTGTGGAAGCGAGCCTGCTCGCGATAGCGGTGTGTCAGGCATTCATTTGGGGGCAGGCAGGACGCCATCGCGAGCAGGCTCGCTCCCACAGGGGTTTCCACCTCATCTGAAGAAATCGTTAGCCAAACAACAATCCGTTCGATAACCGAACACTCAGTCGATTATCGGATTGTTCGGCCCGTTGCCCCAGCTTAATCTTCAGTGACTCCGGCGCTTCTCCTCGCGCCTTTTTCTTCATGTCGGTCTACTGGAATACGGAGCCTGCCCATGGCTGAAATCCTTTCGCTGCACGACGCGGTGAAGCAGTTCGTCAACGACGGCGATACCGTCTCGCTCGAAGGCTTCACTCACCTGATTCCTACGGCGGCAGGTCACGAGATCATTCGCCAGGGCAAGAAGGATCTGACGCTTGTGCGCATGACTCCCGACCTGATCTACGACCAGTTGATCGGCGCAGGTTGTGCCCGCAAGCTGATTTTCTCCTGGGGTGGCAACCCAGGCGTGGGTTCGCTGCACCGTCTGCGTGATGCCGTGGAGAAGCAATGGCCGCACCCGCTGGAGATCGAGGAGCACAGCCATGCCGACTTGGCCAATGCCTACGTCGCCGGGGCTTCGGGCCTGCCGTTCGCGGTGTTGCGGGCCTACGCCGGCTCCGACCTGCCCAAGGTCAACCCGCTGATCAAAAGCGTGACCTGTCCGTTCACCGGGGAGGTCCTGGCCGCCGTGCCGTCGGTGCGCCCGGACATCACCGTGATCCATGCCCAGAAAGCCGACCGCAAGGGCAACGTGTTGCTCTGGGGCATCCTCGGCGTGCAAAAGGAAGCCGTCCTGGCCGCCAAACGCTGCATCGTCACCGTGGAAGAAATCGTCGACGACCTGAACGCGCCAATGAACGCCTGCGTATTGCCGACCTGGGCCCTGAGCGCGGTGTGTCACGTCCCGGGCGGTGCGCACCCGTCCTACGCCCACGGCTACACCGAGCGTGACAACCGCTTCTACCAGGCGTGGGACCCTATCGCCCGCGACCGTCAGACCTTTACTGCCTGGATCGACGAATACATCCACGGCACCCGAGACTTCAGTGAATTCCAGGCCAGGCTGGCTGCCGCCGCGGAGGCGAAACAATGACGTACTCCACCAACGAAATGATGACCGTCGCCGCGGCCCGTCGCTTGAAAAACAACGCAGTGTGCTTTGTCGGCATCGGCCTGCCGTCGAAAGCCGCCAACCTGGCTCGGCTGACCTCGTCACCCGATGTTGTGCTGATCTACGAGTCCGGTCCGATCGGTGCCAAGCCCAGCGTCCTGCCGTTGTCCATCGGTGACGGTGAGCTGGCGGAAACCGCCGACACCGTGGTGCCGACTGGTGAGATTTTTCGCTATTGGTTGCAGGGCGGGCGTATCGACGTCGGTTTCCTCGGCGCGGCGCAAGTCGACCGTTTTGGCAACATCAACACCACCGTAGTGGGCGACTATCATCAGCCGAAAGTCCGCCTGCCGGGGGCCGGTGGTGCGCCGGAAATCGCCGGTTCCGCCAAGAGCGTGCTGATCATCCTCAAGCAGTCGGCCCGTTCGTTTGTCGACAAGCTGGATTTCATCACCTCGGTCGGTCACGGCGAAGGCGGCGATTCACGCAAACGCCTCGGGCTACCGGGCGCAGGTCCCGTGGGCATCATCACCGACCTGTGCATCATGGAACCGGAGGCCGGCACCCATGAATTCGTGGTCACTTCGCTGCACCCCGGCGTGACCCGCGAGCAAGTCATTGCTGCCACCGGGTGGGCGATCCGTTTCGCCGACCAGGTGCAAACCACGGCCGAGCCGACCGAAGTGGAGCTGCGCGCCTTGCGTGACCTCGAAGCTCGCACCGCAGCGGCCCACGGCCAGGCCCCGGGAGAAGCGTGATGCGCGACGTATATATCTGTGATGCGATTCGGACCCCCATCGGCCGCTTCGGCGGCGGCTTGTCCGGTGTGCGCGCCGATGACCTGGCCGCGGTGCCGATCAAGGCGCTGATGGAGCGCAACCCGTCGGTGGACTGGAGCGCTGTGGACGAGGTGTTCCTCGGTTGCGCCAACCAGGCCGGTGAAGACAACCGCAACGTTGCGCGCATGGCACTGCTGCTGGCGGGCCTGCCGGAAAGCATTCCCGGCGTGACCCTCAACCGCCTCTGCGCGTCGGGCATGGACGCCATCGGCACTGCGTTCCGCGCCATCGCCAGCGGCGAGATGGAATTGGCGATTGCCGGCGGTGTGGAATCGATGTCCCGCGCACCTTTTGTGATGGGCAAGGCCGACGCCGCGTTTTCGCGCAACATGAAATTGGAAGACACCACCATCGGCTGGCGCTTCATCAATCCGCTGATGAAAGCCCAGTACGGGGTGGACGCCATGCCGCAGACCGCGGACAACGTGGCTGACGACTACGCGGTCTCCCGCGCCGACCAGGACGCGTTCGCCGTGCGCAGCCAACGGCGTGCGGCAGCGGCCCAGGCCAGTGGTTTCTTCGCCGAGGAAATCGTCCCGGTGCGAATCGCCCACAAGAAAGGCGAAACCCTGGTCGAGCAGGACGAGCATCCCCGCGCCGACACTACTCTGGAAACCTTAAGCAAACTCAAGCCAGTCAACGGCCCTGACAAAACCGTCACCGCCGGCAACGCGTCGGGCGTCAACGACGGCGCGGCGGCGCTGATCCTGGCTTCGGCCGAGGCAGTGAAAAAACACGGCCTGACGCCACGCGGCAAAGTCCTGGGCATGGCCAGTGCCGGCGTGGCGCCGCGAGTGATGGGCATCGGCCCGGTGCCGGCGGTGCGCAAGCTCACCGAGCGCTTGGGCCTGGCCGTCGCCGACTTTGATGTGATCGAACTCAACGAAGCCTTTGCCAGCCAGGGCCTGGCGGTGCTGCGCGACCTTGGGCTGGCGGACGACGCGCCGCAGGTCAACCCGAACGGTGGCGCCATCGCCCTCGGCCATCCGCTGGGCATGAGCGGGGCGCGGCTGGTGCTGACCGCGTTGCATCATTTGGAAAAGACCGGCGGCAAAAAAGGCTTGGCGACCATGTGTGTCGGCGTCGGCCAGGGCCTGGCGCTGGCCATAGAACGCGTCTGACGTGTCGCACCACTAATAAGAACCGAGGAATGCTTCATGACTGACAAGCCTGGTTATCGTCGCCCTCAGGCGGGCACCCAGCCGGAGTATCTGCATCCGCCGTACCAGTCCACCAACCTGCGCTCGCCGTCCAAGCCGTTGGTGTTCTTGCCCCATTCGCTGTCGGAAATTACCGGCCCGACCGTAGGTGCCGACCGCGTGCAGGAGAAGGACAATGACCTGACCGCCCAGCATGCCGGCGAGCCGCTGGGCGAGCGGATCATCATTCACGGGCGCGTGCTGGACGAGAACGGCCAGCCGGTGCCGGGCATCCTGGTGGAGATCTGGCAGGCCAACGCCGCCGGGCGCTACCACCATGACCGCGACAAGCATGACGCGCCCCTGGACCCGAACTTTACCGGCACCGGTCGCACCGTCACCGATGCCGATGGCTGGTATCAGTTCCAGACCATCAAGCCCGGCGCGTACCCGTGGGGCAATCACCACAACGCCTGGCGCCCGGCGCATATCCATTTCTCACTGTTCGGGCCGAGTATCCTGACGCGCCTGGTGACGCAGATGTATTTTCCTGGGGATCCGTTGCTGGCCTACGACCCGATCTACAACTGCGTACCGGACACAAGCGCCAAGGAACGCCTGATCGCCAGCTTCGACCTGGAAAAAACCGTCCCTCACTACGCCCTCGGTTACCGCTGGGACATCGTCTTGCGCGGCCGCGATGCCACGCCGATGGAGAAATAAGATGACGCTCACCGCCACTACATCCCATACCGTCGGCCCTTACTATCACATCGGCCTGACCTGGCTGAACCGCGAAGACCTGACCGTTCCCCAGACCCTTGGCGAGCGCGTGGCGATCACCGGGCAGGTGATTGACGGCAACGGGGAGTTCGTCAACGACGCGATGCTGGAAGTCTGGCAGGCCAACGCCGCCGGTAAATACGCCCATCCCGAGGACGAACAGGACAAACCCCTGGACCCGCATTTCGATGGCTTCGGCCGGGTGCCGGTGGACGCCGAAGGGCGCTTTCGCTTCACCACCATCAAGCCGGGGAGCGTACCGGGCCTGAACGGCGCGACCCAGGCGCCGCACCTGGTGGTGCTGGTGTTCGCGCGCGGGCTGGTCAAGCATCTGCTGACGCGCATCTACTTCGACGGCGAGCAGGCCAATGAAACTGATCCGCTGCTGAGCTGCGTGCCCGAAGAGCGCCGTGCGACCCTGGTGACCAAGCCTGATGTGTCGGGTGTGTACCAGTGGAATGTGGTGTTGCAGGGTACGGATGCCGAGACGGTGTTCTTCGACTACTGAGCCATGAATTTTTCTGTGGCGAGGGAGCTTGCTCCCGCTCGGCTGCGCAGCAGTCGCAAACTTGGCAACGAGGTCATCCTGATACACCGGGTCGCCGGTTTTGGGCTTGCTGCGCAAGCCAGCGGGAGCAAGCTCCCTCGCCACAGGAAACCGCAGAGCTACAGGAGAAGGGTATGAACCCTGTGGGAGCGAGCCTGCTCGCGATGACGTCAGTACAGGCAAAGCCTGTCTGTGGAACGGGACTGTTACGAAGTGTGTCTAGACTTTGTCAGTCCCCAATGAGTGAATAATCCATGACCACCCCAACCAGCCACTACACCGGCGAAGAGCGCAGCAAGCGCATCTTCGCCATCGTCGGCGCTTCATCCGGTAACCTGGTCGAATGGTTCGACTTCTACGTCTATGCGTTTTGCGCGATCTATTTCGCCCCGGCATTCTTCCCGTCGGACAACCCCACGGTACAACTGGTCAACACCGCCGGGGTGTTCGCCGCCGGCTTCCTGATGCGCCCTATTGGCGGCTGGATTTTCGGCCGGGTGGCGGACCGTCACGGGCGCAAGAATTCGATGATGATCTCGGTGCTGATGATGTGCTTCGGCTCGTTGCTCATCGCCTGCCTGCCCACCTACAAGGACATCGGCGTCTGGGCGCCGGTGCTGCTGTTGCTTGCACGCTTGCTGCAAGGCCTGTCGGTGGGCGGCGAATATGGCACCACCGCCACCTACATGAGCGAGGTCGCCCTCAAGGGGCAGCGCGGTTTCTTTGCCTCGTTCCAGTACGTGACGCTGATCGGCGGTCAGTTGCTGGCGGTATCGCTGGTGGTGATCCTGCAACAGTTCCTCAACGAAGACGAACTGCGCGCCTACGGCTGGCGGATCCCGTTCGTGGTCGGCGCGGTGGCGGCGTTGATCTCGCTGTTCCTGCGTCGTTCCCTGAAGGAAACCAGCAGCAAGGAAATGCGTGAGAACAAGGACGCCGGCAGCATCGGCGCGCTGTTTCGCGACCACAAGGCCGCGTTTGTCACGGTGCTGGGCTACACCGCCGGCGGCTCGCTGATTTTCTACACTTTCACCACCTACATGCAGAAATACCTGGTGAACACCGCCGGGCTGCATGCCAAGACCGCCAGTTACATCATGACCGGCGCGCTGTTCCTGTACATGTGCATGCAGCCGCTGTTCGGCATGCTCGCCGACCGGATCGGCCGGCGTAACTCCATGCTCTGGTTCGGCGCCCTGGGGGCGTTGTGCACGGTGCCGATCCTGCTGACACTCAAGAGCATCAGCAGCCCGTTCCTGGCGTTCATTTTGATCACCCTCGCGTTGGCGATCGTCAGTTTCTACACCTCCATCAGTGGCCTGGTGAAAGCCGAAATGTTTCCACCCGAAGTGCGGGCGCTGGGGGTAGGGTTGGCTTACGCGGTGGCGAACGCGGTATTTGGCGGTTCGGCCGAGTACGTTGCCCTGAGCCTGAAAGCCCAGGGCATGGAAAATGCCTTTTACTGGTATGTCACGGCGATGATGGTGGTGGCGTTCCTGTTCAGCCTGCGCCTGCCCAAGCAACCGGCGTATTTGCATCACGACCTTTGACTCACCTGTTCACTCAAGGCTTGTTTGATTCATGTGGCGAGGGAGCTTGCTCCCGCTTGACCGGGCTGGCGCTCCAGTGCGAAGCGCTCACAAAAAGGGCTGCTAGGCAGCCCAGCGGGAGCAAGCTCCCTCGCCACAAGAGCATTCACATTCCGAAGGATTGTTTATGAACGAACGACCGGGCAATCAGCTGTTCGATGCCTACTTCACCGCCCGCGACATGCGCGAGGTGTTCTGTGACGCGGGGCGGGTCCAGGCGATGCTGGATGTCGAGGCCGCGCTGGCCCGGGCGGAGGCGCGGGTGGGGTTGATTCCCCACGGTGCGGTGGCATCGATCGAGAAAGCCTGTCGTGCCCAGCTGTACGATTTTTTAGCGTTGGGCGAAGCGATTGCCAGCGCCGGCAATTCGGCCATCCCACTGGTCAAGGCACTGGGCAAGCGCATCGCCAGCGAGGACGCCGAGGCTGAGCGTTATGTGCACTTGGGCGCCACCAGCCAGGACGTCATGGACAGCGGGCTGGTGCTGCAATTGCGTCGGGCGCTGGAATTGATCGAAGGCGAGCTGGCGCAACTGGCGGAGACCCTGGCCGGTCAAGCCGAACGCTACGCGGCCACGCCATTGGCCGGGCGCACCTGGTTGCAGCATGCGACGCCAGTGACCCTGGGCATGAAAATCGCCGGTTGGTTGGGAGCGGTCACCCGTAGTCGTCAGCGCCTGAAAGAACTCAAGCCACGCCTGCTCGTGCTGCAATTCGGCGGCGCCTCCGGAACGCTCGCCGCCTTGGGTGAGCAAGCCTTGCCCATCGCCGAGGCGCTGGCTGACGAGCTGCAACTGAACCTGCCGGAACAGCCGTGGCACACCCAGCGCGATCGGCTGGGGGAGTTCGGCGCGGTGTTGGGCTTGATCGCCGGCAGCCTGGGCAAACTGGGGCGCGACATCAGTTTGCTGATGCAGACCGAGGCCGGCGAAGCGTTCGAACCGGCGGCGCCGGGCAAGGGCGGTTCGTCCACCATGCCCCACAAGCGCAACCCGGTGGGCGCGGCGGTGTTGATTAGCGCGGCGACGCGGGTGCCGGGTTTGTTGTCGACGCTGTTCAGTGCCATGCCACAGGAACACGAGCGCAGCCTGGGCCTGTGGCACGCCGAATGGGAAACCCTGCCGGAGATCTGCTGCCTGGTGTCCGGCGCCTTGCAACAGGCGCGGCTACTGGCCGATGGGCTGGAAGTGGACGCGGCGCGCATGGCCCGCAACCTGGACCTGACCCAGGGCCTGGTGCTGGCCGAAGCGGTGAGTATCGTGTTGGCCCAGCGGGTGGGGCGCGACACGGCGCACCATCTGCTGGAGCAATGCTGCAAGCGCGCTGTCACCGAGCAACGACATCTGCGCGACGTGCTGGGGTGTGAGCCCCAGGTGACCGCGCAGTTGTCCGCTGCCGAACTTGACCATCTGCTCAACCCCGCCCACTACCTCGGCCAGGCCCAGACCTGGGTCGCCCGGGCGGTGGCCGAACACCTTGCCTTTAACGCCTGAAAGGAGATTGTTGTGGGATTCGTCAAACTCGCTGAGGGCGAACTGAACTATCGATTCGACGGGCCGCAAGACGCCCCGGTGCTGGTGCTATCCAACTCGTTGGGCACCGACCTGCACATGTGGGACGAACAGGTCCCGGCGTTCAGCGAGCACTTTCACGTGCTGCGTTTCGACACCCGGGGTCACGGCGGGTCGTTGGTCACGCAAGGGCCCTACAGCATCGAGCAACTGGGCGGCGACGTGTTGGCGATGCTCGATGCCCTGGACATCGACAAGGTGCATTTCTGTGGCTTGTCCATGGGCGGCTTGATCGGTCAGTGGCTGGGAATCAACGCGGGTGAACGCTTGCACAAACTGGTGGTGTGCAACACTGCGGCCAAGATCGGTGATCCGTCGGTGTGGAACCCGCGTATTGAGACCGTGCTGCGCGACGGCCAGGCGGCGATGGTTGCGTTGCGCGATGCTTCGATTGCCCGCTGGTTTACCCCGGACTTCGCCGAGGCTTATCCAGAGAAGGCCAGGAAAATCACCGACATGCTCGCCGCCACCTCGCCCCAGGGCTACGCCGCTAACTGTGCGGCGGTGCGTGATGCGGATTTTCGTGAGCAGGTGTCATCGATCCGTGTACCGCTGCTGGTGATCGCAGGCACCGAGGATGCAGTGACACCGCCGTCGGGCGGGCATTTTATTCAAGAGCGGGTCAGCGAGGCGCAGTACGCCGAGTTTCGTGCCGCACACCTTTCCAATGTCCAGGCCGGTACCGCATTCAGCGCGCGGGTGCTGGATTTCCTGCTCGGCGCCTGAGGAGTTTTCTGTGGACGAGAAACAACGTTACGACGAAGGCATGCAGGTACGCCGTGCGGTGCTGGGCGATGCCCACGTCGACCGCAGCCTCAATGCCCTGAGTGAATTCAACAGCGAATTCCAGGAGATGATCACCCGCCACGCCTGGGGCGACATCTGGACCCGCCCGGGCCTGCCACGCCATACCCGCAGCCTGATCACCATCGCCATGCTGATTGGTATGAACCGCAACGAAGAACTCAAGCTGCACCTGCGCGCCGCCGCCAACAACGGCGTCAGCCGCAGCGAGATCAAGGAAGTGATCATGCAGAGCGCGATCTACTGCGGCATTCCTGCCGCCAACGCCACGTTCCACCTGGCTGAGTCGGTGTGGGATGAGTTGGGCGTCGAGTCACGGACTTAAGCTTCCCGCAAAATCCCCCTGTGGGAGCGCAATACCGTCACTAAGGACGTCACCGCCCCGTGGCGAGGGAGCTTGCTCCCGCTGGAGCGCGCAGCGGTCCCAAGCTTTTGAGGCTGCTACGCCCGAACGCGTACCGGCCCAGCGGGAGCAAGCTCCCTCGCCACGACAAGTGATAAAAACTTAAGTGAACAGCATTACTGTGGGAGCGAGCTTGCTCGCGAAAGCGGTGGGTCAGTTGGCGATGATGTTGGATGTATCGCCGCCATCGCGAGCAGGCTCGCTCCCACAATTGATTCAGGGTGTTCACAGAGGCTGCGACCACCTTGGGACCCTGCGGGAGCGGGCTTGCTCGCGAAAGCGGTAGGTCAGCTGGCGATGATGTTGGATGTATCGCCGCCATCGCGAGCAGGCTCGCTCCCACACTGGATTCGGGGTGTTCACAGAGGCTGCGACCACCTTGGGACCCTGTGGGAGCGGGCTTGCTCGCGAAAGCGGTAGGTCAGCTGGCGATGATGTTGGATGTATCGCCGCCATCGCGAGCGGGCTCGCTCCCACACTGGATTCGGGGTGTTCACAGAGGCTGCGACCACCTTGGGACCCTGTGGGAGCGAGCCTGCTCGCGATAGCGGTAGTGCAGCCACCCGTGCTGCTGGCTCTTACAATAAACTGATCGGATAGCTCACGATCAACCGGTTCTCATCAAACTCATTAGCATTGAAATCCCGGCGCATCGTCGAATTCCGCCATTTCACATTGAGGCTTTTCAACGCGCCGCTCTGCACGGTGTACGCCAGCTCGGTTTCACGCCCCCATTCCTTACCATCGTCGACCGTCGCGGTGTGCACGTTGTCACCGCTGATGTAGCGGTTCATCAGGGTCAGGCCCGGGACACCGAC
>NZ_JBKGGU010000041.1:0-17650 GCF_052042015.1 Pseudomonas sp. SMV71 | reverse complement strand
TGCTCGCGATAGCGGTGTGTCAGTCGAAGCATTCATTGCTGACCCAACGCCTTCGCGGGCAAGCCCGCTCCCACAGGTTTGAGCCTGGCACACAAGCGCGGCGCATCGCAGAACCCATGTGGGAGCGAGCCTGCTCGCGATGGCGGCCTTACTGATCCAGCGCGATATCCACCAACCGATACAACTCCCCAACCTCCAGCGGCTCGCTGGCAAAGAGGATGCGGAACACCGTCGGCGCCACCACCAGGTTGATCAAGCGCTCGATGCCAGGGTTCGGTTCGTCGGGGTAGCGATCCAGAATGATTTGCAATTGAGCACTGATGATTCCCACGCACTGCCCGGGCGTGGGGCAGGCCTGGATGTCGCGCATCATGTTGCGGCCGGGCTCGGAACTCATTTCATCCAGGTATTGCTCGGCCCAGGCTCGCAAGTCGCCGCGCAGGCTGCCGGTGTTGGCCGGTTCGGTGTCCGGGCGCATGTGGGCAATGGCGACATCGGCCAGCAGCGCCGGCAGATCGCCCCAGCGCCTGTAGATAGTGGAGGGCGTCACCCCGGCACGTGCGGCGATTTGCGGCACGGTCAGGCTCGCGCGGTCCTGCTCTTGCAGCAACTGGCGAACAGCCGAATGAATCGATTCCTGGACCCGGGCGCTTCTGCCGCCGGGGCGTAAACCTTCTTTAATAGCCATGGGTCGGACCTTAACACAAAGAATTTGCTTTAAGCGCCTGTCGGTTGCACACTCGGCAAAAGCAAAAAATTAGCTTTTGCTGATGTTTTGTGACCAGCTTTTGCGGAGTGTGCCTATGTCCCGTCCAGCTTCGACCCGTGCCAGCCTGATCTTCCTGGCAATCACCTTGCTCGGTTTCCTCGCCGCCTCCAGCGCGCCGACGCCGTTGTATCACCTTTATCAGGAACATATGCAGTTTTCCCCGGCAATCCTCACGCTGATCTTCGGCGTGTACGCCTTCAGTCTGCTGGCGGCCTTGCTGACCGTGGGCTCGTTATCGGATTACCTGGGACGCAAACCGGTGATCTTCGTGGCGCTGCTGCTCAACGTGCTGGCGATGCTGCTGTTTATCAATGCCGACAGCATCGCTTGGCTGATCGGGGCGCGGTTGATCCAGGGATTCGCCACGGGCATGGCCACCAGTGTACTGGGGGCCGCGCTGCTGGACTTCGATCGCAGGCAAGGCCCGCTGATCACCAGCGTCGCGCCCTTGCTGGGGATGGCCTGCGGGGCACTGGGGTGTGGCTTGCTGGCGGAGTTCGCCCCGTTGCCCCTGCAATTGACCTATTGGCTACTGCTGGGACTGTTTCTGGCACAGGCGATCTATCTCTGGCGCCTGGGAGAAAGTGTCAGCCCGCAACCCGGCGCCTGGCAGTCCTTGCGTCCAACCTTGCATGTGCCGCCGCAGGCGCGACGGCCGCTATGGCTGGTGTTGCCGCTGAACCTGGCGGCTTGGGCGGTGGGCGGTTTCTATCTGTCGTTGGCGCCTTCCCTGGTGCGGGCGGCGACCGGATCGACATCCAATCTGATTGGCGGTGCACTGGTAGCAGCCCTGACGCTCACCGGGGCCTTGTCTATTTACACGCTGCGCAACCAAGGCGCAGAGAAGATGCTGCGCCTTGCCGCCAGCTTATTGATAACCGGCCTCGCGCTGGTGTTGATCGCCGCGCATACGGGGAGCCTATCGTTGTTCTTCATCGGTACCCTGGTGACCGGCAGCGGTTTCGGCGCAGGATTTCTCGGCGCGCTGCGCAGCATCATGCCGCTGGCGTTGCCACACGAACGGGCCGGCTTGATGTCGGCGTTCTATGTTCTCAGCTACCTGGCCTTCAGCTTGCCGTCTCTGCTGGCCGGAAACCTGACGCGGGTGTTCGGGTTGATCCCGACAACCGACGGTTATGGCTTGGTGCTGATTCTGTTGGCAATCGCTGCGTTGCTGGGGCTGTTGCGTCAGGCCGCCAAACCGGCAGCCAGTGGCGTTCGACCTTGATCCGTTGAATGAAAACGATTGAATTGAGGTAGCCTTGGCCTCTCGCCATCTAATCTCGGTTGAACCTCCTTGAAAATTATTCGCAGTAAGTCTTTCACCGGCGAACGGCCCTGGGGCGCGTTGGACATCGCCAACATGAACGGCATCACCACACGCCTGCATTGGACTGACCAGCCGTACAAATGGCACGTCAACGATGGTCAGGAAGTGTTCGTGGTACTCGATGGGCTCGTGCAGATGTGCTATCGCGAAGAGGGTGTCGAAAAGGACACCTTATTGGCAGTTGGGGATATTTTCTACGCATCGGTCGGCACCGAGCATGTGGCCAAGCCCCAGGGAGCGGCGAGGATCCTGGTAATCGAAAGCGAAGGCAGTGTCTGAGGGGTAATCTATAAAGTCGATAATATATAGAGAAATTACCCGTTATATCGATATTCGATCCGGCTCTAAGATGACTCCACCTCAACCGGGGACTGGAGTCCGTCATGACATGCTGCCCTGCAACAAACCGTCTGCGCCCACTGCGCCATTTGCCCAGGCCGCTGGAAGCCATTCGCCAATTCACGCCTAACTGGTTTGCCGTGACCATGGGCACCGGCGTAGTCGCCCTGGCCTTGGCGCAATGGCCGGACAACCCGCCTGGCCTGCGTGCCATTGCCGAAGGGTTGTGGTTGTTCAATATCCTGCTATTCGTGTTATGCAGCGGTTTGTACGCCGCCCGCTGGGTATTGTTCTTCGATGAGGCCCGGCGGATTTTCGGACATTCCACCGTCTCGATGTTCTTCGGCACCATCCCCATGGGGCTCGCCACCCTCATCAACGGCCTGTTGGTGTTCGGCTTGCCGCGTTGGGGCGAGGGCGTGGTGGCGGTGGCCGAGGCGCTGTGGTGGGTCGATGTGGCGATGTCCCTTGCCTGCGGCGTGTTGATCCCCTTCCTGATGTTCACCCGCCAGGAGCACCGGATCGACCAGATGACCGCCGTATGGCTGTTGCCGGTGGTTGCCGCCGAAGTCGCAGCCGCCAGCGGCGGGCTGTTGGCGCCGCACTTGGCCGGCGCCCACGCGCAACTGATCATGCTGGTCACCAGCTATGTGCTCTGGGCATTTTCCCTACCGCTGGCGTTCAGCATTCTGACGATCCTATTACTGCGCATGGCCCTGCACAAACTGCCTCACGAGAACATGGCCGCTTCGAGTTGGCTGGCCCTCGGCCCCATCGGCACAGGGGCCCTTGGCATGTTGTTGCTGGGCGGTGACGCTCCACTGATCTTTGCCGCCAACGGCTTGCCAGGCGTGGGCGAAATCGCCGCCGGACTGGGGCTGGTGGCCGGTATCACACTATGGGGCTTCGGGTTCTGGTGGATGTTGACGGCGTTGTTGATCACCGCACGCTACTTGCGCACCGGTATCCCGTTCAACCTCGGTTGGTGGGGCTTTACCTTCCCATTGGGCGTGTATGCGCTGACCACGCTGAAGCTGGCAGACCTGCTGGGCCTCGGGTTTTTCAGTGTGTTCGGCAGCATGCTGGTGGCGACGCTGGTGGTGCTGTGGCTGATCGTCGCCCGTCGTACGCTGCTGGGCGCCTGGCACGGCGAGCTGTTTGTGTCACCGTGCATTGCGGGGCTGGCGAAATAATCGCTAAAGACAGGTAATGTGTGGCCTGGATCGAAAAGCGTCATTCCAATAAGCGTCCACGCCACTCAGGAACATGGAAGATGAGTCACCCTTCGCAGTTCACCTTGCTACGCACGCGGCGTTTCCTGCCGTTCTTCATCACACAGTCCCTCGGCGCGTTCAACGACAACATTTTCAAGCAGTCGCTGATTCTCGCCATCCTCTACAAATTGACCATCGACGGTGACCGCTCGATCTGGGTCAACCTCTGCGCCTTGCTGTTTATCCTGCCGTTCTTTCTGTTCTCGGCACTGGCCGGGCAGTTCGGGGAAAAATTCGCCAAGGATGCGCTGATTCGCCTGATCAAGCTTGGCGAAATCGTCATCATGGCGGTCGGCGCCGTGGGTTTCATGTTCGATCATCTGTGGCTGATGCTGCTGGCGCTGTTCGCCATGGGCACTCATTCGGCGCTGTTCGGTCCGGTGAAGTATTCGATCCTTCCACAAGCGTTGCGCGAGGAAGAGCTGGTCGGCGGCAACGGTCTGGTGGAAATGGGCACCTTCCTGGCGATTCTAGCCGGCACCATCGGTGCCGGGATCATGATGTCCTCGGCCCAATACGCACTGGTGGTGTCCTGCGCGATCGTCGGCGTTGCGGTGCTCGGCTACCTCGCCAGCCGCGGCATTCCACGGGCGGCGGCCGCCTCGCCGCAGATGCGTCTGAACTGGAACATATTCAGCCAATCCTGGGCCACCCTGAAGCTGGGCCTGGGCCAGACCCCGGCGGTGTCTCGTTCGATTGTCGGCAATTCCTGGTTCTGGTTCGTCGGGGCGATCTACCTGACGCAGATCCCGGCCTACGCCAAGGAGTGGATGCACGGCGATGAAACCGTGGTGACCCTGATCCTCACCGTGTTCTCGGTAGGGATCGCCTTGGGTTCGATGCTCTGCGAAAAACTCTCCGGACGCAAAGTCGAGATCGGCCTGGTGCCGTTCGGGTCGTTCGGGTTAACGGTGTTCGGGCTGCTGCTGTGGTGGCATTCCGGTGGGATCCCCGCCAGTGTCGAGGGCCACGGCTGGCTCCAGGTGCTCGGTTTCGGTCACGCCTGGCTAGTGCTGCTGGATATCCTCGGCCTCGGCGTCTTCGGCGGTTTCTACATCGTGCCGCTGTATGCGCTGATCCAGTCCCGTACCGCCGAGAACGA
Organism: Pseudomonas sp. SMV71; assembly: GCF_052042015.1. Lineage (NCBI taxonomy): Bacteria > Pseudomonadati > Pseudomonadota > Gammaproteobacteria > Pseudomonadales > Pseudomonadaceae > Pseudomonas > Pseudomonas sp. SMV71. Next base: position 12,836 of record NZ_JBKGGU010000041.1, on the reverse strand, counting down.
GCGTGCGCGAGTCATCGCGGCCAACAACATTCTCAACGCGCTGTTCATGGTGGTCTCGGCCATCGTTTCCATCGTGCTGCTGAGTCTCGCCAAGCTGTCGATCCCGCAATTGTTCCTGGTGGTGTCGCTGCTGAACATCGGCGTCAACGCCTACATCTTCAAGATTGTCCCCGAGTTCACCATGCGTTTCATGATCTGGCTGCTGAGCCATTCCATGTACCGCGTGGAGCATCGCAACCTTGACGCGATCCCCGATGAAGGGGCGGCGCTGTTGGTCTGCAACCATGTGTCATTCGTCGATGCCTTGCTGATCGGCGGCGCGGTGCGTCGGCCGATTCGCTTCGTGATGTACTACAAGATCTACAACCTGCCGGTGCTCAACTTCATCTTCCGTACCGCCGGGACGATTCCCATTGCCGGACGCCAGGAAGACATCCATATCTATGAAAAGGCCTTCAAGCGAATCGCCCAATACCTCGCGGACGGTGAGCTGGTGTGCATCTTTCCTGAAGGAAAATTGACCGCTGACGGTGAGATCAATGAGTTCAAGAGCGGGCTGACACGCATTCTCCAGGAAACCCCGGTTCCGGTGATTCCCCTGGCGTTACAAGGCTTGTGGGGCAGTTTCTTCAGCCGCGATCCGGCCAAGGGGCTGTTTCGCCGATTGTGGTCGCGGGTGACCCTGGTGGCTGGGCCGGCGGTGGCGGTGGAGATGGCTGAGCCGATCAAGCTGCAAGCATTGGTCAGCGAGTTGCGCGGGGCAGTCAGATAGAGAGGCTGCGGCCTTTCGATTTTTCGCGAGCAGGCTCGCTCCCACATTGACCGAGTTGTTCAAAGCGGACGCAATCCCCTGTGGGAGCGGGCTTGCTCGCGAAAGCGGAGTGTCAGTCGACGAGGATGTTGAGGCTGCCGGCCCCTTCGCGAGCAAGCTCGCTCCCACATGTGGCCGAGTTGCCCGGGCCGGACGCGATCCCCTGTGGGAGCGAGCTTGCTCGCGATAGCGGTAGTGGCCTAGGCGCTGACCTTGAGCCCGATCAGCCCTGTTACGATCAACGCCACACTGGCTAACCGAACCAGCGCCGTCGACTCGCCGAACAAAATGATTCCGGCGATCACCGTGCCCACCGCACCGACACCGGTCCAGACTGCATAGGCGGTGCCCAACGGCAGTTCCTTCATGGCGAGGCCGAGCAGGCCAAGGCTGATTCCCATGGCGGCAATCGTCAGGGCAGTGGGGAGCGGGCGGCTGAAACCGTCGGTGTATTTCAGGCCGACGGCCCAGCCGACTTCGAACAGGCCGGCGAAAAACAGAATGATCCAGGACATTACACACCTCCATGAGTGGATGGGGTCGTCCCCGGATAAAAGTTGATACGAGCTGCGGGGTCGTCCCCGCACTGGTGAGACAGAGTGCCCATGATCGGGCACTTGATCAAGTTCGCCTCAGTCCGCCGTCTGTTGGCTGGCGAGCGTCTCGCGGTCCTGCTTTTCGCTCATGCGGCGGAAGTAAGTTGAGAGCAGCGCTCCGGAGATGTTGTGCCAGACGCTGAACAGCGCACTGGGCACCGCCGCCAACGGCGAGAAGTGCGCACTCGCCAGGGCCGCGCCCAGGCCGGAGTTCTGCATGCCGACTTCCAGTGCGAGGGTCTTGCGTTGGGCCAATGGAAGGCCGAACAATCGTCCGGTGAAGTACCCCAGCAGGTAACCGAAGCTGTTGTGCAACATCACAATGGCCATGATCAGCAGGCCGGATTCGGCGATCTTCGCCTGACTGGCTGCCACCACCGCCGCCACGATGATCACGATGCTCACCACTGATATCAGCGGCAGCACTTCTACAGCATGACGCACCCGGGCGCCTAACAGGCGTTGGGCAATGATGCCCAGTGCGATCGGCAGCAGCACGATTTGCAGGATCGACCAGAACAGCGCCGAGAACGATACCGGCAACCAGGCCGAGGCCAGCAACCAGATCAATGCCGGGGTCAGCAGGGGCGCCAGCAGGGTCGTGATCGCGGAGATCGCCACGGCCAGGGCCAGGTCGCCGCGCGCCAGCCAGGTCATGACATTGGACGACGTGCCGCTTGGGCAGCAGCCCACCAGAATCACACCGACGGCGATTTCCGCAGGCAGGCTGAACACTTGGCAAAGCAGCCACGCGGTACCGGGCATGATGACGAACTGGGCAATCACCCCCAGAGCCACACGTCCTGGACGGCGGGCCACTTCGGCAAAGTCTTCCAGCTTGAGCGCCAGGCCCATGCCAAACATCACCAGCCCCAGCAAGGGCACAATGGCGACTTTCAGGTCCACGAACCACTGCGGTAGCAAGAACGCCACGACGGCGAAGATCAGTACCCAGTAAGCGAAGGTATTGCCGACGAAGCGGCTCAGTGCAGCCAGTGCGCGCATGACCAGATCCTTGTTATCAGTCATTGAAACCACACAAAACCAATGTGGGAGCGAGCCTGCTCGCGATAGCGTCGGATCAGTCAGCGTCGATGTTGACCGAGAAACCGCTATCGCGAGCAGGCTCGCTCCCACAGAGGTAAGTTTGCACAGGGCAATCCTGTGCCTTTAGATCCCCTGCGGAATCTCTTCCCCACCCAGCGCTTCAACCAGCGCCGGCAGGAATTCGCCGAAGGTCAGCATCATCAGCGTGAAGCTGGCGTCCAGTTGGCCGAGGGCTTCGTCGCCACCGTCCTGTTCCGCCTGGTCTTGCAACAGGTCTTCGAACTTCAGACGCTTGACCACCATCTTGTCATCGAGCACGAACGACAGTTTGTCCTGCCAGGCCAGCGACAACTGAGTCACCACTTTGCCGGTGTTCAGGTGCAGCTGGATTTCATCGCTGGTCAGGTCCTGGCGCTTGCAGCGCACGATACCGCCGTCTTCGTGGGTGTCGCGCAGTTCGCATTCGTCGAGGACGAAGAAATCATCCGCGGCTTTCTGGGTCTTGACCCAGTCGGTCATGATCGCGGTCGGTGCGGTCTTGACCGTCAGCGGACGCACCGGCAGCGAGCCGATGACTTCGCGCAGCGTCGACAACAGGTCTTCGGCGCGTTTCGGGCTGGCGGAGTTCACCAGGATCAGGCCCTGCTTCGGCGCGATGGCGGCAAAGGTCGACGAGCGACGGATGAAGGCCCGCGGCAGGAACGCCTGGATGATTTCATCCTTGAGCTGGTCCCGTTCCTTCTTATAGACCTTGCGCATCTGCTCGGCTTCGATCTCTTCGACCTTTTCCTTCAGGGCATCGCGTACGACGCTGCCTGGCAAAATGCGTTCTTCCTTGCGAGCGGCGATCAGCAAAAAGTCCTGGCTGACATGCACCAATGGCGCGTCTTCACCCTTGCCAAATGGCGCGACGAAACCGTAAGTGGTCAACTCCTGGCTTGCACATGGACGCGCCAGTTTGCTGGCCAGTGCAGTTTCCAACGCCTCGGCATCAAAAGGCAGATCTTGGGTCAGGCGATAGATAAGCAGGTTTTTGAACCACATGGGGTGAGTCTCTCCTTTATACAAAGGGGGGCATTATTCTCTTAGCGGCGCCATAGGCCAACCCTTCGCTAAGCCTTTGGAAGGGCTGAAAAAATTAATTTAAAAAGTGCTTGCCAGCTTATGGAGTGCTCCGTAGAATGCGCGCCACACCGAAAGCGAAGGGTGATTAGCTCAGCCGGGAGAGCGTCTGCCTTACAAGCAGAATGTCGGCGGTTCGATCCCGTCATCACCCACCATTCGTTCAACGTGTTACGCGCAGCGGTAGTTCAGTCGGTTAGAATACCGGCCTGTCACGCCGGGGGTCGCGGGTTCGAGTCCCGTCCGCTGCGCCATATTCGGTTATCTGGAACACTGAACGCCAGATGACCACGGAAAGCCCGCTAACGCGGGCTTTTTGCTGTTTACAGTTTCTGCGGTGCGCCTCGTTCACTTTTTTATCTGATTTATGTAATTAAATCAGCACGTTACAAAAAACTGTGAGAGAATGCGCCCCGCATCGAAAGCCAAGGGTGATTAGCTCAGCTGGGAGAGCGTCTGCCTTACAAGCAGAATGTCGGCGGTTCGATCCCGTCATCACCCACCAGACTTTCAATGTTACGCGCAGCGGTAGTTCAGTCGGTTAGAATACCGGCCTGTCACGCCGGGGGTCGCGGGTTCGAGTCCCGTCCGCTGCGCCATATCCGATAACCTGGCCCACTGAACGCCAGGTTGCCAACAAAAAGCCCGCTCACTGAGCGGGCTTTTTGTTGCCTGTCATTTGGCGATTGCTACTGTTCGGCATTACGGCGGTGACGATAATCGCTGACCGCCTCATACACCGCTTTACGCAAACGGTTGATGCCACCGATGGGGCGATGCGCCTCTATACCGAACCAGGGATTGAACGACTGGTTGTCGCAGGCCAGGTTCAGCTTGGGTGTGTCGAAGTCCTGGGCCGGCACCTTGATGCGCGCCACCGTTTCGAACGGCGCATCGCTTTCTTTCCATTCAATGCTGGTGTCTTCGATGGGCATGTACTTGGCGGGATCCTGACGCTGGATCTGCAGGACGAAGCAGGCTGGCACCCGGTCTGTGGATAACTGCTGCGTCAGGGCGCTGCGCAGAAAATTCGGCAGGTCCTGGTTCTGTTTCGGCAGGGTATAGGCCGGGCAGTTGTCCGGATCCGGTGCTACGCGAAACTTGGCGTTGGCTGCACCGAACTTGTAGGGCGATACCGAAAAGTACGTGGTCTGGGTCGGGCTGGCCGGAGGCGGCGAAAGGGTCGCCAGGGCGATGAACAAATGGCGAACCTGCCAGGTGCGCGGATCCAGGCTGGGGAAAAACGCCATGGCCTTTTTTCCGTCGGCCTGCGCGGCCACATTTTGACGATACTCGGCGACATCACTGACGAAGAAGTTAGGATGATTGAACATCACGAAGTCCTGCTCGCCGGATGAATGCCGATCCGCCAGCAGTTGCTTGCCCGGCACGTCGAGCAGTTTGATCGCCATCCCCCGGGCGTCGCGCAGGCTGTCGAATTGCGGATAAGCGTTACCGTTGGACAGGCGTATGGTTGCCTGCCAGACCTTCCCTGGTTCGGCAAACACGCCTTGGCGCAGCGGGGTTGGCAGGTCGCTCGGCACCTGGACTTCGGCCATCACGCAGCCGTGCGCCTTGGCGTGGGCATCGCGCAAGTAGCGCGTGCCTTCGCGGTGCTGGTCGACGATGCGGATCGCGGTCTGGATGATGTCCTGAGTCATGGCGGCTTCGCCGGACGGCACTTGCTCCTGGTCCGGCACTGGCCCGCGGTGTTGCCAGGCGTACCAGGCCGTGGCCAGTGCCCAGCCCAGCAGCCCGATTACCAGCAGCCACAGGAGCGTCTTGCCCAAAAAGGCGCCGAGGCGCAGCCAGAGCGTGATCAGCATGCAGAAATCCTTATACCTGTGGGGTTTGTCATTACAGTTGTGACTCCAGCGGTCCGCCCAGCACTTTCAGATATTCCAGCAGGGCCCAGCGCTCCTCTGGTTGCAGCAGCCGGCCAATCACACCGTTGCCGCGTTCGCCGGCGCGGAACTCATGGCCACTGTTGTGATTACCGGTGATCCGGGTATCGAAGAGGAAGCCGTTGGTGAAGTCTTCGGTGCGATAGCCCAAGTGCCGCGGATCGTATTCGAAGCTGCCTTTATAGAAGCGCGTCGCCCGCTCATCCTGCGGCGACAGCAACTGATAGATCGTCGGCACCGAGCCGTTATGCAGGAACGGTGGCGTGGCCCAGACGCCCGCCAGTGGCCGGGCTTTGTACGCACGCAATTCGCGTACGCCGATAGGCAGGCCGAAACCGTCCAGGGCCGGGCGCTCGACGGGGGTGACGCCGGCGTCGCGATAGGCACGGTTCTCGACGAAGGCCGTGACATACGCCAGACCCTTGGCAACCGAGATCTGGCTCAGGTCCAGTGGCTCGGTCGGGGTCGGGTGCAGTTGCACTTCCAGCTTTGCCAGTTCGGCCGGGTCCCAACCCAGGCTGGTCAGGTCGAAGCGATGGTCGGCAATGTTGTTGGCGGTGCCCGGGTCGGTGCCGATGACTTGCACCGGCAACATATGCAGTTGCTGGACCGGCCGGTCAGGGCCCTGGATGACTTTGGGCACGTGGCAGCCGGCGCAGTTTTCGGCAAACAGCGCCCGGCCCTTGGCAGCCAGAGGCCTGTCGACTGCGCCGAGCAATGCTTCCGGCCAGGCCGGAGGCTTGAGCAATTGCAGGGTTTCTTCGATCTTGTTCAGATCACGCACCCGCACGCTGGAGGGATAGCGGGCATCGCCCTGCAACGGTTTGCCCTGGGCGTCGAAGAAGCTCAGCGTCGCGCCGACACCCAGAGCTTCGCCGACGTTACGCGCCATCGGCTGCTGGGCCGATCCGTTCCATTGCACCCAGTCGAATGTCCAGATGTCCCACAGCTGTGGGTAATCCACCGGTGCGTTGGCGACTCGATAGTTGTCCGGCGAAATGGCATCGCCGAAGCTGGCGTTGGCAATGCGGCCAAAGGCGTCGGTCCTGCCGGGGCCTTCTTCGGTGGGGTAGAGGCCGCGGTGGGTATCGTTCCAGGCAGTGCGCAGGAAGGTGTCCAACGAGACCTTGAAGGCCTTGCGCAGTTCTTCGTGGCTGGCGTCGTAATCCTGGCCCAGTACCTGACGGGCGAAACGCTCGAATTTCCACGGGTTGTAGTAGGTTGACGCCAGACTGGCGACCAAGGCCTGTCCGAAACTGCCACCCCGTAATGTAGGAACGCTGGAAGGCAGGACGTGCTGGGCCGAGCCGCCGTCGATGCGGATCGCCTGGCCCTTGTAGTGCAGTTCGCCGGTGTGGCAGGCGGCGCACGTAATATCCAGAAACTCTTCTTTACTGCCGGGATTCTGGTGCCGTGCGAAACCCACTGGCAGGTTGCCAGGATTGGCTGGCGAGGCTTTTTGCGCCGGATCGATGAGGAAGCCAAAGCGCGCCAGGTATTCGGGTGAGGCGAAGCGCTGTCGCGAAAACGGCAATTCCAGGGCGGTGAACCACTCGTAGCGCAGGCCTTTGACCTGGGTACCTTGGGGTGTGAAATAGTAAGTCTGACGCTCGGCGGCGCTCCATTGGTCCAGGTAATGCACCTGTTCGACCGGGTTGTAGAGCGGCAGACGCGGGTTTGCGACGTAATAAAGCACCACTGCCACGACGAGGATCAACAGGGCGAAAAGCAGCCAGAGCAGGCGAGAAAGAAGGCGCACGGGGACATCCTTGTTTTTTTGATATGCCCTTATGCCTCAGTGCCGCACGGCGGGCAAGTGGCCATTACTTGATGCCACGGCAAGCGACAATCTGTCCCTTGTAGGCAACAGATGACAGAGGCTTCATCTGCCAGAGACTAAAAAGCATTTGGGGGCCTGAACTTATCCCTGCTTTGCGGCTCACATGCCGGTAGCCATTGGTCGGGGCCGCCTGATAAGCTCGCGGCTTTACTCGATTGCCCTTTAGGCGCATGAACAAGGAAATAGCATGAAACAGCATCGGTTGGCGGCGGCGGTGGCCCTGGTTGGCCTGGTACTCGCGGGTTGCGACTCGCAGACCAGCGTAGAGCTGAAAACCCCGGCGCAGAAAGCTTCCTACGGTATCGGCCTGAACATGGGCAAGAGCCTGGCTCAGGAAGGTATGGATGACCTGGACTCCAAAGCGGTTGCCCAGGGCATTGAAGATGCCGTCGGCAAGAAAGAACAGAAGCTGAAAGACGAAGAATTGGTCGAAGCTTTTGCGGCACTGCAAAAGCGTGCCGAAGAGCGCATGGCCAAGATGAGCGAAGAGTCGGCAGCCGCCGGCAAGAAATTCCTCGAAGAAAACGGTAAGAAATCCGGCGTGACCACCACCGCTTCCGGCCTGCAATATGAAGTGGTCAAGAAGGCCGATGGCCCACAGCCCAAGCCGAACGACGTGGTGACTGTTCACTACACCGGCAAGCTGACCAATGGCACCGTGTTCGACAGCTCTGTTGAACGTGGCAGCCCGATCGACCTGCCGGTCAGCGGTGTGATCCCGGGTTGGGTCGAAGGCTTGCAACTGATGCACGTCGGCGAGAAGTACAAGCTGTACATCCCGAGCGATCTGGCCTACGGCGCCCAGAGCCCGAGCCCGGCCATCCCGGCCAACTCGGTCCTGGTGTTTGACCTGGAGTTGCTGGCGATCAAGGATCCGGCAAAAGAAGACGCAGCCAAGTAATCGCGTCTGCTATCACGACAACGCCTCGCTTATGCGGGGCGTTGTCGCATCCGGGTTACGGTGATTCCCAAAAAAACCGAACGCTGCGCGCAGGCTATAGTCATAGGCAGTACAGGCGCTGTGCTAGACCCAGCCGCCCAATCAAGTCAATGAAATATTGGGTTTTTTTATGTGAGTAAAAAACGCCCGATCTAAGCCGGGCCCTTATGAAACGGGGGCTTCAGCGGTGAAATGCAGCTCTGTTCACAAGGTTATCCACAATTTGTGTGGATAACATTTCAGTGGGGAAAAAAATGAAGGCCCCGTGGAATTTCGCACGATTTCTGCCCTTGGCAGGCCGGTTGCTGGCCCGCGGTCGACTGCCGACATTGCTGTTCGCCGTCGCCAGCAAAGGCGCCCGGGAGGGTGGCCGGCTCGGCAAGCTCAAGGAAGACCTGCGCCTGTTGCAGGCGCTGTGCCTGGCTTACTGGCGGGGTGAATACCGGGCCGTCAGTGCCAAGTCGATGCTTTCGATCGTTGCTGGGCTCATGTATTTCCTCAGTCCGCTCGACGCGATCCCCGACATCCTGCCGATGTTCGGCATGTTCGACGATATCGCCGTGCTGGCCTGGGTCATGAAAACCCTTGACGTTGAACTCGAAGCATTCCGCGCCTGGCGTTATCGGCAATCGCCGGAGAAACTTGCCCAGGTCGAAAGGCTGCCCGACACCCCCGAACAACTCCAGCTACAGGGTCATGAAAAAGACTGACCCTGCCTCTCTCGCCCCTGGAATTCATCGCCCCGCGACCTCAGCCGGTATTAGGATTACACTTCCAAGAAAAAAGGCTGATTCGCTAAGCGTTGTTGTCCTACGGGGTAGACATGGATATTCAGATAATCACTCGTGACGGAGAGCCCGAATACGCGGTTTTGCCGTGGGATCAATACCAGTCGTTGCTGAGGGCCGCAGGCATCGACCCAACTGCGCCGCGCGAAGCGACAGTTCGTCATGCGGCGGCACCCGGCCAGGTTCTTCCTGGCCTGGATCAATTACGAAGTTTGCGCGAAGGGAAGGGCATCGCCATTGAGGCGCTGGCCCGCACGGTAGGTATCAGTCCGTCTTATCTGGCCTTGATCGAAAGCGGCGAGCGTCAGCCCGATGCCGCGATTCGGCGCAGTCTGGCCTGGGAATTGACGGTGCCAGGTTGGAGGGATGAGTCGTGAGTGTACGCATCAGTCGGCAGCATTGGGATGGATTGTTGGGGGAGTTGGACCAGGCGCGCCGCCAGCGCCATCTGTTGACCTACCGCGCCTTGCTGGAGCGCTTGCAGTTGCCCAGCCCGGCCATGCAGACCTTGACCGCGGCCCTGGAGCACCTGGCCGCGCTGGACGCTCGGGCGGAACAGCCGCTGCGCAGTTCCCTGGTGATCAGCCAGGGTGCCAGTCGACTGCCGCGCACCGGCTTCTTCGAGTGTGTTGAGCGCCTGGGCCGTTTTTCCGGGCCGTCCGATGGGGTGGCGGCCGCTTCCTGGCACGCGTCGGAGGTGGTCCGGGTGTTTGAATACGAATACCCCGAATCGGCGGAGGCCTGAGTGCTCTGGCGCCTCAAGGCGCGGGCCGATTACTGGCTGGCGCGTCGGTTGTTCCATTGGTCCTGGTTCGTCCGCCAGCCACGCGGCTGGGCCTGGCTCGAGGGCCAGTTCTCGCGCATGGCGAACCTGGGTGATGTCGGTGCGCAAAGTTTCTACGGGCATATCCTGACGTTTCGTGGCCAAGGGCTGGGTGCGCGAGAAGAAGGGGTTCGCCTGCTGCGGCTGGCAGCATTGGCCGGTGATGGCAAGGCAGCCTATCAGGTCGGTGTGATCAGTCTCGCGGGCTCCGCCAGCAAGGCACCGGACCCGGTCGAAGCGGCACATTGGTGGGCGCTGGCGGCGAAGGCCGGTCATCCATTGGCCGAGATCAAGCTCAAAGGGCTCGAGGCCCGCGACCCGTAGCGAATTGCGCGGCTTTCTCGAGCGTTGTTCGTTTTGCAGATTGGGCGAATTAGCGAATTGCCCTACGTTCACTGCTTCTTTCGCTGACTTATTTCTCCTCATATCCTCGGCAAAGTCTCGCGCTCCCTGAGCGCTGCGAGACGTTTGCCCATGTTCGACCGTTTTTTGCCGGTGGCCCCTGATCGAGCGGTGCCCTGATGGATCAGGTCAGTCGTATCGAGCAGGAGCTCGATAGCTTCAAAGACGTCCTGATTGTTTATCGCGAGCAGCTCGAGCGCTGGTACAACCGGGCTGCGGACACTGCCAGCCACGCGGCCGACCTGCCTTCGCTGTTGGGCATGGAGCGACTGATCCGCTTCGCTGACAGCACCACGGTCGTCAGCACCGGTGACGATGATTTTCTTTCCACCGTCGTGCAGTGCCCCAACGGCGGGGTGATGACCATCGAGAGCAAACTCGAATCGGTCTACGACATTCCGCTGGGCGACATCGTGGTGGATGTGGTGGCGGTGGACAGTGGCGAGGTCACGCCGGTCACTCTCGATGCTCAGGGCCTGGGGACCTTCAACGGCGAGGCGGGAAAGCGCTATCGGGTGCGTGTCCAGGGCGAAGTGTCGCCAGCGCAGCTCAACGAGCTGTTTTCTTCCTACGATGGCCTGAGCTCTCAACTGACGGACTGGTTGCGGGGTGAATGGCAGGGCTTCAAGCCGCATTGGGCGCAGCAATCCTTGGCGACCTCAGCGGCTGCAGTGGGCAATGGACTGCTTGCCGGAAGCTGGGCGGCGATCGAAGGCGTGTGGGACAGCATCAGTCTGCTCTCCGACGTCCTCAAAAATCCTGAAGAGTTTGTCGGGCGGTTGGGCGAGAGCGCGGCGCAACTGGCCGAACTGGCGCAGACGGCGCCGCAGGTCATGGCCAGGCTGCAACTGCTGGCGAGCGACGAAGCAGCGCTGTGCCTGCTGGTGCGCGCCGCCAGTCTCTGGCTGGACATGCTACCGCCCAGCGAGGTGGCCGGCGAAACGGCCCAGGCGCTCTCGACACTGACCGTACAGCTGTTGATCGATCTGTTGATTGGCGTCGTCCTGACCTTCGCTGGCGCAGGGGCCGGGATCGCTTATCTGTCGATGCGCCTGGCCGCTGTGGGGGTGCGCCTGTTGAGCGCCTTGCAGCGTTTCATCCGGGCGATTTTCGCCGTGGTCAACGGCTTCATGGGCTATGTGGACCGTTACAGAACCGTGGCCGCCAGAGGGACCGCGCCGGGGGTGAAAAAGGGCCGGATGCAGATGCGTTGGAACGCCCAGCGCAATACCACGCTGAAAAAACACGAACCCCACGACGACGCCCCCGCCCAATCGAAAAACCCCAACGGCGACAGCGCCGACACCGCCGCCCAGACCGCCACCAGCGGCTGCCCGGTGTCGATGGTCACCGGCGAAGAACTGCTGACCCTGGAAGACGGCGTGCTCGATGGCCGTCTGCCCTTCGTCTTCACCCGCTTATACCGCACCAGCGCCGCCGACCTGGACATCGGGCTCGGGCGTGGCTGGAGCCATGCCTTGGCCCATCGCCTGCTCTTGGAAGGCGAGCAAGTTACCTGGATCGACCAGGAAAACCGCCGCACCCTTTTTCCGCTGCCCACCGCCCAACGTCCGGCGATCCACAACAGCCTGGCTCGCGCCGCTATCTACCTGGGCACCGAGCCGGACGAACTGATCATCGCCCAGCCCGGCGACCAAGCGCCTTTCCTACACTTTCGCGACGGTCATCTGACCGCTCTCAGCGACCGGTACGACAACCGCCTGACCGTTCAACGCAACATCCATGGCGACATCAGCCGCCTGGACAATGGCGCCGGTCGCGCCCTGCGGCTGCGCTATGAACAGCGGCACCTGATCGCCGTCGACTATCAGAGCTTTCACCCGACCAGCGCCCAGGACGACGCCTGGCGTACCGAGCAGACGCTGGCGTCCTACCGCTACGACGGACGTTTCCGACTGATCGAAGCGACCAACGCCGTCGGTGAAAGCGAGCGTTACGACTACGACGACCGTCACGTCATCCTCCAGCGCCAACTGGCCGGTGGCGCGAGTTTCTTCTGGGAATGGCAGGGCGCCGGCCCGGCGGCGCGCTGTGTCCGGCACTGGGCCTCGTTCGCGCAGATGGACAGCCGCTACACCTGGGGCGAGGATGGCCAGGTCACGGTCCGGCACCTGGATGGCAGCCAGGAAATCTACGAGCACGACGACCGGGCGCGGCTGGTGCGCAAGGTCGAGCCCGATGGCGGCGAGCACCTCAAGGCCTATGACAACCAGGGCCGGCTGATCGCCGAGCAGGATCCGCTGGGCGCCGTCACCGAATACCGCTACGACGAAGTCGGACGCCTGGTGGCGTTGATTCCGCCGGATGAGCTGCCGACGTCCTACGAGTACCGCAACGGTTTCCTGCACGCCCGCTCCCGCGGTAACGCCACCTGGACCTACCGACGCAACGACCAGGGCGATATCACCCGCCAGACCGACCCCGACGGCCAAGTCACCTTTTACAAATACGACGGGCGCGGCCGGCTGCTGGAAACCTGCCACCCCGACGGCAGTTTCCACCGGCTGAGCTGGAATGCCCTCGGCCAGTTGACGGAAGAAAC
>NZ_JBKGGU010000040.1:0-21185 GCF_052042015.1 Pseudomonas sp. SMV71 | reverse complement strand
CAGCGGGAGCAAGCTCCCTCGCCACAGGGTTTGCTCCCACCGAGGGGTACCTAATTCAGCCAGTGCTTACGCACCCTTGGCCGACGGCAGTTTCGATACCAGGCGCAGCGACACGGTCAGCCCTTCGAGCTGGTAGTGCGGGCGCAGGTAGAACTTGGAGTTGTAGTACCCCGGGTTGCCTTCGACTTCCTCGACGATCACTTCGGCCGCTGCCAGTGGGTGCTGGGCCTTGGTGGTTTCGGTGGAGTGCGCCGGGTCGCCGTCGACGTAGTTGAGGATCCAGTCCTGCAACCAGCGCTGCATCTCGTCCTTCTCTTTGAAGGAACCGATCTTGTCGCGCACGATGCACTTCAAGTAGTGGGCGAAACGGCACGTGGCGAACAGGTATGGCAGGCGCGCAGCCAGGTTGGCGTTGGCGGTGGCGTCCGGGTCGTCGTACTCGGCCGGTTTCTGCAGCGACTGGGCGCCAATGAACGCAGCGAAGTCGGTGTTCTTCTTGTGCAGCAGCGGCATGAAACCGTTCTTCGCCAGTTCCGCTTCACGACGGTCCGAAATGGCGATCTCGGTCGGGCACTTCATGTCCACGCCACCGTCGTCGGTAGGGAACGTGTGGGCCGGCAGGTTTTCCACTTCGCCGCCGGACTCCACGCCGCGGATGCGCGAGCACCAGCCGAAGTGTTTGAACGAGCGGTTGATGTTCACCGCCATCGCGTAGGCCGCGTTGGCCCAGGTGTACTTGGAGCTGTCGGCGCCGTCGGTGTTTTCTTCGAAGGCGAAGGCTTCCACCGGATCGGTCTTGGCGCCGTACGGCAGGCGCGCCAGGAAGCGCGGCATGGTCAGGCCGATGTAGCGCGAGTCTTCCGATTCACGCAGCGAACGCCAGCCGGCGTATTCCGGGGTGGTGAAGATCTTGGTCAGGTCGCGTGGGTTCGACAGTTCCTGCCACGAGCCCATGCCCATCACGGTCGGCGATGCCGCAGAGATGAACGGAGCGTGCATGGCGGCGCAGACTTTCGACAGCTCGCCCAGCAGTTCCACGTCCGGTGGCGACTGGTCGAAGTAGTAGTCGCCCACCAGGCAGCCGTAAGGTTCGCCGCCGAACTGGCCGTATTCTTCTTCGTACATCTTCTTGAAGATCGGGCTCTGGTCCCACGCGGTGCCCTTGAATTTCTTCAGGGTCTTGTGCAGGTCGGTCTTGGAGATGTTGAGCACGCGGATCTTGAGTTGCTCATCGGTCTCGGTGTTGTTGACCAGGTAATGCAAACCACGCCATGCGCTTTCCAGCTGCTGGAACTCTGGATGGTGGATGATCTGGTTGACCTGGGCGGTGAGCTTGGCGTCGATGGCCGCGATGATCGATTCGATCGACTTGATGGCGTCGTTGGACACCAGGTCGGTCTGCGCCAGGGCCTGTTCGGCCAGCGTGCGCACGGCGGTCTCGACGGCTTCACGGGCGCGTTCGGTCTTGGGCTTGAACTCTTGCAGCAGCAGGGACGCGAACTCGCTGGTCTCTTCTGTCGCGCCCAGGTTCTGGACGCCTTCGCGGGCTGTGTTGTCGGTCATGTCATTGATCCTGTGCTGGCTTCGGCGCGCTGGCCAGGGCCTGCAACAGCGCTGGGTCCTTGATCGCCTTCATGATGATTTCTTCGGCACCGGTCTTGCCGTCCATGTAGGTCAGCAGGTTGGCCAACTGGGTGCGCGCTTCGAGCAATTTGTTCAGCGAGTCGACCTTGCGGGCCACGGCCGCCGGGCTGAAGTCGTCCATGCTTTCGAAGGTCAGGTCCAGGCTCAGGTTGCCTTCGCCGGTCAGTTCGTTGGGTACATGGAAGGCTACGCGCGGCTGCATGGCCTTGAGGCGCGAGTCGAAATTGTCGACGTCGATCTCGAGGAACTTGCGGTCGGCCACCGGTGCCAGAGGCTCGGCGGGCTTGCCGGCGAGGTCGGCCATCACCCCCATGACGAAGGGCAACTGGACCTTCTTCTCGGCGCCGTAGAGCTCGACGTCGTACTCGATCTGCACTCGAGGCGCGCGGTTGCGCGCGATGAATTTCTGAGAACTTTGCTTCGCCACGTTGCTGCTCCTGGTCGCTTGAGCGACGGTGTTGGCGTCATCCGGTGGTACCGGCGACGTGACTGCGTGATCCGTTCGCTTTTATTCGCTATCTGGGCCGCGCAGGTTTTCAAATTGACTCATGCCGTCGGGAATCAGGTTGCGCACGATGGCCGCGAAGTCGGCGTGCACCAGATTCTTGGCCCGGTTCAACAGCACCGGCAGCGGGCTGGAGGGCTCATGACGGGTGTAGTAAGCGAGAATCCGGTCCAGGCTGCGCAGCACGTCGTCGCGGTTGTTGATTTCGCCGCTGACGCCGCTCGCGCTGGTCGCGCGCGGCGTGCTCGGTGCGCTGGAAGGTTCAGCGGTCGCTGTGCTGTCGTCGCTGACGGGCTCGGACAGATCACTGTCGCCGCTCTGTGGGGCGAACTGGCCGAGAATCTGCAAGGCCATCTTCAGCGGCTGCTTCAGTGGGCCGAGGTCCACGCCCTGGGCGGAACCGACCTGGTCGCTGACCTGTTGCTCGATGGCTTCGGCCGCGCTGCGGGCTTCCAGCAGCGCCGCCCGGGTGACTTCCAACTGCTCGGGGTCGCAGTCGCGCAAGGCACCGGCGAGCTGTTCGGCACCCAGGCTTTCATCGGCGAAGCTCTGCAGGCCGCTGGCATTGGCGGCGGCGCGCAGGCTGACGGCGCCGAAAGTCCGGGAGCGGGCCAGGATGCTTTCGCGCAGCAGGCGAATGGTGGTGTCGGACGTCAGGCCGGCGAGGGCATTGATGCGCACCGTGGGGTCGTTGTCGTCATCGGCGTCCAGGCGCGGATGCAGGTCGGCCCAATACTGCTTGAGCAGTTCGCTGATCAAGGTCAGGGAGCTGGCCAGGCCGGGAATGCCTTCCAGGGCCAGGGTGCTTTGCAGCAGGAAATGGGTAATGCGCAGGTCTTTGCTGCGTTGCAACAAGTCCAGGCTCTGTTGCCGGATGCTGCGCCACTCGGGCGGTTCGGCCGGCAGGATAGAGTCGCCCATGCTGCGCTCGGGTTGGCCCTTGGAGTCGCGCTCCAGGCGCAGGAAATCCGCGTCATATTCCAGGTCTTCACCGCACGGCGAAGTCGCGGAAACGGCGGCGAGCAGCAACGGCACATCCACTTGGATCGATCTCCCTATCGCCCACTGAAAAATTCGGGCAGTGCATACACAAGTTTCGGATGAAACTTCGCATGTTTCCTGAAGGTAGTGGCCCTATAGATGCTGGATGATCTTAAAGTGCCATCATTTATATTCAAGAAGTTGTGCATTTTTGGTGTAGTACTTATCGCTTGTCAAGGTAAGCTATTTCGCCTCTGTTACAGTTGTGAGGCGCTTAACAACCCTCGCGACTGACAGGTCGAAGACGGCACGGAAGCAGGCTTTTTGTCATGCAGGCCGGGTAATATCAGCCATCATGCTGGCAAAACGCCGTTTCCAGCGTGAGCGCCGGGGCAAATTCACTAGAATCACCGTGTGTGCGATCAGCAAAGAAGTGTTCAGCAAGGAGGCGAGATGCCGCTGTGTTTGACTATCACTAGTTATCACAAGATCACCCCGGGTCAGTGTTCAGAAAAGTCCATGGACCAGGGCGTGATGGCAATTGGCCGTAATTCCGATAACGATTGGGTATTGCCGGATCCCGAGCGCCTGGTTTCCGGCCAACATTGCGTTATTCAATATAAGGATGGTCGCTATTACCTGACCGATAACAGCACCAATGGTGTGGAATTGGTCAAGGCCGGCATTCGCCTGCGCAAGGGTAACAGTGAGCCGTTGCAAGACGGCGAAGTGATCCGCATCGGCGATTACGAGATCCAGGCGCGTGTCGATTTCAGCCTGCCGGCTAGCGACAGCAACCCGTTCGCCGATTCGTCCAGCAGCTTCGAGGCCCTGATGGGGCGCCAGGCCGCTGCCACGAGTACGCCGGTGTCGATGCCCGTGCCGTCGCCGGCACAATTCCAGGGTGTGTCGGCCATGGACACCATGCCCGACCTGTTCGATTTCCTCACCCCGCCCAGCGTCCCGCCTGCGACCCAGCCCGACCATGTGCCGGCCCAGCAGCACGATTTCCGTCCGCCGACACCGATCCCGCGTCCCAGCCCACCGCCAGTGATCGAGCCGGTGGCCGTCAACACCGCCTCGGTGATCCCGGAAGATTGGGACCTGCTCAGCGATAAGCCCGCGCCAGTGGCGATCCCGCCGGTGCCCGTTGCGCCGCTGCCGGTAGCGCCGCCCCCGGTGATCGAGCCGATCCCGACCCCCGTGCCGCCGATGCCGGTGGCTGAAGTCAGCCCGCCGAGCGAACCCGCGCCGGTATCTGTTGCGCCAGTCACCCGCGCCGAGGCTCCGGCGGCTTCGTTCGACGCCGCGCAACCCGACCTGCTGCAGGCGTTTCTGCGCGGTGCCGGTCTGGATCAGTTGCGCCTGGACAAAGCCCAGGCCGAAGCGCAAATGGAGAACATCGGGCGCAGCTACCGATTGATGGTCGAGGGCCTTATCGACGTGTTGCGCGCCCGCGCCAGCCTCAAGGGTGAGTTCCGCATCCAGCAGACCATGATCCAGCCGGTGGAAAACAACCCGCTCAAATTCGCCCCGAATGTCGACGAGGCCCTGCTGTTGCTGCTGCGTCACGGCAACCAGGCGTTCATGGCGCCGGATGCGGCGGTGCGTGACAGTTTCGATGACCTGCGCGCTCACCAACTGGCGGTCATGGCCGGTGTGGAAGCGGCCATCAAGCATCTGCTGGCACGCTTCGAGCCGGCGCAACTGGAAGAGCGCATGGGCAAGCCCGGCGGGCTGTCGAGCATTTTCAACGGCTCGCGACAGGCCCAGTACTGGCAGCAGTTCACCGAGCTCTACAGCAACATTTCCCGGGAAGCCCAGGAGGATTTCCAGGACCTGTTCGGCCGTGAATTCAGCCGCGCCTACGAAGAACACAGCACCCGACAGCGACGCCGCTGAGCGTCGTTGTACATAACCCGAACAAGCCAAACAACGGATAGCTCAAACGTCATTGAGGACGCAGGATGATTCACAGGTTTTTACTCGCAGTTGCCACCGCGCTTCTGTTGACGGCGTGCGCCAAGGATGCGGCCACATCGCAGCCCGAAGAGGCTGAGGCCGACACTGCCGCCGTCGAGCTGCACTTCCACGCCATTGCCGGACTGAACCCCGGTGCGACCGGCCAGCCGGCCCCGGTCCGGGTGCGCATTTTCGAATTGAAGAACGCCGCTACCTTCGGCCGCTCCGACTATTTCGCCCTGGCCGAACGCGCCCAGGCGACGCTCGGCCCCGACCTGATCGATCAGGACGAAGTGCTGATCCAGCCCGGCCAGCAACTGAGCCTGCAACGCGACCTCGATCCCTCGACGCGTCATATCGGCATCCTGGTGGGTTACCGCGAACTGGACCAGTCGCTGTGGCGCACGGTGCTCAACGTACCGGCACGCCAATACACCGAATACCAGATCAGCCTCGACGTGCGCGCCGTGCGCAGCGACGTCGTCGGCGCCCCATCCAGCCCTGCCCAATAAGCAATCGGAGCCCCCATGTCCTGGAACAATCGTGTGGTCTGGTCGGAAGGCATGTTCATTGGAACGCAGCACTTCCAGCAGCATGACCGTTACCTGGAAAACCTCATCGACGCCCGCAGTCGCCCGCTGTCGGCTGGCGCCTGGGGTTTTTCCGAATTGCAGATCGACCAGGGCCTGCTGGCCCAGGGCAAGCTGGCGATCATTTCGGCGCGGGGCCTGCTGCCGGATGGCACGCCGTTCAATATTCCTCATGATGACTTGGCGCCGACCCCGCTGAACGTCGATGACAACCTGCGCGACGGCCTGGTGTACCTGGCCTTGCCGCTCAAGCGTGCCGGCGCCCGTGACACCGTGGACGAAGGCGAGCCCCTGGGCGCTGCGCGCTACGTGAGCCAGGTCAGCGAAGTGCGCGACGACAACGCACCGTTTGAGAATCGTGCGCCGGTGGCCTTGGGCTCGCGGGCACTGCGTTTGTTGACCGCCCAGGATGGCATCGGCGACTACGCCGCCATCGGCGTGGTGCGGATCAAGGAAAAGCGCGCCGACCGCGCTCTGGTGCTGGACGACACCTACATCCCGCCGGTGCTGGATGTGGTCGCTTCCAAGCCGCTGGCGGCGTTCCGCAGTGAATTGCTCGGCCTGCTCCACCAGCGCGGCGAAGCCCTCGCCGGGCGGGTGGTGGCGTCGGGTGCCGGTGGCGCTTCGGAGATTGCCGATTTCATGCTGCTGCAACTGGTCAACCGCGCCCAGCCGCTGATCCAGCACCTGAGCCAGTTGAGCCCGCTGCACCCCGAGCGCTTCTACAGCGAACTGGTGGCCTTGGCCGGGGAGTTCTCGACCTTCACCGCATCCGGCCGACGACCGCAGGAATTCCCGCAATATCAGCACGATGACCTGGCGCTGAGCTACGCGCCGGTGATGCAGGCCCTGCGCGAAGCCTTGTCGATGCTGATCGACAGCAAGGCCACGCCGATCCCGATTGTCGAGAAAGCCTACGGCATCCATGTGGCGATGCTGGCGGACAAGACGCTGCTCGACAGTGCCAGTTTCATCCTGGTGGTGCGCGCCGATGTCCCTGCCGAAACCCTGCGCGGGCGCTTTGGCCAGCAGAGCAAGGTCGGCTCGGTGGAGCACATTCGCGACCTGGTCAACCTGCAACTGCCGGGCATCGGCCTGCTGCCATTGCCAGTGGCGCCACGGCAACTGCCGTACCACGCTGGCTCCACTTATTACGAGCTGGACCGCGGCAGCGACCATTGGCAACAACTGAGCAACTCCGGTGGTTTTGCCTTCCACATCGCCGGCCAGTTCCCAGGGCTGAACCTGGCGTTCTGGGCGATCCGAGGATAAAGCGCGATGAGCAACGACGATCGTACCCAGTTCATGCCAACGCCCGGCGGCCGTGGCGCGGACCCGTTCCGCCCCGATTCCGGTCGCCCGCAACCGGCGCCTGCGGCCGCGCCATTGTCGATGCCGGCTGCACCGGTGCTGACCGGCAAGGCCCAGGGCCTCAATCCGCTGGAGAGCGCCGCCGGCCCGCTGCTGGCTTTGCTGACGCGTTTGCGCAGCACCATTTCCCACCCGGCTCCGGCCAGCCTGCGGGCGCAACTGCTGGCTTACCTGCGCCAGTTCGAAGAGCGCGCCGAGGCCGCCGGCGTGGTACGCAATGACGTGCTGCTGGCCCGCTACGCCTTGTGCACCGCCTTGGATGAAGCGGTGTTGAGCACCCCGTGGGGCGGCACCAGCGACTGGGGCAAGCAGAGTCTGTTGATCACTGTGCACAACGAAGCCTGGGGTGGCGAAAAGGTTTTCCAGTTGCTGGAGCACTGCCTGCAAAGCCCACGCGAACGCTTGTATCTGCTGGAGCTGTTGTACCTGTGCATGTGCCTGGGTTTCGAAGGGCGCTACCGGGTGATGAACGACGGCCGCAGCCAATTGGAAGCCTTGCGTGAGCGCACCAGTGCGGTGATCCGCAGCGCCCGTGGCGACTACGAGCGCGAGCTGTCGCCGCACTGGCGCGGGGTCACCGTGGCCCGCGACCGGTTGGCGCAATTCATGCCGCCGTGGATCGCCGTGGCCATTGGCGTGGCATTGCTGCTGGCGCTGCTGTTCGGCCTGCGGATGAAACTGGCGTCCGACGCCGAGCCGGTGTTCAAGAACATCCATGCCCTGGGAGAAATTCCGGTCCAAGCCATCGACCGTCCCGTGGTCCAGCCCAAGGTCATCGAGCGGCCACGCCTGGCCGGGTTCCTGGCCGATGAAATCAAGGCCGGACGGATCGCCGTGGAAGACGCCGTCGACCGTTCCGTGGTGACGATCCGTGGCGATGAACTGTTCGCCTCGGGCAGCGCCAGCATCAAGGACGATTTCCAACCGCTGATGCTGCGCATCGCCGACGCGGTGCGCAAGGTCAAGGGTCAGGTACTGGTGACCGGGCACAGTGACAATCGCCCGATCGCCACCCTCAGGTTTCCGTCCAACTGGGCCTTGTCCGAAGCCCGCGCCCGGTCGGTGCTGGAGATTCTTTCGGCCAAGACCGGCCAGCCCGAACGCTTCAGTGCCGAGGGCCGCAGCGATACCGAGCCGTTGGCCTCGAACGCCACGACAGAAGGCCGTGCGCGCAATCGTCGGGTTGAAATCACAGTGTTGGCGGAGGGGGTCGAGTGAAGGCGTTTTTCAGTTTTATGATCCGCTGGGTCATCCCGTTGCTGGGCCTGATCGCCCTGAGCCTGATCATCTGGTTCGTCGGCCCGCTGCTGGACTGGCTGGTGCCCGAAGGCCGTCGCTGGGCGTTGATCGTCCTGGTGTTCGCGGTGTGGATCGCCTACCGGGTGTTTCGCATCATCCAGGCCCGCCGGCAGGCCGCCGAAGTCATGCGCAGCCTGGCCGAGCAGACCCCGCCCGACCCCACCAGCATTGCTACTGCCGAAGAACTCGAAACCCTGCGCCAGCGCATGGACGAGGCCCTGGCGCTGCTCAAGAAGGCCAAGCTGGGCGGTGACGAGCGTCGCAACCTCTACGAGCTGCCGTGGTACGTGATCATCGGCCCGCCGGGTTCGGGCAAGACCACCGCGCTGGTGAATTCCGGGCTGCACTTCCCGCTGGCCGCGCAACTGGGCGCCGGTGCAGTGCGCGGCGTCGGCGGTACGCGTAACTGCGATTGGTGGTTCACCGATCAGGCGGTACTGCTCGATACCGCCGGCCGCTACACCACCCAGGACAGCGACGCGACTGTCGACAAGGCCGCGTGGCTGGGCTTCCTCGGCCTGCTGAAAAAACAACGGGCGCGGCGCCCGATTGACGGCGCGTTCATCGCCATCAGCCTGTCCGATCTGCTGCTGGGCAGCGATGCCGAGCGCGCCGCCCATGCCGCAGCGATCCGTCTGCGGATCCAGGAGTTGTACACCCAGCTGGGCGTGCGCTTCCCGGTGTACCTGATGCTGACCAAGCTCGACCTGGTGCCGGGGTTCATGGAGTACTTCGACACCCTGAGCAAAGAAGAACGCGCCCAGGTATGGGGCATGACCTTCGCCCTGGACGACGGCAAGAGCAACGACAGCCCACTGGCGCACCTGCAAAGCGAATTTGCTGGCCTCGAGCAGCGGCTCAACGAGCGTCTGGTGGAGCGCTTGCAGCAGGAACGCGACCCGGCGCGGCGCGACCTGATCTATGGTTTCCCACAGCAATTCGGCGCCTTGAAGGACTGCCTGCAAAGCTTCCTTGAAGGTGTGTTCAAGCCCAATGCCTTCGAAGAGCGTGTGCTGTTGCGCGGCGTGTACTTCACCAGCGGCACCCAGGAAGGCAGCCCGATCGACCGCTTGATCGGAGCGATGGCCCAGAGCATGAACCTGGACCGTCAGCACCTGGCGCGCCAGACCGGCACCGGGCGCAGCTATTTCATCGAAAAACTGTTCACCGCCGTGGCCTTCGCCGAGCGTGGATTGGTGGGCGTAGACCCGAAAGTCGAGCGCCGGCGCAAGTGGATCGC
The DNA here is from genome assembly GCF_052042015.1 of Pseudomonas sp. SMV71. Lineage (NCBI taxonomy): Bacteria > Pseudomonadati > Pseudomonadota > Gammaproteobacteria > Pseudomonadales > Pseudomonadaceae > Pseudomonas > Pseudomonas sp. SMV71. The sequence goes on along the minus strand of NZ_JBKGGU010000040.1, from coordinate 11,593 downwards.
CCGTGGTGTGCTGGCCTCAACCGTAGTGCTCGTGCTGGTGGTCGGCTCGTTGTGGTGGGTCAGCTACCGCGCCAATCAGGCCTATATTGCCCAGGTCGACCAGAAGGTCGCGCCCCTGGGTCAGGCCGTGCAGAACCTCAGCCCGGCACAACGTGACGTGCTCGCGGTGTTGCCGCTGCTCAATGCCGTCAAGCATCTGGCCGACGATGCGCCGAGCTGGGCCGAAGGCCTGGGCCTGTATCAGGGCGACATGCTCGAAGCCGAGTCCGGCAGCGTCTATCGCAAGCTGCTGATCGCAGTTTTCGCGCCACGCCTGCTGACGCGCATCGAAGAGCAGCTGCACGGCGGCGGCAATTCGGATTTCCTTTACGAAGGCCTGAAGGCGTACCTGATGCTCGCCGACAACGAGCACTACGACCCTGATTTCATCAAGGCCTGGATCGCCCTGGACTGGGATCGTAGCCTGCCGCGAGACTTGCCGGCCGAGCAGCGCCTGGCCCTGAGCGAGCATTTGCAGGCGCTGTTCGAGCGCCGCCCACCGAACGCCCGCCTGGACCCACGGCTGATCGAAGACCTGCGCCGGCAACTGCAACAACTGCCCGTGGCCCAGCGCGTCTACGATCGGATCAAGCGCCAGAAACTGCCCGAGGGCATTCCGGACTTCCGCATCAACGAAGCCGCCGGGCGAGACGCCGCGCTGGTGTTCAGTCGCAAGAGCGGCAAGCCGCTGGGCGAACCCTTGAGCGGGCTCTTCACCGTCAAGGGCTACCGTCAGGGCTTCTTGCTCACCAGCCTGAGCCAGACCGGGACCCTGGCCGAAGAGCAGTGGGTGCTGGGCTTCGAGCAGGCCGACCAGCAGAACGTCGCCAGCCTCGCTGCCGATGTGCGCCGACTGTATTTCCAGGACTACCAGCGCCAGTGGGACGCCTTGCTCGCGGATATCGACTTCGTGCCGATCACCAGCGTGGCCCAGGCTGCCGACGTGCTGCGGGTGATTTCCGGACCGACCTCGCCGTTGAAAAAACTGCTGGTGGCCGTGGCGAAAGAAACCGACCTGCAACAGGACGAACGCCTGCTGGCCGCCCAAGGCGTGCCGGCGGAAGGCGGGGTGGACAAGCTCAAGGAGCGCCTGGGCAGCTTGCTCGGCCAGGAACAGGCGACGCAAAACGCGCCGGCCCAGAGCGATGATCCGATCACGGCGCACTTCGCCGAGCTCAACAGCATTGTCAACAAAAACGAAGGTGAACCGGCAGCCATCGACGGCCTGCTGGCGGACATGAATGCCCTGTATGTGCAGGTCAGCGCCATGGTCGGTGCCAGTGGCGATGCGCTGCTCGGCGAGGCGAAGAATCAGGCTACGGCCGCCGCGACCCGGGTCAGCCTCAATGCCGAACGCCAGCCGCCGCTGGTCCAGGGCCTGGTCAAGTCGGTGGTCAACTCCACCACCAACACCATGATGGGCGGGGTGCGCAATCAACTGAACGCCGCCTGGACCAGCGAAGTGGTGAACATTTATCGCCAGTCCCTGGCCGGGCGCTACCCGATGTCGCCGGGCAGTGCGCGGGACGCGACCCTGGATGACTTCGGTCAGTTCTTCGGGGTCGGCGGGGTGATGGACAATTACTTCCGCAAGTACCTGCAGCCCTACGTCGACACTTCCACGCCGACCTGGCGCTGGCAGCCGGGCGCGGCACAGAAGCTCGGCATCGCCCCCGGCGTGTTGCAGACCTTCCAGCGCGCAGCGGCCATTCGCGATGCGTTTTTCCGTTCCGGCGGCACCCAGCCGATGGTGCGGTTCGAGCTCAAGCCAGTGGCGATGGATTCGACCATCACCCAGTTCCTTCTGGACCTGGACGGCCAGCAATTGAGCTACGACCACGGCCCGAGCCGGCCGACCGCCATGCAGTGGCCGAACCCGGGCAGCATCGGCGTGGTGCGGATCTCGATCATGCCGCCGTCCTCCAGTGGCCGTTCCGGCATCACCTTGGACGGGCCCTGGGCCTGGTTCCGCTTGCTGGAACAATCGGACCTGACCGCCGGCAACTCGCCGGACCGCTTCAACCTGCGCTTGCGGGTCGATAACGCCAGTGCCTCTTACGAATTGCGGGCCAACAGCGCCTTCAACCCGTTCAAGAGCCGGGTGCTCAGCGGCTTCAGCCTGCCGGAGCGGCTATGAGTACGCCGGGCTTCTATGGAAAGTTGGCCAGCCGTGGAGACTTTGTCAGCCGTGGCTTGCCTCAGAGCTTCATCGCGCCGTGGGATTCCTGGCTGGCGGCGGGTCTGCTCGCCAGCCAGACCAGCCTCGGCGAGCGGTGGCTGGACGCTTATCTGGTCAGCCCGCTGTGGCGCTTTCTGGTCGCGCCCGGCGTGTGCGGGCCGGATGCGGCGGTGGGGGTGGTGATGCCGAGTATCGATCGGGTTGGTCGCTATTTCCCGTTGACCGTGGCGCTGCTGCTGGAGCCCGACGCGGACCCGGCATCGGTGGTCGGCGGTGCGGACGATTGGTTCGAGCGGGTCGAGAATCTGCTGTTGAGCACCTTGAGCGTCGAGGCCAGTTTCGAAACGTTCAACACGGAGTTGGAGAGCCTGGGCGGCCCGCACTATCGGCCACGCGCCCCCGGCGGGCGCTTCGCCGGCCTGCATCGCTTCGAGGCCACCGACCCGCAGGCGCGCATGAGCGCGCTCGCCGAGTCGGCCTGTGAAGGCGCCAGTCTGTGGTGGGGCCAGGGTTCGGAGCGCATCGCGCCCGGTTTGATGCGGTGCCAGGGCCTGCCGGCCGCCGCTGATTTTGCGCAATTTTTGCTCGGCCAAGAGGGTGTTGTGTAGATGCGTCCAAGTGCCGGAAAAGCATTCAAGTCTGCAAGCAAGAGCCATGTCGGCATGGTCCGCCAGGTCAACGAAGACGCCTGCCTGGACCTGCCGGAAAACGGCCTGTGGGTGGTCGCCGATGGCATGGGCGGGCACGCCGCGGGTGATTACGTCAGCAGCCTGATCGTCGATAGCCTGCGCAACATTGCCGTAGGGCGGTCGCTGGACGAATACGTCGCGGCGCTGCAAACCGACCTGTTGCGGGTCAACGCCGCCGTGCGCGAAGAAACCGCCAACCGTGGCGTGACCATGATGGGCAGCACCGTGGTGGTGCTGGCGACCCGTGACTTGCGCGGCATGTGTCTGTGGGCCGGTGACAGCCGCTTGTATCGCCTGCGCGACGGGGTGCTGGAAAGCATCTCCCGCGATCACAGCTATGTGCAGGATCTACAGGACAGCGGCTTGCTCAGCGAAGCCGAAGCGCGGGTGCATCCACGGGCCAACATCGTCACCCGGGCCATCGGCGTCGAGGCCCAGTTGAACCTGGCCTTGGTCGAGCTGCTGCTGGTGCCAGGCGACAGTTACCTGTTGTGCAGCGACGGGTTGAACAAGACCGTCGAAGATGAAGAGATCCGCGAAGTGCTGAGCCACGACGAGCCCGGCGAAATCGCCAGCAGCCTGGTGTCCCTGGGCCTGATGCGCGGTGCGCCGGACAACATCACCGTGGTGGTCGTGAAGGTGCCGTCATGAAGTCCGCCATGAACATCCAGATCCCCGGCTACGACATTGAAGGGGAGATCGGCGAGGGCGCGATGGCGAGCGTCTACCTGGCGACCCAGCGTTCGCTGGAGCGCAAGGTTGCGCTCAAGGTCATGGCCGCCGCGCTGGCCGCCGACCCGACGTTCTGCGAGCGCTTCTTGCGCGAGGGCAAGACCCTGGCGCGCCTGTCGCACCCGCACACGGTCACCATCCATGACATCGGCAACGTCGGTGAGCTGTATTACATGGCCATGGAGTACCTGCCCAACGGCACGCTCAAGGAGCGCATCGCCGCCGGCCTGTCGCCGGAGCAGGGCCTGGTCTACATCCGCCAGATCGCCTCGGCGCTGGGCTATGCCCATGGCCTGGGCCTGGTGCACCGCGACGTGAAGCCGGCCAACATCCTGTTCCGCGCCGACGGCACGGCGGTGTTGTCGGACTTCGGCATCGCCAAGTCCCTGGACGACCGCACCCAGTTCACCCAGGCCGGTTTCGCCGTGGGCACCCCCAGCTACATGAGCCCGGAACAGGCGCGCGGCCAGGACATCGACGGCCGCGCCGACCTGTACGCCTTGGGCGTGGTGCTCTACGAAATCCTCGTGGGCGAACTGCCGTATACCGGCAACGATGCGCTGTCCACAGCCCTGGCCCACCTGACCGAGCCGCTGCCGGAATTGCCGGTGCACCACGGACGTTTCCAGGAGGTGTTGCGCAAGTTGCTGGCGAAGGACCCGGCGGAACGCTTCCCGGATGCCGCCGCGTTGCTGCGGGCGCTGGATAACCTGCCGACGGATTCCGCCGAGGCGACCCTGATCCGTCCGCTGCCCTTGCCGGTATCGAGCAAACCGGCGAGCGATGACCTGGCCGGTTTGACGCCGATGTCCATCGACATCCCGAGTGGCCCCGCGCAGCCGACGCCGCCGCCAAAACCGCCGGCGCCGAGCGTCAGACCGATCCCTCAATCCAGTGTCTCGGAACAGCGCAAGGGCCCGGTGTTCGCCCTGGCTGCCGTCGCGGTGGCCGTAGCGCTGGCATTGGGTGGTGCGGGTTACTGGTGGTTGTCGGGGAATGACGGCGACACCAAGAAGCCGCCGGTGACCTCGACCGCGTCGTCCAGCAAGCCGCCGGTCAAGGCACCTGAAACGCCTCCGGCAAAGAATCCCGAAGCGCCGCCGGTCAAACCGCCGGTAACGCCCCCGGTGAATCCGCCAGACACCGCCCAGGCGGATGGCGGCCAGCGCCCACTGTTGATGGCCGGCAAGAAAACCCTGTTCCAACGGGTGCTCACCAAGCCGGGCGCGACCCTGGCCGACGAACCGGGCGCTGCGCCCGGCAAGGCGCTGCCGGCGTTTTCCGTGCTGTACGTGTACCAGCGCAAAGACGTCAACGGCAGCCCGTGGGTACGCGTCGGCGCCGCCACGGATGGACGCAGCGACGGCTGGTTGCCGGCCGCCCAGGTCAGCGACTGGAAGCAAAGCCTGGTGCTCAAGTTCACCGAACGCTCGGGCCGTGCGCCGGTGATGTTCCTGCGTCAGCCGGGCGAGGTGGAGAAGCTGCTGGCGAATCCTGCCAACGCCAGGAATGTCCTGCTCAAGGCGCAGCAAAGTCCGACGGACAACCAGCAGGTGCTGGCCCTGGAGCCGGCCGCCAGTGCGGTGCCGCAGAACCAGTTCTACCTGTTGCCGATCTTCGATTCCCGCGAGAGCTTCGATGACAACGGCCAACCGGTGCAGTTGCTCAACGTGGCGTCCATCGACCCCGGCAATGCGCCCAAGGCCACGGGCAACACACCGATCACCAGCGCCAATGCCGACGCGTTCCGCACCGCCGTGGTGTTGGTAGTGGACACCACGGTATCCATGCAGCCCTACATCGATCAGGTTCGCGATGTGGTCCACGAACTGCAAAGCCGCATCGCCGAGCGCGGCGAGCTGGACAGCGTCAGCTTCGGCCTGGTGGGCTTTCGCAGCAGCATCAAGAAAACCCCGGGCCTGGAATACGTCGCCAAAACGCTGATTACCCTGGAGCAGGGCCGCGACCCGCAGCGCTTCCTGGAAATGGCGCGGCAGGTCAAGGCCTCCACGGTGTCGAGCCATTCGTTCAATGAAGATGCCTTCGCCGGTGTGATGGAAGCGGTGCAGGGCATGGACTGGTCCGGCTATGGCGGGCGCTTGATCCTGTTGGTCACCGATGCGGGGGCCTTGCGCAAGAACGACCCGTTCGCCGCGACCCAGATGAACGAGGCTGAAGTGCGTCAGGCCGCGCTGGGCAAGCAGATCAAGATCTACGCCTTGCACCTGCTCAGCGACGCCGGCAAGAAAACCCACGCCGGTGCCCAGAGCCAGTACCGCACCCTGACCGCCGACGCCAACCCGCAGATCGGCGACCTGTACATTCCGGTGCCGGGCGCCGATGTGCATAAGCTCGGAGAGCGGGTCGATGAGATCGGTTCAGTGTTCGCCGACCTGGTGCATCAGGTGCGCAGCAACAAGCCGCAAAGCGTGCCGCTGTTAAGCGCGGCGCCGAGCCTGACCGACAAATCCACCGCAGTCGGTTATGCGATGCACATGGACTTCCTGGGGCGCAAGACCGCCAGCCAGGCGCCGCAACTGGTCAGTGCCTGGACCGCCGACCGCGACCTGACCAACCCGGCACTGCCGGCGTTCCAGGTTTGCGTGATGCTGACCAAGCTGCAACTCAACGACTTGCAGCAATCGTTGAAACTGATCGTCGACGCGGCCCGCAAGACCCAGAGCTCGCCCAAGGATTTCTTCCAGGAAATCGCCAGCGCCAGTGCCTACATGAGCCGCGACCCGTCGGCGTTGCGCAAGGGCGGCAACCTCGCCGACGGCGGGATTCTCGGCGAATACCTGGAAGGGCTGCCGTACCGCAGCAAGTCGCTGAACATGACCCAGGACTTGTGGCTGTCCTTGAGCGTGGCCGAGCAGGAAGATTTCATCGATGAGCTGGAGTCGAAGATCCGCCTCTACGAAACCTTCCACAACGACCTGGCGAACTGGGTGCGTTTCGGCGATGCCGAGCCGGGCGACGCCCTGTACCGCGTTCCGTTGTCGACGCTGCCGTGATGCTGAACATGAACGCCGTGCACAAGAGCCGGGGCGCCGGCAGTCAGCGCTACAGCCTGGTGATTCCCCGGCTGCAACTGCGTGCCGGTGAACAACTGGCGGTGGTCGGCCCCAGCGGTTGCGGCAAGAGCACGCTGCTCGATCTGCTGGCGCTGGTGCTGGCGCCGGATCAGGCCGGGCAGTTCGATTTCACGCCGGCCAACACGCCGCTGGACATCGCCGGATTGTGGCGGGCTTCGCAGCAAGGCACCTTGGCCGAGCTACGCAGCCGGCACCTGGGTTATGTGCTGCAAACCGGCGGCCTGCTGGGTTTCCTGGATGTGCGCGGCAACATCGAATTGTCGCGCAAGCTGTTGGGTTTGAAGGATGACGACAGCGTGACGCGCCTGGCCGGGCAGTTGGACATTGCCGATCAGTTGGACAAGAAACCGGCGGACTTGTCCGTCGGCCAGCGACAGCGGGTCAGTTGCGCCCGAGCCTTGGCCCATGGCCCGCGGCTGTTGCTGGCGGATGAACCGACGGCGGCCCTCGACCCGCTGAACGCCGAACGCGTCATGCAGTTGCTGGTGACCCAGGCCCGGGAGCACCGCGTGTGTTGCGTCGTTGCCACCCACGACGAAGCGCTGGCCCGCGCCAGCGGCTTGCAGGTGCGGCGCATCCATTGCCGACGCGATCACGACGGCGGCGTCACCGCCACCCTCGGGGAGGCCTGCTGATGCGCAGCTCCCTGGTGGCCTCGCTGGCCTGGCAGGACTACCGCAACGATGCATGGCTGTCGGCCTGTTCGGTGCTGGCGTTGGTGGCCGTGGTCGCGCCGCTGCTGGTGCTGTTCGGCCTGAAATTCGGCCTGGTCACCAGCTTGACCGAGCGTCTGCAGAGCGACCCTGCCACCCGGGAGATCATCCCGTTGGGCGGCGGTCGTTTCAGCGCCGCGCTCATCGAACAACTGGGCCAGCGCAACGATGTGGCGTTTGCCTTGCCGCGTACCCGGCAGATCGCGGCGACCGCCGACTTGAGCGGCGACGCTGCAGCCGTCACGGTGGAAATGATCCCTACGGCGGTCAACGATCCGCTGCTCGATCATCTGCCGCTGCCCCAGGGCCTGGACCAGGTGGTGCTCAGCCAGACCGCCGCCGAAAAGCTCGGCGCCAAGACCGGCGATTGGCTGACGGCCAGTTTCGGCCGGCAAGTGGCCGGGCGTAGCGAGGCCCAGCGCACCCGGGTCCGGGTGTTGCACGTCCTACCGTTGGAAGCCTTCGCCCGAGACGGCCTGTTCGCACCCCTGGCCTTGCTGGAAGCCGCCGAGGATTACCGCGACGGGCGCGCAGTGCCGGCGTTGAACTGGCCGGGCGATGCGGTGGGTGCGGCCGAGCAACGGGTGTATCCGGCGTTTCGGCTGTATGCGCGCAGCCTTGGCGATGTCGAGCCGCTGCGGCAGTATTTCGCGGCACAGAATCTGTTGGTGTCGACCCAGGCCCAGACCATCGCACAAGTGCAATCGTTGAGCCGCAACCTGTCGATCGTGTTCTGGATCATCGCCGGGCTGGCCTTGACCGGGGCGTTCGCGGCGATTTTTGCCGGCGCCCTGGCGGCGGTCGAGCGCAAGCGTCGGGAATTGTCGGTGTTGCGCCTGCTGGGGGTTTCCACGGCGGCGCTGTTGCTGTTCGTGGTGTTGCAGGCGCTCTACAGCGCCACCCTTGCGGCCCTGTTGAGTGCCGGGCTGTACGGCCTGGCGCAGTCGGGCCTGAACTCATTATTTGCGCAGATGCCCGGCGAGTACGCCAGCCATCTGCTGTTGCGTCACTACGTGCTGGCCCTGGTGGCCGTGCTCGGCGTCAGCGCCGTGGCGGCGGCCTGTGGCGGCTGGCGGGTGGCGCGCATCCAGGCCTCTGAAGGAATCCGCGATGTATAAGTTATTGGGCGCCGCCGTGGCGCTGAGCCTGGCCAGTCTGGCGGCTCTGAGCAATATAGCGAGTGCGGATGAAGGCACTGACAAACTGGACAACCCCAAGCCGTTGCCCGATGACGTCAGCCTGCCGCTGCCGTGCGAAGGGCAGATGGTATTCCGTTACGTCTACATCCTCGCCCAGGGCACCCTGGACGACCGCGAGATCAGCCTCGGCTACCCGTTCAGCGAGGGCGAGGCCGGTTATCAACAGTCGTTCATTTCCGGCTACCGGCGCGACTTCATCAACGGGCAATTCACCCTCAAGGATTTGCCCAAGGACTGGAGCCAGACCATCAGCCCGCTGATGCCCAAGACCGACGCCAAGACCCCACTCAAGCCGATGCTGTACTTCATCGGCAAGTACGAAGTCACCGCGCGCCAGTACGCCCAGGTCATGGCCCAGGCGCAGTCGCTCGCCAGCGGCGAACCCGCACCGGCCTGCGGGGGCCTGCTGGCCGAGCTGCCCCAAGGCATGGCCGGGCGGCTGCCGAAAGTGAAGCTGTCCAAGTTCGAGGCCGAGCGCTTCTCGGCGGTGTACAGCGCCTGGTTGATGAAATACCACAAGGACCTGCTGCCGGTGAGCGGTCGCGGCACGTCCGCCGAAGACGGCGGCTTGGGCTTCGTGCGCTTGCCGACGGAAGTCGAATGGGAATTCGCCGCCCGGGGAGGGCAGGCCGTGAGCCGGCAGGATCTGGAAGGCCGGTTGTTTCCCCGGCGCCTGGAAGGCAGTGAAAGTGACGGACCGCTGGCCGACTGGGCAGTGTTCAACCAGGTCGCCGGCGGCACCGGGCAGGCGGCGCGGCTGATGCCCATCGGCACTAAATTGCCCAACCCTATCGGCTTGTTCGACGTGGTGGGTAACGCCGCCGAAATGGTCCAGGAGTCCTTCCAACTGGTGCACGCCGGTCGGCGCCAGGGCGCCTATGGCGGCTTCGTGGTCAAGGGCGGCAACTACCTGGAAGGCGAGGGCACGCTGTTCACCGGCATGCGTCGCGAGTATCCATTGTTCGCCGCCGACGGCACCGAGCAAAGTAACGAAACCACCGGCTTCCGGGTGGCGGTCGGGGCGTTGTCGGCACCGCGCTCGCGTTACAAGGAACTGTTTGCCCAGTGGCAGAAGGAAGGGCGCCTGGCGTCGTTGACCGACGCCATTGACGACGCCGAGGACCCGACCAAACGCCTGGACAGCATCATCGCCGCCAGCGCCGACCCACGCTTGCAAGCCGAGCTGGGGCTGGTGAACGAAGAGCTCAAGCGCAACGTCTCGTTGATCGCCCAGCAGCGCGAGGAAGCGGCCGGCAACCTGATCCAGTCTTCGGCCCTGGTGGCCGAGACCGTCAACAACTACAACATCCGCCTGACCAATCTGCAGCGCAGTCATCAGGCGGCCGTGGACGCCAAGGACGAGGCCAGCGCCACGCTGTTCGCCACGGCCATCGACAACGGCCGAAGTGCGTTGGACGGCGCCGTGGCGATCTATATCGACAACCTGGCGACCGGCACGCGCTACACCGATGCCGTGATCCAGGCGCAGTTTCAACGCATCAAGGAGGAGTTGGAGCGCAAGCCGGTACTGGGCAAGAGCCTAGTGGCACGCGCCACGTTATTCGTTCGTCATGTCGGGGATTATCGTCAGCAAAAACGAGCCGACCCGGCGGCGATATTGAAGGAATTGCTCGCATCGGGCGCTCAGAGGTCTTGAGCGCTCGTTGTCAGCGAGCTTGGAAGGGACTCAGGCGGCGATGGGGCCGCGCTGAGCTGGTCAAAAACTTAAAACGAGAACACAACTATGCTTTTCTCCCGTAAACCTTTTGCTTCGGTTTCCAAGCGTAACTTGCTGCTGGTCGCTGTCGGCTTCAGCACCGTCCTGACTGGCTGCGCCACATCGCCGACGTCCAAGGTCGCGTCCAGCACCAAGGTCGAGTACTACCCTAACTGCTACGAGCCGGTGCAGCACCTGCGTGCCACCGAGGGCAACATGACCCAGTCGGTCGTCACCGGTGCCGCCGTCGGTGCTGTCGGTGGTGCGCTGCTGGGTGCCTTGACCGCCGACAAGGAAGACCGTGGCCGCAACGCCGCCATCGGTGCCGCGGGCGGCGCCCTGGCCGGTGGTGCAGTGGGGTACTACAACGAGCGCCAGAAGCAGATCGCCGATGACAACCAGCGCATCGCCTCCTACGCCGCCGACGTCAACAAGCGCGTGGGCGACATCGACCGCAGCACCGCCTACGCCAAGGCTTCCCAGCAGTGCTATCAGAGCGCGTTCACCAAACTGGTCGCCGACCGCAAGGCCAAGACTGTCAACGACACCGAAGGCCGCAAGCGCCTGGCCGAAATCGTCGCCGGCCTGAAAGAGTCCAACGACCTGATCGTTGCGGTCAACGGCAAAGCGTCCGAAGACCTGAACAACTACACCCAGGCTTACGAAAAAGACCTGCAACAAGTGGGCGTGCAGCGTAACGACGTGGTGACCGTGGCCACCGCGGACACCACGCCTGTCGTGGCGCCGGCTACCAAGAACAAGAAAGCGGTGAAACCGGCGAAAAAACCGGTATTGCCAACTGTGCCCAAAGAAGCGGTCACCACCGAGAAAACCCTGCAGACCGCCAAGGTCAAGCAGAATGAAAGCAAGCAGGTCGCCAGTGCCGGCACCAGCCAGGTCAACAGCATGTGCAAAAACCCGGACTTGGGCGACTGGGCACCGGTTCCTTGCCCGAATGTTTGATTGAGTGGTTGCTGCTGATCATTTGATCACGGCATAAACCCTGTGGGAGCGAGCCTGCTCGCGATGGCGTCGGTTCAGTTGGCTTCAATGTCGACTGATCCTGCGTTATCGCGAGCGGGCTCGCGATGGCGGTCTGATTGTTGGTCGCGGTTTTGTTGACCGAGTACATATCCATTGCTGCGGTCATGGCGGCTGGCGGTTTCGCCCTGACGGCGACTTACTTTCTTTCAGACGCCAAAGAAAGTAAGCAAAGAACGCTTGGGGTAC
>NZ_JBKGGU010000039.1:0-21932 GCF_052042015.1 Pseudomonas sp. SMV71 | reverse complement strand
GGATCGGTGGTATCCATTGCCTGTGAACAGCAGGCAACTCCGAATACAAAGGGTGCGATTTCCCCCTCCCTACGCTAACCTGCGGCCATGTTTTACGAGGTCGACTATGCACATCCATATTCTCGGTATTTGCGGCACTTTCATGGGTTCGATGGCGGTTCTGGCCAAGGAGCTGGGCCATCATGTGACCGGGTCCGACGCCAACGTCTACCCGCCGATGAGCACGCAGCTGGAGGCCCAAGGCATCGAGCTGACCCAGGGCTATGACCCGGCGCAGTTGGATCCGGCGCCGGACCTGGTGGTCATCGGTAATGCCATGTCCCGCGGCAACCCGGCGGTGGAGTACGTACTGAACAAGGGCCTGCCCTATGTGTCCGGGCCGCAGTGGCTGGCCGATCATGTGTTGCAGGGCCGTTGGGTCCTGGCCGTGGCCGGTACCCACGGCAAGACGACCACCAGCAGCATGCTCGCCTGGGTGCTGGAACACGCCGACATGAGCCCGGGCTTCTTGATCGGCGGTGTGCCGCAGAACTTCTCGGTGTCGGCGCGCCTGGGTGGCACGCCGTTTTTCGTGATCGAGGCCGACGAATACGACAGCGCGTTTTTCGACAAACGCTCGAAATTCGTCCATTACCGCCCACGCACGGCGATCCTCAACAACCTTGAATATGATCACGCCGACATCTTTCCGGATCTACCGGCCATCGAGCGGCAATTCCACCACCTTGTCCGCACGATCCCAAGCGAAGGCCTGGTGATCCATCCGACCACCGAACCGGCCTTGCAGCGGGTGATCGAGATGGGCTGCTGGACCCCGGTGCAGACCACCGGCGCCGGTGGGCAATGGCAGGTGAAACTGCTCAAGGACGACGGTTCGCAGTTCGAGGTGATGTTCGAGGGCGTGTCCCAAGGCGTAGTCGAATGGGAACTGACCGGCCAGCATAACGTCGCCAACGCCCTGGCAACCCTGGCGGCGGCCCGACATGTCGGCGTCGTGCCGTCCATGGGCATCGCCGCGTTGAGCGCGTTCAAGAGCGTCAAGCGTCGCATGGAAAAAGTCGCCGAAGTGCGCGGCATCACCATCTATGACGACTTCGCCCACCACCCGACCGCCATCGCCACCACCCTCGACGGTTTGCGCAAGCGCATCGGCGACGCGCCGCTGATTGCCATCATCGAGCCGCGTTCCAATTCAATGAAGCTGGGTGCCCACCGTGACGGTCTGCCGGAAAGCGTGGTGGATGCCGATCAAGTGATCTGGTACGCACCGGCCAACCTCGGCTGGGACCTGGGCGCGACTGCCGCGCTGTGCAGTGTGCCAGCGATTGTCAGCGATTCGTTGGAAGGCATCATCGAGCGCGTGAAGAGCCAGGCCCAGCCCGGCACCCATGTGGTGATTATGAGCAACGGCGGCTTCGGCGGCCTGCACGGCAAGTTGGCCGAGGCGCTGAAATGAACACTCGTTTGGAGAGCAATGGCCCCGAACGCATCACCCTGGCGATGACCGGGGCGTCCGGCGCCCAGTACGGCTTGCGCCTGCTCGATTGCCTGGTGCGGGAAGACCGCGAGGTGCACTTCCTGATTTCCAAGGCAGCGCAACTGGTGATGGCGACGGAAACCGACGTCACCCTGCCGCCCAAGACTCAGATGATGCAGGCGTTCCTCACCGAGTACACGGGAGCGGCAGCAGGGCAGATCCGGGTGTACGGCAAGGAAGACTGGATGTCGCCCGTGGCCTCGGGCTCCGGCGCGCCGGCGGCGATGGTGGTGGTGCCGTGTTCCACCGGCACGCTGTCGGCGATTGCCACCGGGGCCTGCAACAACCTGATCGAACGGGCGGCGGACGTCACGCTCAAGGAGCGCCGGCAGTTGATCCTGGTGCCACGGGAAGCGCCGTATTCGAGCATTCATCTGGAGCACATGCTCAAGCTGTCGAACATGGGCGTGACCATCCTGCCGGCCTCGCCGGGGTTTTATCACCAGCCGCAGACCATCGATGACCTGATCGATTTTGTGGTGGCGCGGATTCTCAATCTGCTGAACATCCCCCAGGACATGCTGCCGCGCTGGGGCGAGCATCATTTGAGCAGCGATGAATAAGCTGCTGTTGGTACTGCTGGCGCTGCAACTGACCGGCTGCGCCACCGCCCGCACCCTCGACGCCGCCAAGCCTGGCGCGCCGGTGGTGTACGCCGGGACGCGCCTTGACCTCTACGCCCTCAATGGCGGCTGCTGCGCCAAGGACCGCTTCGGCGCCGAGGCCCCGAGCTATCCTGGGGTTGATCTGCCGGGCAGTGCATTGCTCGACACCTTGTTGTTGCCGTTGTCGTTGTTTACGGCGACGGGGGTGGGGTTTCAGGCGACGGGTGGGATGTAACTGAGCCTGCGCGATTGCTTTGGACTTGGGGTGTAATGAGCATCCTGTGGCGAGGGAGCTTGCTCCCGCTCGACTGCGCAGCAGTCGCGTTCCGGGCTCAACAAAAGATCCTGGGGCCGCTTCGCCCGAGGCGTCGGACCGTCCCGGCGGGAGCAAGCTCCCTCGCCACAAAGGGGCTGTGTTTGGCTGAGGTTGGGTAGTGGCGGCCTGTCAGGCACTACAGAATCACTTACCCAACTTACGCAACTCATCCGACTCCACCACCCGCACCCCGTCCTGCTCCTCCAGCGCCAGGCGCCACATGGCGCGGGCCAGTTGGCAGGCTTCGATGCCGTGGTATTTGCCCGGGATCAGTTTCGACAGCGGCCCGGCCAATTGCTCGGCCAGGCGCGGTTCGACGCGTTCGCCCAGCAGCAGGGAAGGGCGGCAGAGGGTCAGTTGCGGCCAGTCCTGGCTTTTCAGCGCCGCCTCCATCTCGCCCTTGACCCGGTTGTAGAAGATCGACGACTGCGCGTCCGCCCCAAGGGCGCTGATGGCGATCAGGTGCCGCGCCCCCAGCTCCCGGGCGCGCTTGGCAAAGGCCACGACCAGCTCCAGGTCCACGGCCCGAAAGGCTTGTTCGGAGCCGGCCTTCTTGATGGTCGTTCCCAGGCAGCAGAAGGCGATATCCACCTGACCACTGAGTTGCGGCAAAACCTGAGCCGGTTCCCCAACCGGATTTTCCAGGCGCGGGTGTTCGGCCAATGGTCGGCGTGAAGGTGCCAGGACCCGGGTGATGGTCGGCTCGTTAAGTAGCCGATCCAGCAGATGTTCCCCGGTCAGTCCGGTCGCACCGGCGAGCAAAACATGCTGAGGCGTCAAGTACATAGTGTTTCCCCCTTGATACAGTTCAGCTTAGTTGCTCTTTATGGCCTCGTCGTTCAATGCAGTGCTTTGTAATGCTTTGCGTGCCTGCTGCTTGCGCAGCAACTGCCAGTGGGAAACCACCGTCCGGGGAGCCCAGATCTGCGGTTCAGAGGCTTCGAAATTATCCGCCTGCTCCCGCTCGGCCACGGTGGCCTTGGCGCGCTTGAAGGCCTGTTCCAAATCGTCGGTCTGGTTCAGCGCCTGGGCAAACAGGGCGTCGCCGAAGTAGGTGAAGTTGGCTTCTTCGGAGCAACCGAAGGACACCCGGTCGGCCCGCGAGGCGGTCATGATCAGCGTGCGTTCATCCTTGAGCGCCGGGATGAAACCACCGGAGTAGCACGCCGAGATCACCACGATCTTGTCGCGATTTTTCAGCGGCGCCAGGACCGCAGCCAGTTCATCGGCGGGCAGGTCGGCCAGTTCCATGCGCGGCTGGTCGAGCACCAGTTCGTGCTCGCTGGTGCCATGGCTGGTCAGGTAGATGAACACCAGGTCTTCCGGACCGCTGCGTTCGGCCAGGGTGGCGACGGCACGGCGCAGGGTTTCGCGGCTGGCCATGGGCCGGTCGCCGAGGTGATCGCGGTGGTTCACCAGGCGGATCTGCCCGAATGCGCCGAAGCGGCTGGCGAGCATGTTGGCGACATAGTCGGATTCGCGCAGGAACACGCTCTGCTTGCCGTCGCCGCCCAGGGTCAGGCTGTACAGTTCCACGGCAGGCGTTGAGGCCGGGATATTGGCGAGGGCTTCGTCCAGCAGCCGGCCCTGGGCCAGCAGGCCGAGTTCCAGCACGTCCGGCAACAGCCGGCCATTTGCGTCGCGCACCCGTTGGCCGTTGGCCCAAGTGCCGTCCTGCACGGTGCCGTCGGTCAGCACCAGGGTTCCGCGCCCGTTGTAGGCGTCGTTTTCGAAGCTGCCGACATAGAAACTGCCGTCAGGCAGGTTCAGACGACCCTGGCCAGTGAAGCGCCATTCATTGAAATGGCCGATGTAATGGCTGCCATCGGCACCGGTCAGCTCGCCCTTGCCGGTGAGTGCGCCGTCCTTGAACTGGCCGATCCAGACATCGCCATCGGCGTTTTCGTAGCGCCCGCGCCCGTTGAGCTGGTTGTCCTTGAAGCCGCCGACGTAGACGTCGCCTTCGGCACTGTTGAAGGTACCCTTGCCCTGCAGCTGTCCATCGACAAAATGCCCGGTAAACTGGTTGCCGGCGGCATCGAAGCGCTGGCCCTCGCCGTTGGGCTTGCCGTTGACGAATGGGCCCTGGTATTGGCTGCCGTCGGCAAGCTCCAGGCGTCCGAGCCCCGAGTAGCGGTCGGCCTTGAATTCACCACGGTAGGTCACGCCGTTTTCCTTGAGCGTGCCTTCGCCGTCGCGCCGGCCTTGCTTGAAACCGCCGGTGTAGCTGCTGGTCGGCGTGGTCAGGCTGCCCTGGCCGTGGAACAGGCCATGCTGGAACTGGCCGCGATAGACCTCGCCATTGCTGCCATGCCATTCCCCGGTGTCGTGCCACTGGCCCTTGTCGAACTGCCCGGCGTACCAGCTGCCATTGGGGTAATCGATGCGCCCCTGGCCTTGCAGCAAGCCGTCCACCAGGTCACCGCGATAGCGTCCGCCGTCGGGCAGGCGCGCGTCGGGAGGCAGCGGTGATTCGCCGTCGCCACAGGCGGTGAGCAACAGGGTCAGGGTCAAGGGGACGAGTAAGCGCATAACGGGATCCAGGTAATCAGGCCACGAGTATGCCGCAGCCGAGCCTTCTGGATATAGAGAAGCGGTGCGAAACTGCCTGAGCGGCTTCGCTTCCGCCCAGGTTTACACGAAGCAGAGCGACAGCGGCTCGGCGATGTAGGCCGGTTTTTCCGAGCCTTCGATTTCCAGCGTGGCGGTGGCCTTGAGCAGCCATTGGCCGGGTTTTTTCTCGGTGACGTCCACCAGGTCTACCTTGAGCCGGACTTTGGAATCGACCTTCACCGGCTGGATGAAGCGCACGCTGTCCAGCCCGTAGTTGACCACCATCTTCACGCCCTCGGGCAGGATCAGGATGTCTTCCATCAGCTTGGGCATCAGCGACAGCGACAGGAACCCGTGGGCGATGGTGCTGCCGAAGGGTGTCTGCGCGGCCTTGACCGGATCGACGTGGATGAACTGAAAGTCGCCTGTGGCTTCGGCGAACAGGTTGATGCGGTCCTGGTCGATGGTCAGCCATTCGGAACGTCCAAGTTCCTTGCCGACATAATCTTTGAGCTCTGCAACGGGAACATAGGGCATTGAGACTCTCCTTGGTTCATCGGTTTTATTTTTTTTGGGGAGCGGCGGCCTCGGCCTCCGGAGAACCACTGTAGATCAACATGGCGGACAACGAAGGTCATCGACCATGCTTTTTACGAATGCCGAACCATAGCGCGGGCGTGCTTATAATGCGGGCGCATTCAATGAACAGCTGTTGCGGGGGGAGAACGGATGTTGCTACGGGGCCTGACCTGGCTGGTGTTGTTCCAATTGCTGGGCACTGCGATCAATCATTTGTTCCTGCCGGTGTTGCCCGGGCCCATCGTCGGCCTGCTGTTGTTGCTGGGTTACCTGATCATTCGCGGCGAGGTCGCCGAGCCGCTGAGCCTGGCCGCCGGCAGCCTGCTGCGTTACTTGCCGTTGCTGCTGGTGCCGCCGGCGGTTGGGGTGATGGTCTATGCGCGGGCGATTGCCGCTGACTTCTGGGCCATCGTCGGCGCGCTGGTGCTGTCGCTGGTGCTGTCCATGGCCTTCACCGGCGTGCTGATGCAGCGCCTGGCTCGGCGCCATGCCCCGGCAGCGGAGGACGCGCCATGATGTTTGACTGGCAGGGCGCCTGGGCCTCGGTGATCCATCATCCGCTGTTCGGCATCGGGATTACCCTGGGCGCTTATCAGGTGGTGCTGGCGGCGTTCGAAAAGACCCGCTGGGTGTTCCTGCAACCGGTGCTGATGTCGATGGTGCTGTTGATCGGCGTGCTGGTCAGTTGCGGCATCAGCTACGCGGAATACCGCAAGAGCACCGAGATCCTCAGTATTCTCCTGGGCCCGGCCACGGTCGCCCTGGCGGTGCCGTTGTACCTGAACCTGCGGCGGATCCGGCAATTGTTCTGGCCGATTTTTACTACGCTGGTGATAGGCGGGGTGTTTGCCACGGGCTCGGCGGTGGTCCTGGGCTGGGCGTTTGGCGCCGACCACATGATTCTGATGACCATGGCGCCGAAGTCCGTGACCTCGCCGATCGCCATGCTGGTGGCCGAACAGATTGGCGGCGTGGCGGCCATGGCCGCGGTGTTCGTGTTGATCACGGGTGTGCTTGGGGCGATTTTCGGGCCGGGTATTCTGAATCGGTTGGGGGTCCACAGTCCCGAAGCTCGGGGCATGGCGCTGGGACTCACGGCCCACGCCGTGGGAACGTCCGTGGCGTTGCAGGAAAGTGAAGAGTCCGGTGCGTTTGCGGCGCTGGCGATGAGTCTGATGGGCGTGGCCACGGCGGTGTTGCTGCCGTTGGTGGTGTCGATGACCGTTTAAGGAACTGGTTATGAGTTTGCCGCTTTTCCCGTTGAACACCGTGTTGTTCCCCGGTTGCATCCTGGATCTGCAGATTTTCGAGGCGCGTTACCTCGACATGATCGGGCGCTGCATGAAAAAGGGCGAAGGCTTCGGTGTGGTCTGCATTCTCGATGGCGAGGAAGTCGGCATCGCGCCGGACGGCTATGCGCGGGTCGGTTGCGAGGCACTGATCACTGACTTTTCCCAGCAGGACAACGGCCTCCTGGGCATACGGGTGCAGGGCGGGCGGCGGTTTCTCGTGCACAGCAGCAGCGTCCAGGCCGACCAACTGACCGTCGCCGAAGTGCAATGGCTGGAAGAAGAGCCGGAGCAGCCGCTACAGGATGAGGACGCTGATCTGGTGGCGCTGCTCAAGGCCCTGGCCGAACATCCGATGGTCGAAGCCTTGAACATGGGCACCGAGGCGACTGGGCAGCAGTCGCTGGCCAATCAGTTGGCTTACCTGCTGCCGTTCAATGAACTGGACAAGATCGACCTGCTGCAACTGGATGATCCGCAGCAGCGGCTGGATGCGATCCAGGCGTTGCTCGATGAGTTGCAGGGCGAGTTGTTTGCCTGAAACCGCTGGGCAACCGCTGGACCCTGTGGGAGCGAGCCTGCTCGCGATGGCGGTGTGTCAGTTGACGGTGATGTTGACTGTGCAGGCGTTATCGCGAGCAAGCTCGCTCCCACAGGGGGGCTTCAGTGTTTATGAATCCGTGTTCAATAGGCATACCTCAACATCCCATGCGGCAAATGCCGCAACGCAAAGAAACTGAACGCTGCTACCAGCGCCGGCAGGATCAGCCACCAGATTTTCGGCGGCATGGCCGGCAGTGGGGCCGGGCGCTGGCTCAGCCACAGCATGGCGGCGCAGACGCAGGCGGCGAGCATGGCACCGGCGACTACATCGCTCGGCCAATGCGCCCCCAGGTACACCCGCGACAGGGCAATCGCCAAGGCCGGCAGGCAACCCAGCAACAGCCAGGTCAGGCGCAGGCGGGGCGGTTGTCCGCGTCCGGCCAGGATGGCCAGGCTCAGGAACAGCGCGAATGCGCCTGAAGCATGGCCGCTGGGCATGCTGTAGCTGGTCAGCGGGTCGGTGAGGATCTCCGGGCGTACGCGGGCGAAGAAGTGTTTGCTGCCGGTGTTAGCCAGGGAGGTAAGCAACATCGTGCCCCCGGCGAAGATCGCCTGCCGCCACTGGCGGGCCAGCAACAGCAGAACGGTGAGCAGGCTGCTGAAGATCAGCATGTTGCGGAATTCGCCGATCAGGGTGAAGGTCACGGCGATTTCGTCCAGCGCCGGGGTGCGATGTTCTTGGACCAGGGTCATCAGGCCCTGGTCGAAGGCGCTCAGGTAGCCAAACCCGAGGAACAGGCCGATCAGGATCACCAGGCCCAGCCCGGCAATGTACGCCGCGGCGTGCCGGTGCCGGCGCATGCTGCTGTTGACGCTCAGCCCGATCATCACCGCGATGCTGCCGATGACGATACCGGCCTGGGGCCAGAAACCCTCGGGTAGCGGCAGGCGGAACGCTGCTCCGGTGGCCCAGCCCGGCAGCAGGTACGCCACGGTCCAGCCGGACGCGGCCAGCACGCTGACAGCGGCAAAGCGCGGGAACGGCATGTCGCACATCCCGGCGACCATCGGCAACATCGGCCGCAGTGGGCCGATAAAACGCCCCACCAGCAGGCTGGCGATGCCGTAGCGCTGGAAATAGTTTTCCGCCGCGCTCATCCATTCCGGATGATGCCGCAGCCCCGGCAGGCGCCGGATGTTCTGGTGGAAATGCCGCCCCAGAAAGTACGACACCCCGTCCCCGAGCAAGCCCCCGAGCAGGCCCAGCAGCAGTGTCTCGCCCAGTGACAACGCGCCGCTGCCGGCCAGCACCGCTATGGCAAACAACAGCACAGTGCCCGGCACGATCAACCCGGCAATAGCCAGGCACTCCACGCACGCGACAATGAACACCGCCACCGCCAGCCATTGCGGATTGACGGTCAACCAACCGGTGATGCTATCGAGCCATGGGCCCATAAAGACAACTCCATTGAATATTCATCGGCTACGCCAGGCGCCAGGTGGGAGCGATCCGACGATGGCGGTGTGCCAGTTATCATCTGATTCTACTGTTCCGACGCCATCGCGAGCAGGCTCGCTCCCACAGGGTTCGCAGGTGAATGAAAATCCATGGTCATCCAAGATCCATTGTGGGAGTGAGCCTGCTCTGGGCGGCGCTCCGACGATAGTGGTGTGTCAGCCACTATCAATTCTGCTGATCCGACGCATTCGCGAGCAAGCCCGCTCCCACAAGGGGCGGCGGTGTTATCAGGACAGCAAAAAATAATCACGGCCTTCGACCTGTCCCCGTCGAAGTGGGTTGCGGGTGCACCACGGGGCGTAGGCGGCGTCGACGAAGCGGTAGGGCAAGTGTTCGTCCCGCCCCAATGGGATGCCCAGGCGGGTGGTCTGGATCACATTGACCGTCGGCACGTCGACATCTTCCACCAGCAGGCGCTCGGGGTCGAAGCGTTTGGCGTCCCACTCCGGCACTTTCAGTCCCAGGGCCTTGCACAGCAGAGTCTGGCCGGCGCAGAGCTTTTGCGGTGTGCGCGGGCGTCCCTGGGCGTCGGGGTTGTTCAGCAGCATCTGCGCCAGGCTCGCCGGGCCGGAAACCGTGTCGACCCACGGATACGCCGATTTGATCAACACCGCATTGCCAGGGCCCTGGGCACTGAAGTTCAGCGAATCGCCGCCCCGGGCGTAGTACATATAGATGTGTCCGCCATCCAGAAACAAAGCCTTACGTTTTTCCGTATAGCCCAGGGAGGCGTGACTGCCTTTTTCGGCGAAGTAATACGCCTCGGTCTCGATGATCCGGGCGCTGAGCCACAGGTCGCCGACCTTATGGCGGATGACTTTGCCCAACAGGTCCCGGGCGAGCACTTGGGCGTCGCGATCAAAGAACGAATGGGGCAGGGCGTTTGGCGGTCGAGGCAGATCGGTCATGTCGATAAACGGAGTGAGGCCAAGGGAAGCGCGATCATAGCAATGAAAAACTTAATCACGGCTGAACGCTTGCCGTTATGACTGGTGGGCTTCTTAAAAGGTTGCGCGTCTTTAAGGCCGGAGAGCTTGTTGTGAAGGATGAGCTTTACTGTGGCGAGGGAGCTTGCTCCCGCTGGGCTGCGTAGCAGCCAAAAAAAAACGGGCCGCTTCGCGCCCCAGCGGGAGCAAGCTCCCTCGCCACAGGGATCGGCTTTGCTCCAATCGCTCGCTTTACGCCATTTTCATGCCCCATCGGTCACCCGCGTACAGCCAGACTGTCGCTGCTGCTGTTAGTCGAGGGTTACGACAGCTATAATCTGCCGCTTTCCTCACCGCCAAGACCACACAGACCATGACTGAGTCCGTTCTTGACTACATGACCCGCCTGGGTCGCGCTGCCCGCGAGGCGTCGCGCATCATCGGCCGTGCCAGCACCGCGCAGAAAAACCGCGCCCTGCAAGCCGCCGCCAATGCGCTGGACGCCGCTCGCGCCGAGTTGTCCGCCGCCAACGAACTGGACCTGGCCGCCGGCCGGGCCAATGGCCTGGAGCCGGCCATGCTCGAGCGTCTGGCGCTGACTCCGGCCCGCATCGACGGCATGATCGTCGGTCTGCGTCAGGTCGCGGCACTGCCGGACCCGGTCGGGGCGATCCGCGACATGAGCTACCGGCCGTCGGGCATCCAGGTCGGCAAGATGCGCGTGCCCCTGGGCGTGGTCGGGATCATCTACGAGTCGCGGCCGAACGTGACCATCGACGCCGCGAGCCTGTGCCTGAAGTCGGGTAACGCGACCATCCTGCGCGGCGGTTCCGAGGCAATTCATTCCAACCGCGCCATTGCCGCCTGCATCCAGCGCGGTCTGGCCGAGGCCGATCTGCCGGCCGCCGTGGTGCAAGTGGTGGAGACCACCGACCGCGCCGCCGTCGGTGCACTGATCAGCATGCCCGAGTTCGTCGACGTCATCGTGCCCCGCGGTGGCAAGGGCCTGATCGAGCGGATCAGCCGTGACGCCCGCGTGCCGGTGATCAAACACCTGGACGGCATCTGCCACGTCTACGTCAGTGCCCACGCCGACCTGCCGAAAGCCCAGCGCATCGCCTTCAACGCCAAGACCTATCGCTATGGCATCTGCGGCGCGATGGAGACCCTGCTGGTGGACCAGGCCGTTGCGCAGCAATTTTTGCCGTCGATGGCCGCCCAGTTCCGCGAAAAAGGCGTCGAGCTGCGCGGTTGCGAGCGCACCCGGTCGATCATCGAGGCGAATGCGGCCACCGAAGAAGACTGGGACACCGAATACCTGGCGCCGATCCTGTCGATCCGCGTGGTCGATGGGCTGGATGAAGCCATCGAACACATCAACCGTCATGGTTCGCACCACACCGATTCGATTGTCAGCGAGCACCAGGGCGAAACCCGGCGCTTCGTTGCCGAAGTAGACTCGGCCTCGGTGATGATCAACACCCCGACCTGCTTCGCCGACGGTTTCGAATACGGATTGGGTGCCGAGATCGGCATTTCTACTGATAAGCTGCACGCTCGCGGCCCGGTGGGTCTCGAAGGCCTGACCTGCGAGAAATACATCGTGGTCGGCGACGGCCAGTTGCGCGGACAGGAGCCGGCCTGACTTGGGCGATCTCGACCCACGGGCCCCTGTGACTAAGACCGCTGTGACGGCGACCACCGCGCCAAAGCGCATCGGTATCCTGGGCGGCACGTTCGACCCGGTGCACATTGGCCATTTGCGCGGTGCGCTGGAAGTCGCCGACGCCCTGGGCCTCGATGAGCTGCGCCTGGTGCCCAGCGCCAGGCCGCCGCATCGCAATGCGCCGCAGGTGTCGGCGCGGCAGCGTCTGGCAATGGTCGAGCGGGCGGTGGCCGGTGTCGCGCCGCTGGTGGTGGACGCCCGCGAATTGCAGCGGGACAAACCGTCCTACTCCATCGATACCCTGGAGCTGATGCGTGCGGAACTCGCCGCAGATGCCCAGGTTTTCCTGCTTCTGGGCTGGGACGCGTTTTGCGGCCTGCCCACTTGGCATCGCTGGGAAGAGTTGCTCCAGCATTGCCACATCCTGGTGCTGCAACGCCCGGATGCCGACAGCGAGCCGCCGGATGCCTTGCGCAACCTGCTGGCGGCCCGCTCGGTGAGCGACCCGCTGGCCCTCAAGGGGCCGAGCGGACAGATTGCATTCGTCTGGCAGACGCCGCTCGCGGTATCCGCCACCCAGATCCGTCAACTGCTGGCCAGCGGTAAGTCGGTACGTTTCCTGGTGCCCGACGCGGTCCTGGCCTACATCGATGCGCACGGACTGTACCGTGCGTCGAACTGAACAAGGCGTGCTTTGCCGACACGAATCAACGTGTAACCAAGCGCCCGAACACATGAGCAAAACGAGTTTTATATGACGAACAAAGACGCAGTAATCGAGAACCCGATGGTCAAAGTGATCGTCGATGCCCTGGAAGACGTGAAGGCCCAGGACATCCAGGTTCTGGATGTTCGCGAGAAGCAAAGCATCACCGACTACATGATCATCGCCACCGGTACCTCCAATCGCCAGATCAACGCGATGCTGGAAAAGGTCCGCGAAGAAGTGAAGAAGAAAGGCCTCAAGCCGCTGGGCGAAGAAGGCAAGGGCGACAGCGACTGGGTGCTGCTGGATCTGGACATCGCCATCGTGCACATGATGACCGCCTCGGCCCGCCAGTTCTATGACCTGGAGCGCCTGTGGGCCGGCGCCGAGCAGAGCCGTGCGGCCGATGCCCGTCACCACAGCCCGGAAAACACCCATGAGCACTTCACCAAGCTCAACAAAGACCAGCAATAAGGGACCGCTGTGCGACTGCGCCTGATCGCCGTCGGTTCTCGCATGCCCAAATGGGTGGAAGAAGGCTGGCATGAATATGCCAAGCGTCTTCCGTCCGAGCTGGCCCTGGAACTGGTGGAAATTCCGCTCAATACCCGTGGCAAGAACGCCGACGTGGCGCGCTTCATCCGCCAGGAAGGCGAAGCCATGCTGGCCAAGGTCGGGCCGAACGAGCGCATCGTCACCCTGGAAGTCCATGGCAAGCCCTGGAGCACCGAGCAGCTGGCGGTGGAACTCGATCGCTGGCGGCTGGATTCGCGCACGGTCAATTTCATGGTCGGTGGCCCGGAAGGGTTGGCGCCGGAAGTCTGTGCCCGGGCCGACCAACGCTGGTCGTTGTCGCCATTGACACTGCCGCACCCGCTGGTGCGGATCCTGATCGGCGAACAGCTGTACCGTGCCTGGACAGTCCTGTCCGGGCACCCTTACCACAAGTAATCCTGCCCTCATGCCTCAGCCGATCCGCATCAAGGACCACGAAAAAGACGCCCGCCTGGTGCGTAGCCGCGTCGTGTTCGGCGCCATAACGGTGGTTACGCTGATCGGCGTGCTGATCGCACGGTTGTATTTCCTGCAGGTGATCCAGTACGAGTACCACTCGACCCTGTCGGAAAACAACCGGGTGCATGTGCAGCCGATTCCGCCGACCCGCGGGCTGATTTTCGACCGCAATGGCGTGGTGGTGGCCGACAACCGGCCCAGCTTCAGCCTGAGCATGACCCGCGAGCGCTCCGGCGACTGGCAGAAGGTGCTCGACGTGATCGTCGAAGTGCTGCAACTGACACCCGATGACCGGGCGATCTTCGAGAAGCGCATGCGCCAGGGACGACGGCCGTTCGAGCCGGTGCCGATCCTGTTCGAGCTGACCGAAGAGCAGATCGCCCTGATCGCCGTGAACCAGTTCCGCCTGCCCGGCGTCGAGGTGGTGGCGCAGTTGGTGCGGCATTATCCCCAAGGGCCGCACTTTGCTCATTCGGTCGGCTACATGGGACGGATCAACGAGAAAGAGCTCAAGACCCTCGACCCGGTCAATTACAGCGGCACCCACCACATCGGCAAGACCGGCATCGAGCGCTTCTACGAGCCCGAACTGCACGGTCAGGTGGGTTACGAAGAAGTCGAGACCAACGCCCGTGGCCGGGTGTTGCGGGTACTCAAGCGTACCGACCCGATCCCCGGCAAGGACATCGTCCTGAGCCTGGACATCAAGCTGCAAGAGGCTGCCGAAGCTGCCTTGGGCGGGCGTCGTGGCGCGGTGGTGGCGCTGGACCCGGCCACCGGCGAGGTGCTGGCGATGGTCAGCCAGCCGAGCTTCGACCCGAACCTGTTCGTCACCGGCATCAGCTTCAAGGCCTACGCCGAGTTGCGCGATTCCATCGACCGGCCGTTGTTCAACCGGGTGCTGCGCGGCCTTTATCCACCGGGCTCGACCATCAAGCCGGCGGTGGCGATCGCCGGGTTGGACGCTGGCGTGGTGACCGCGTCGAGCCGGGTCTACGACCCTGGCTATTACATGCTGCCCAACTATGACCACAAGTACCGCAACTGGAACCGTACCGGCGACGGCTATGTGGACCTGGAAACGGCGATCATGCGTTCCAACGACACCTACTTCTATGACCTGGCGCACAAGCTGGGGATCGACCGGTTGTCGTCCTACATGAACAAGTTCGGCATCGGTCAGAAAGTCTCCCTGGACATGTTCGAAGAGTCCCCCGGCCTGATGCCGTCCCGGGAATGGAAACGGGCGACCCGACGCCAGGCGTGGTTCCCCGGCGAAACGCTGATCCTGGGGATCGGCCAGGGCTACATGCAGGCAACGCCGCTGCAACTGGCCCAGGCCACCGCCCTGGTGGCGAGCAAGGGCAAGTGGTATCGCCCGCACCTGGCCAAGACCATCGAAGGCCAGAAGCCGGTGGACCCGCACCCGATGCCGGACATCATCCTGCACAACCCGTCGGACTGGCAGAAGGTCAACAACGGCATGCAGCAGGTGATGCACGGTGCACGGGGTACGGCGCGCAAGGCCGCCATCGGTTCGCCTTACCGCATCGCCGGCAAGAGCGGTACCGCCCAGGTCGTCGCCATCAAGCAGGGCGAGAAATACGACCGCTCCAAAGTCCAGGAACGCCACCGCGACCACGCTTTGTTCGTAGGATTTGCCCCGGCCGACAACCCGAAGATCGTTGTCGCCGTGATGGTCGAGAACGGCGAATCGGGGTCCGGTGTCGCCGCGCCGGTGGTCCGCCAGGTCATGGACGCCTGGTTGCTGGATGAGCACGGCCAGCTCAAGCCTGAGTACGCAAGCCCTACCACCGCGGAGGCCACAGCCCGTGAAGAATAATTTCGACCGCATCCTCTCCAGCGAAGATGTGATGCGTCGTCGGGCGACCCTGTTGCAGCGCATGCACATCGACGGCCCGCTGCTGATCCTGCTGTTGATCCTGGCCGCCGGCAGCCTGTTCGTGTTGTATTCGGCCAGCGGCAAGAGCTGGGACCTGCTGGCCAAGCAGGCCAGTTCGTTCGGCATCGGCCTGGTGTCGATGATCGTCATCGCCCAGCTCGAACCGCGGTTCATGGCGCGCTGGGTGCCGCTGGCCTATGTGATCGGCGTGGGCCTGTTGGTGGTGGTGGACGTCATGGGCCATAACGCCATGGGTGCCACGCGCTGGATCAACATCCCCGGGGTGATTCGCTTCCAGCCTTCGGAATTCCTGAAGATCATCATGCCGGCGACCATCGCCTGGTACCTGTCCAAGCGCACCTTGCCGCCGCAGCTCAAGCACGTGTGCATCAGCCTGTTGCTGATCGGCATCCCGTTCATCCTGATCGTCCGTCAGCCAGACCTCGGCACTTCGCTGCTGATCCTGGCCGGTGGCGCCTTCGTGCTGTTCATGGGCGGGCTGCGCTGGCGCTGGATCCTCAGCGTGATCGCCGCCGCCGTGCCGGTATCGGTGGCGATGTGGTACTTCGTGATGCACGACTACCAGAAGCAGCGCGTCCTGACGTTCCTCGACCCGGAAAGCGATCCGCTGGGCACCGGCTGGAACATCATCCAGTCCAAGGCCGCCATCGGTTCTGGCGGGGTGTTCGGCAAGGGCTGGCTGATGGGCACCCAGTCGCACCTGGACTTTTTGCCGGAAAGCCACACCGACTTCATCATCGCGGTGATGGGCGAGGAGTTCGGCCTGGTAGGCATTTGCGTGTTGCTGTTGATCTACCTGCTGTTGATCGGCCGGGGACTGGTGATTACCGCGCAGGCCCAGACGCTGTTCGGTAAATTGCTCGCCGGCAGCCTGACCATGACGTTTTTTGTTTATGTTTTCGTCAACATCGGTATGGTCAGTGGCCTGTTGCCGGTGGTGGGCGTGCCGTTGCCCTTCATCAGCTATGGAGGAACTTCGCTGGTGACACTACTGTCAGCGTTTGGGGTTTTGATGTCGATCCATACCCATCGCAAGTGGATCGCGCAGGTTTGAATAAGGTGAAGAGTTCAATGCAAGCAATGCGTGGCTGGTCGACGCGACATGCGCCGTGGATCGGCCTGGTGGGGTTGTTGGGCGGTGCATCGCACGCCTGGGCCGGCGAATACGAGGGCTCACCGCAGGTGGCCGAGTTCGTCGGTGAGATGACCCGCGACTACGGTTTTGCCGGTGAACAGCTGATGGGGGTGTTCCGCGAGGCCGAGCGCAAGCAGTCGATCCTGGACGCAATCTCCCGGCCCGCCGAGCGCGTCAAGCAGTGGAATGAATACCGGCCGATGTTCATTACCGAGGCGCGTATCGCCCGGGGCGTGGATTTCTGGCGACAGCACGAAGCGGCCCTGACCCGCGCCGAGCAGGAATATGGCGTGCCGGCCCAGGTCATCGTGTCGATCATCGGCGTCGAGACCTTCTTTGGCCGCAACACCGGTAATTTCCGGGTGATCGATGCGCTGTCGACGCTGGGGTTCGATTATCCGCCGCGCGCCGAGTTCTTTCGCAAGGAACTGCGTGAGTTCCTGCTATTGGCCCGGGAAGAGCAGGTCGACCCGCTGACCCTCAAGGGCTCCTACGCCGGCGCCATGGGCCTGCCGCAGTTCATGCCCAGCAGCTTCCGCGCCTACGCGGTGGATTTCGACGGCGACGGCCACATCAATATCTGGAACAACCCGACCGACGCCATCGGCAGTGTCGCCAGCTATTTCAAGCGTCACGGCTGGGAGGCCGGCCAGCCGGTGGTCAGCCGTGCCGACGTGCGTGGCGACCAGGTGGACGAAGGCCTGACCGAGGGCATCGAGCCGACGAAAACCGTCGGGGAGTTGCGGGCGTTGGGCTGGTCGAGTCATGATGCGCTGCGTGACGACATGCCGGTCACCGCGATGCGCCTGGAAGGCGAGCAGGGCCCCGAATACTGGATGGGCCTGAAGAATTTCTACGCGATTACGCGTTATAACCGCAGCGTGATGTACGCCATGGCCGTATATCAACTGTCTGAAGAGCTGGTCAAAGCACGGGGCGTCAAATAATGCGGGCATTGCCTACCTATCAACCCCTGAAAGCCAGGCCCCTCAAGCTCGTGGCATTGGCCGCGCTGTCGCTGCTGGTCGTCAGTTGTTCGACCAACCGCGCGCCGGCCCAGAAGAACACCAGCGCCGTGCGCGCCATGCCGGGCCTGGACATCAACCGGGCCCACAAGGACGGCGCGCCGTGGTGGGACGTGGACGTCTCGCGCATTCCTGACGCGACGCCGACCCTGCACACCGGGCCCTACAAGGCCAACCCGTACACGGTGCTGGGCAAGACCTATTTCCCGATGGCCGACTCCAAGCGTTACGTCGCTTCGGGCACCGCGTCCTGGTACGGCACCAAGTTCCACGGCCAGAACACCGCCAATGGCGAGGTCTACGATCTGTACGGCATGAGCGCGGCCCACAAGACGCTGCCGTTGCCCAGCTACGTGCGGGTGACCAACCTGGACAACAACAAGAGCGTGATCCTGCGGGTCAATGACCGGGGGCCGTTCTATTCCGACCGCATCATCGACCTGTCGTATGCGGCGGCGAAAAAACTCGGTTACGCTGAAATCGGCACCGCGCGGGTCAAGGTCGAAGGCATCGACCCGCAGGAATGGTGGGCCCAGCGTGGCCGTCCGGCGCCTTTGATGCTCAACGAGCCAAAAGTGGCGCAAAATGCCGCGCCAACCGTGACGGCGTCTGCCGGGACGGTCGAGCAATGGACACCGCCGCCGCAGCAACATGCCGCCGCCGTGCTGCCGGTGCAGATCGATGCAAAAAAAAACGCTTCTGCACCAGCGTCTGGCCAGTATCTGCAAGTGGGCGCGTTCGCCAACCCGGACGCTGCCGAGCTGCTACGGTCCAAGCTGAGCTCGATGGTGAGCGCCCCGGTGTTCATCAGCTCGATCGTGCGCAACCAGCAGACCCTGCACCGGGTACGCCTGGGGCCGATCGGTTCTCCGGGTGAGGTCCAGCAGGTGCAGAACAGCGTGCGCCTGGCCAATCTCGGTTCGCCGAGCCTGGTCACCGCCGAGTGATTTGATTGAAGGCCCGCTTGTGGTTCGAGCGGGTCAGGTTGTTGGCTCCACGCATAACAAAAAGCCCGGCAGGGGATGTGAGTGAGCAACTACAATACGCGGCAGCCAAGAGGTCACTGCCGATCAGTCAAGTCCTGCACAACCCCTGTGGCGAGGGAACTTGCTCCCGCTGGGCTGCGGAGCGGCCCTTCCTTTTCAGGGAGCGCTTCGCACTCCAGCGGGAGCAGGCTCCCTCGCCACGGGATACGGAGCAGGCCTTGTTTTTGATTGATCGGCATAGCCAGGAAGGCTGCCTGTCAAGTATTGCCCTTGGGCAGTTTCCATTAGCGATTTCGAGAGACGGATGAACATCACCACCTTTGCCAAACGCCTTTGCCTGCTAGTCCCGCTGCTGCTGTCACCTGCCGCGTTCGCGGTCGAAATGATGCCGGCGCCCCCTCAACTGGCCGCCAAGTCCTTTGTGCTCATGGATGCCAGCAGCGGCGAAGTGCTGGTGGAGAACAACGGTGACCAGCGCCTGCCACCGGCCAGCCTGACCAAACTGATGACCGCCTACATCGCGACCCTGGAGATCCGTCGCGGCCAGATCGGTGAAAACGATCCGGTGACCGTCAGCGAAAACGCCTGGCGCACCGGCGGTTCGCGGATGTTCATCAAGGTCGGTTCGCAAGTGACCGTCAGCGACCTGCTGCATGGCATCATCATCCAGTCCGGCAACGACGCCAGCGTCGCGTTGGCCGAGCATATCGCCGGCAGCGAAGACGCGTTCGCCGACATGATGAACAAGACCGTGGCCGACCTGGGCATGACCAACAGCCACTTCATGAACCCCACCGGCCTGCCGAACCCCGAGCACTACTCGTCGGCGCACGACATGGCGCTGCTGGCCCGGGCGATCATCCATGAAGACCCGGCGCACTATGCCATCTACTCCCAGAAGGAATTTTTCTGGAACGGCATCAAGCAACCCAACCGCAACCTGCTGCTGTGGCGCGACAAGACCGTCGACGGCCTGAAGACCGGTCATACCGAAGAGGCTGGTTATTGCATGGTGTCCTCGGCCGTGCGTGACGGCATGCGCCTGATTGCCGTGGTCTTCGGCACCAACAGCGAAGTGGCCCGTGCCGCCGAGACTCAGAAACTGTTGACCTACGGCTTCCGCTTCTTCGAAACCCAGACGTTCTACCAGAAGGGCACCGAACTGGCCCAGGCCCAGGTCTGGAAGGGCACCAGCAGCCAGGTCAAGGCCGGCCTGGCCCAGGACCTGACCATGACCTTGCCCAAAGGCCAGCTCAAGAAGCTCGCTGCCAGCATGACCATGAACCCGCAACTGACCGCTCCTATCGCCAAGGGCGACGTGATCGGTAAAGTCGAAGTCAAACTGGACGACAAAGTGGTGCACAGCGCCGACCTGATCGCGCTGGACGCGGTCGAGGAAGGTGGTATCTTCCGCCGCATGTGGGATAGCATCCGTCTATTCTTCTACGGCTTGTTCAACTGATTCGAGTGTTGACCTGCATGGCCCCGTTCCGGTCTGGCGCGGGGCCATGTTCGTTACCACGGCTTACGAGGCCGTTACGCCATGACAGACTCTGAAGTAAAGGCACCCAAGATCGAGTTTCCCTGCGCGGATTACCCGATCAAGGTGATTGGCGACACCGGCGTGGGCTTCAAGGACAAGATCATCGCGATCCTTGAAAAACACGCCACCGTTGATCTCAAGTCCCTGGCCGAGCGCCAGAGCACCAACGGCAAGTACACGACGATCCAGCTCCACATCATCGCCACCGGCCAGGAACAGCTCTACGACATCAACAGCGAGCTGCGCGCCACCGGTTTCGTGCACATGGTGTTGTGATGCCGGGTACGCTGGGCTTTCGCGAGCTGGGGCGGATGGCTTACGAGCCGGTCTGGCATGCCATGCAGCGTTTCACCAACGAGCGTGGTACCGGCGCCCAGGATGAAGTCTGGCTGGTGGAGCACCCTTCGGTGTTCACCCAGGGGCAGGCCGGCAAGGCCGAGCACCTGTTGATGCCGGGCGATATCCCGGTCGTGAAAGTCGACCGGGGCGGCCAGGTGACCTACCATGGCCCTGGCCAACTGGTGGCTTATTTGCTGCTGGACGTGCGCAAGCTGGGGTTTGGCGTGCGCGAACTGGTCACCCGGATGGAGACCTGCCTGATCGAGCTGCTGGCCAGTTATGGCGTGGCAGCGGCGGCCAAGCCGGATGCGCCGGGGGTCTACGTCGACGGCGCGAAGATCGCCTCTCTGGGCCTGCGGATCCGCCATGGCTGTTCGTTTCACGGCCTGGCGCTGAACGTGGACATGGATCTTGCGCCTTTCCGACGGATTAATCCCTGTGGCTACGCGGGGCTGGCAATGACCCAGCTGCGCGATCACACAGGACCGATTGAATTTGCCGAGGTAAGTGCCCGGCTGCGCGCGCAGCTCGTCAAACACCTCGACTATGCTGAGCAGACGACCCTCACGGGCGGAATCGACTGATATGACTACTGACGCAGTGCAAACCGTAATCCCGACGCAGGACGTTACCGAACGTCCGGCCCCACGTGCCAAGGTCGAGGCCGGCGTCAAGCTGCGCGGCGCCGAGAAGGTTGCACGCATCCCGGTCAAGATCATCCCGACCACCGAACTGCCGAAGAAACCCGACTGGATTCGCGTGCGGATCCCGGTTTCGCCGGAAGTCGACCGCATCAAGGCCCTGCTGCGCAAACACAAGCTGCACAGCGTCTGCGAAGAAGCTTCGTGCCCGAACCTGGGCGAGTGCTTCTCCGGCGGCACCGCCACGTTCATGATCATGGGTGACATCTGCACCCGTCGCTGCCCGTTCTGTGATGTCGGTCATGGCCGGCCAAAGCCTCTGGACGCGAGCGAGCCGGAAAACCTGGCCGTCGCCATCGCCGACCTGAAGCTGCGCTACGTGGTGATCACCTCGGTTGACCGTGACGACCTGCGTGACGGCGGCGCCCAGCACTTTGCTGACTGCATCCGCGAAATCCGCAAGCTGTCGCCGAACGTGCAGCTCGAAACCCTGGTGCCGGACTACCGTGGCCGCATGGACATCGCGCTGGAAATTACCGCCGCCGAGCCGCCGGATGTGTTCAACCACAACCTGGAAACCGTGCCACGCCTGTACAAGGCTGCGCGTCCGGGGTCGGATTACCAGTGGTCGCTGACCCTGTTGCAGCGCTTCAAGCAGATGATGCCGCACGTTCCGACCAAGTCCGGGTTGATGCTGGGGCTGGGGGAAACCGATGAGGAAGTCATCGAGGTCATGAAGCGTATGCGTGAACATGACATTGATATGCTGACTCTGGGGCAGTATCTGCAGCCTTCGCGTAGTCACCTGCCGGTGCAGCGGTTTGTGCATCCGGATACCTTTGCGTGGTTTGCGGAGGAGGGGTACAAGATGGGGTTCAAGAATGTGGCTTCGGGGCCGTTGGTGCGGTCTTCGTATCATGCGGATGAGCAGGCGAAGTTGGTTAAGGCTGAGTTGTTGGGGGGCTGATTTGCCGGCTTTTTAGGGGGGCAGATCCGTTGCTGCGGTAATGGCGGCTGGCGGTTTCGCCCTTACGGCGACTTACTTTTTTTCAAACGCCAAAAAAAGTAAGCAAAAAAGGCTTC
>NZ_JBKGGU010000038.1:0-23837 GCF_052042015.1 Pseudomonas sp. SMV71 | reverse complement strand
TGGCGAACAACTGGAACAACCGCTGCGCTTCCAGGGCCAATACTTCGACCCCGAAAGCGGCCTGCACTACAACCGGCATCGCTACTACAATCCCGAGACCGGGCGCTACCTGACACCGGACCCGAGTAAGTTGGCGGGTGGGCTCAATGGGTATCGCTACACCGTAAACCCGACGGGGTGGGTGGATCCGTTGGGGTTGGCGTGTAACTGTCCTGGCGATATCGAGGCCGACGGGCCGTTTAGCGAGATCGTGCCGGGAGGCGGCCTGGCGGCGCATGAGGCTCGCGGTGGGCATT
This sequence comes from Pseudomonas sp. SMV71, assembly GCF_052042015.1. Classification (NCBI taxonomy): domain Bacteria; kingdom Pseudomonadati; phylum Pseudomonadota; class Gammaproteobacteria; order Pseudomonadales; family Pseudomonadaceae; genus Pseudomonas; species Pseudomonas sp. SMV71. Next base: position 23,541 of record NZ_JBKGGU010000038.1, on the reverse strand, counting down.
TGATAGACAGGCACATAGGTCGTTCTGAGGCTCAGTTGAGAAAGCGACTTGAGTTAGAGCCGCACGTACCTACCGCGTCGACATTTCCTGATAGGGCATCGGCAGAGTCAACGGTTTCCAAAGTATTGAATGCAAAAGAAACAGAGATTGACGGATTTCTAAACAATAAATTAGAAAAGAAACTCGTCTTACAGCAGTCCTTCCCTTCTCCGGTTGGAGTCGGGGTTATCCGAAAAAGTGGAAAATTAGAGTCCTTGTCCGTCGTGACTTTAGTGTTGAAAAAATCCAAGCAGTCACCTACTGGATACAATTTGCTTACAGGGTATGTCGAAAAATATGAAAAATAGATATCCGGAACTTTTCCATTTCTTTGGTTGTTATTTTCACCAAGACTGGATGTGTGAGTCATCAGAGCCGGACGGGGTGATAAGGCTTTTTGTGTCAGATTCGGAACCGCAGGCCATTGACGCGTTAAAAAAAGAAATAGTGATGTTGTTGGCAGAACGACTTGATGAGGTGGGTCTTCGAGACTTTATTATGGAAAAAATGCCCTGTAATTATTGTTATTGGATGGAGTGGGAGAGTGGCACAATGTGGCTGAAACATATTCTTGAAGTTCTCGATGAAGACGATGGCAATCTTGGCGAACTCTAGTCAGTCAGCCTGACCCACCGCCATCGCGAGCAGGGCTCGCTCCCACAAGAGATTGATGGCGAACTCTCATCCAGCGGCCAAGCCGGAACACTGTGGGAGCGAGCCTGCTCGCGATGGCGATATATCTGTCCCCACCGCTCTCAAATCTAATGTCGCCACCAACGACATATCCCAATAACATGTCGTCAAAATCGAATTTTGACGACATGACACCCCACACCCCGACCCGGTGTTTATCGTGACGCCCTAGGATCAGCCCAGACCCACAGCGCCTTGCGCCATTGCCTACAACTACGCCAGAATCCGCCGGCTTGTGCGTCTTTGGCCTCGTCGGTAACTTGAATCCCGTCACTGCCCATCAGTGACCGGGTTTAGTCGCCCGTCGTTGCTAAGTCGCTCAAGCGACCATTAGTCAGGTATTCCATGCCTGCATTCGATGGTGGCTGTGCGCAGGGCGCCCTCGGGCGCGCCGATTCCTTAGCTCGTCGGTCGACTAACCTGCGTACAGCTGCCTCCCAATCGTTTAGTCGCGAACGGGTCGTGGCCTCAATGAGAGCTAAGACTATGGTCAAAATTACACCGAACCCCCCGACAACAGACGAAACCGTCTCCCGCGTCCAATCGGCCCGTAACAAAAAGTTTGATGATGCCGCGACTCGGACCTTGGATTACTACCTGAATCCCAAGCCGAAGAAAGAAACATCCGACAACCCCAACACCATCTACCGCATCGCTTCTGATGTGGATTCCGAATGCTTGCTTGTCACCCTTAGTGAAAACCTCGCTTCGGCGAACGCGATGCTCGAAGACCTGGCATCCGATCTAGAGGGTTCACGACGACATGTGGCGTTGGGGATTCAGCAGGTGGTTGAGTTGAGTGAGCTGTTGGCGAATCGGGCTTTGGATATTGTTGAGGTGAGGTAGGGGAGGAGCTTGCTATTCCCCGTACGAAAAAAGGTCTTGCCTAGCAAGACCTTTTTTATGCCCGAGAGCTCGCGGTAATGGGCTGCCAGGTTTGAGGCCCGAGGATTCATCGCTCTATTTGAACTGTGAAATTTCATTTAATCGCTGACGTCGACCGTGATCGCCGCCGCGCTCTAGACCAGTAATCATGCGGACTGGCTTATTTAATCGCTATCGTCGGTACCGCTCGCCACAATGTGAGCCGAAAGACATCGGCTACCCCAGGAAAGCAGTAGGGCTTTCAGTTATCTGAAATAGCGGGCCCGCGTTGTCGAACTGGGTGTTCTGTGTCGAGTTTTTCGTTCACAGAGCGCTATCACCATTGGTACATTCACGTTCCCGTTTCCATGGACAGAATGAGTACCAAGATGCCAACGATGTGGATGATTCGAGGTGATGGCGGTCGTCTCTACGACGATTTCAGGGATCGTAATCTGGCAGCCATTGGTTGGGCTCAGCTAGCACTCGCCGCAAAGCCCGGCGTTTCCCGAAAGGCCTTGATCCAGGCTTACAAAGATCTACAACCAGGCATTAAGGACGCGAGCGCCGTATCGGGTGCTTCTCAAGTGTTCCGTTTCGTTAACGAAATCAAAGAGGGCGATACGGTCGTCACTTACTCCCCTGCGAACCGGACTTACTTGGTAGGTCGTTTCACTGGCGCATGTCAGCACCGTCCCGACTTGGCGGATGATGGAATGTCGTTGACCAGGCCTGTCGAGTGGTATGCGCAAGAGGTCGATCGCGACAAGCTGAACAGCGTGAGCAGAAACAGTCTGGGGTCGACGCTAACCGTATTCAACGTCGCGGAGGTTGCTCAGAAGGAATTGCTCGCCCTTGCTACCGGTAAAGACGTTTCAGCCTCTCCAAAGGACTTAATCGACGATCCCGAAGCTCTTGAAGATCCGCTGAAAGGCGTTCAAGAAATTGCTTTCGAACGCATCAAGGACCAAATCAATAGTCTGGACTGGTCGGAAATGCAGGAACTGGTCGCCGGCATCCTGCGCGCGATGGGCTACAAAACGCTCGTCTCTCCGGCCGGTGCAGATCGCGGGAAAGACATTATTGCTTCGCCCGACGGCTTTGGATTCGAGCCGCCGCGCATCGTTGTTGAGGTTAAACATCGGAATGCTCGGATGGGGAGTAATGAGATCCGTAGCTTCCTTGGTGGCAGACACAAGGATGACCGAGGGCTCTATGTGAGCACTGGCGGATTCACAAAGGAGGCGCTCTATGAAGGTGAGCGAGCTAACGTGCACCTGACTATGTGGACGCTGGATGAACTGGCTCGCACGTTGATGGCGCATTATCCAGCCACCGATCCGGAGACTAAACGATTGGTGCCGTTGAGCTATTTTTACGTGCCTGCGTAGAGAAGCGTGGCCACACATTAATTGTGCAAGGCCTCCTTGCACAATTCGCATCCCCTAGCAGACCGCCACCTCGGGCCTGAAACTACTGGAAGTAAGCCGTTTGAGCGCAATCTCCAGCGCCTGATCATCGAACAACTTGCTCTTACGACCCGCAGCCCCAGCGCCTCCCTCCCAATGCTTCAACGCCTCACGCACGGCAGGAACAGTCGGAAAAACGCCTTCCTGACTCAGCAACCAATCCACCGTCGCCAACAACTCCATACCGAAGGGTGACTCGAACCCATCGATCAGCTCCGCGGTGCGTTCCAAGGCTTGGCTGTACTCTTTGGCCTCGGTTTGCAGGTAGGTCTGCAAGAAAGCTTTCCGCCCTTCGTCAAACCAGATCACATCACTGATATCCGCATCACTGATGCGCTTGTCGCAGTGCAGATAGCTGCCATCCAGGTTGTTGAGCAGATGCTCCAACCGGTTGGCATACGGCCCATACTTATGAGCCACGAATTGAAGATTCAGTGGGTTCTCCGTGTTCGGCAGCTTTTCGATGGCGCGCTCGAGAAACCAAGCCAGGTTCTGAATCTCAAGCAGACTGCACTCCATGCCAAGCACCCAGTAGCGTCGAACCAGCTCGGCGATAAGCGCACGAGCCGGCGTGAGCTTTTTGACGCCGCTACGTTTGGCGACATTCATGTACTGGTTGGACGGCTCGAACACCAGCACATCGACATCCAGATCACTCAGAACATCAACAATCTGCTCGCGAACCTCCGGCCATTTCAAGCCACCGTTGCCAGCGCCTAGCGGTGGAACCGCGACGGACTTCACATCGTTTTCAATCAGGAAACGACGCAAATCGTGTAAGCCTTCGGTGATCCATGCCATCTGCGACGGTGATCGCCAGTGCCGTTTGGTGGGGAAGTTCACGATCCAACGAGGACCTTCCAGCTCGTTGACCGCCGTCACGTGAACCTTACCTGTTTCCACTTCGCCAGCCTTGCAGGCAGCCGAGTACAGCCGGTAATTCTCCGCGAAACGCTCCTTGAACATGAGCGCGATACCTTTACCCATCACGCCCACGGTATTCACCGTGTTGACCAGGGCTTCGGTTTTGGCTTCCAGGAGGTTGCCTTGGGTGAATCGGATCATTGAAAATACCATCCCGGACGCGCATGAACAGGCAACGTCAGGCCCCTGGCGGCCACGTCCTGTTCTATACGTTTTTTTATTGCATCGGTGTAGCACATGATGCCAGGGAGTCCTGTAATCGGTAGGTAATTGTGAATCAGCGCTTCGGCTGATACCAAGCCAAACCCTTGTGGGAGCAAGGCTTGCCCGCGATGACGCTCGTCCGCAATTCTCATCTATACGGTTTGGCTGACCCAAGAGCCGATGGCGGAGCCGTTGGAGCAGATGATAGGGAAAATCGGTATTGCCGAATTTTCTACCAAACTGACCAACTGTGACTGTCGGTAAATCTTCGAGCGTTCAACGGTGCAGAGCCTGTCATGTCGCAAAAACTCCATTTCGGCGACACGTTCCACGCTCATGTCGTCGCCAGCGACATGAGCGCTGCTCCCAGCAGTAACGTTCTAGATTTCCGTAACTTGTTTAATCGCCGTTGTGGGACTCTGACAATCCCCTTCAGCTTGCCGACACCGCCTTGCGCCATTGCCTACAACTACGCCAGAATCCGCCGGCTTGTGCGCCCTTGGCCGTGTCGGTAACTTGAATCCTGTCACTGCCCATCAGTGATCGGGTTTAGTCGCCCGTCGTTGCTAAGTCGCTCAAGCGACCATCAGTCAGGTATTCCATACCTGCATTCGATGGTGGCTGTGCGCAGGGCGCCCTCGGGCGCGCCGATTCCTTAGCTCGTCGGTCGACTAACCTGCGTACAGCTGCCTCCCAATCGTTTAGTCGCGAACGGGTCGTGGCCTAATGAGAGCTAAGACTATGGTCAAAATTACACCGAACCCCCCGACAACAGACGAAACCGTCTCCCGCGTTCAATCGGCTCGTAACAAAAAGTTTGATGATGCGGCGACTCGGACCTTGGATTACTACCTGAATCCCAAGCCGAAGAAGGAAACGTCCGACAACCCCAATACCATCTACCGCATCGCTTCTGATGTGGACTCTGAATGCTTGCTTGTCACCCTCAGCGAAAACCTCGCTTCGGCGAACGCGATGATCGGCGACCTGCGTCCGATCTTGAAGGTTCGCGGCGGCATGTGGCGTTGGGGATTCAGCAGGTGGTTGAGTTGAGCGAGCTGTTGGCGAATCGGGCTTTGGATATTGTTGAGGTGAGGTAGAGGGACGTCCCCGAATGTGAAAAATGTCTTGCATGGCAGGACATTTTTCAGGGCCATGAGCGCGAGAGTGCGGAAATCGAAGTTTTGTTGTGTTTGGAGCTGTTAAGTGGTTCGGGGCTATCTATTATCGGTAATTGGCCTGATTCTTTTGCCCCGGAGGAGGCCGCCTTGGGGGTAGAATGCAGATTTTTTTACGGTATCCACTGACCTAGCTTTTGTTGGATGTTCCGTAGGTGTTACTCGCCGCTCAGTTGGGGATGAAAACGTGTTTCAACAGGTATTTAATGCAATTCAGGCCAAACGCAATCGTCCTTGGAGTAACGAGGAAGAGGTTCGAGTAGCATGGCTCGGCGCTCTCGAAAATGGTCTCGGGATCCACTTTGATGCCGAGCGAGCGAGGCGTGATGCCAGTTACAACAATGTAATTATAGAATTTAAGGGGCCAGGTTTTTTTAATGGATCCAAGGAGAGCCTGAAGTTCAAAGAAGCGTTAGATGACCGTCTTCTGAAATATATTGTCCGTGCTTCTAAAGCGCAGGGGCTTAAGCAAGATGAGTATATTGGTATTGCTATTGATGGTGACCATGTCTGCTTTGCTCAAGTTGTAGATGATTGTATCTATGCCCAGCATCTTCTACCGTTTACCCCTGAGGTCGTTGGGCTGGTTCTTGACGCTATACAGAAAAGCTATCGTAGAGCTGTAGTTACAGAAAATCTGATTGAAGATTTTGGGCAAGGAGCTCAACATGCCATCGCGCTTATGCAAGCTATGGCCGATGCGCTAGCTGCTAACCTCGCTTTAGATGGCAATAATAAGATTAAAATGTTATTCGAAGAGTGGCGTACCCTCTATGGCCAAGTAGCAGACCTCACTGTAGATCAGCAGAGTGCTATTGATGCGTCGCTACGTTTTGACTGGAAGGGTAGCCCCGCATACAAAATGGCGGGCCGACTTTTTGTAATTCACAGCTATAACTCTCTAGTAATAAAGTTGTTAGCTGCTGAAATTGTCTCTGCGCACGGACTTACATCTACCGTTGGGCCGGCCCAAGAAATGGCGTTCCTTTTAAATGATGAGGCGTTACGAGCTTCACTTGCGAATAATATTGAAAAGGGACAGATTTTTTCCGAGGCAGGTATAAAAGGGTTTGTCGAAGAGGCGATATTTAGTTGGTATCTGGATGTATGCAAAGAGTCTGCTTTTAGGCGGCCCATTCTTGATGCTTTGCGAGGTATTTTAGGCAAGCTAGCTCTGTACCGCACCGATCGTCTCGAACGAACCCGTGACGTATTACGTGATTTTTATCAAGGGCTAGTACCTGAGACACTGCGCAAAAGTCTAGGTGAGTTCTATACACCAGACTGGTTGGTCGAACACACCCTATCCAGTGTAAGAGTCGCCGATTGGTTAAGCGTGCGGGGGCTAGACCCTACTTGTGGTTCTGGATCGTTCATTATTGAAATGATTCGCCGCAAACGACATGCCGCAAAAATAATCGGGATGACTGCGCATGAGACCGTAAAGCTGCTTTGCGAAACAGTCTGGGGCTTCGATTTAAATCCCCTGGCAGTGCAAACAGCTCGTGTTAATTATCTCATGGAGATAGCGGACTTGCTAAGGGCCTGTAAAGGCGAACAGGTTGAAATTCCAATATTGCTCGCGGACGCAATCTACTCGCCAGCTCGAGATCCTCAGAATGATGAGGATATAGTTTCTTATCAGGTTGGTAGTCAAGTTGCAGGTTTGAATATTTGCTTACCCTCTATTTTGGCCTTTGATCGTCAGCGATTGGATGATGTATTTGAAGCTATGGGGGAGGCTGTTGAAAAAGACTTCGAGTTCGAACAAGCTGAGGCGCGTTTAATAAAATTTAAGCTTTTAAATTCTAGTGAGGCGGCTGTCTGGCGTAAGCCATTAAAAGAAACGTATGATCAGATTTTGAATCTTCATCGTCAGGATTGGAATGGTATTTGGTTTCGCATTGTCCGGAATTTTTTCTGGTCTGCTACCGCTGGGCGATTTGATCTGGTCTGTGGAAATCCGCCTTGGGTTCGATGGTCGAAGCTGCCTGAGGCATATAGAGATCGGGTGAAGCCCACGTGTGAGCAATACTCAATTTTCTCCAATACAAAATTCCATGGTGGTAACGAGCTCGATATATCAGCGATTATTACCTACACTACCGGAGATAAGTGGTTGAAGGCTGGCGGAAAACTTGCCTTTGTAATCACTCAAACTGTATTTCAGTCGCCCTCTTCTGTAGGATTTAGGCGTTTTAAAGTTTCTGCGGACTATTGGTTGGCGCCGCTTTTTGTCGAAGACTTAAAGGCTTTGAAGCCGTTTCCTGATGCTGCAAATAAAACTTCAGTTGTGGTATTCGAGAAAGGAATGGAACCACCACGCTATCCGGTGAACTATAGGGTATGGACTGCGGCAGCGAGGGGTGGAAAGTCCATTAATCCTGAATTGTCGCTTCGCGATGTTCTGGATCGTATATCGATTACGAGTATGGAGGCTGTGCCTGTGGGCGAGGAAGGGTCGCCATGGGCGGTTCTGGAGTCTGGACGCTGGGACGTGATTTGCAAACTGGCTGGAGAGTCCGAATGGATACTTGGACGAAAAGGAATTACAGCAGATCTTAATGGCGTTTATTTTGTTCCTGTCGAAGACACTTCTGATTCAGGACTTGTCCAGATCAGAACAAGGCCCGAAGCAGGGAAGAAAGATATAGGTACAGCAAAAAAGGTTTGGGTGGAGCCAGACCTACTGTTCCCATTGATCAAGGGGGCCAGCGACTTTGATGCTTGCTATTTCAAACCAGCACAGGATCTTTTTACATTTGTACCCAATGCCGGTATCAATCGAGATGATTACGACGCTGCCGAAATAGGTGTTAACTCTCTGAAGCGAACAAAACAATATTTTAACTCGTTTAAAGAGATTCTTTCACAACGCTCAACTTTTCGGGGGCGGATGCCCGGAGCGCCATTTTACGCCGTTTACAATGTGGGTGATTTCACGTTCAAGCCTTGGAAAGTAATCTGGGCAGAGATGTCCGGACAGTTCTCTGCTGCCGTAGCCGGAACTGCGGAGGTTCCTAATAAGGGGAAATGTCCCTATATTCCAGATCATAAAGTTTACTTTGTTGCTTTTGATGATAAGCAACAGGCTCATTTTCTCTGTGGTTTACTTAATTCAAAGATTGTGAAGGAGTATGTAGAGAGCCATAATATTTCAATTCAGGTGGGGAATATTTTTAAGCATATGGAGCTTCCGAAGTTCAATAATGATTCAACTTGTCATGTTGAATTGGCATCCTTAGTAGAGCAAGCTCATCAAGAGCATGATTCTGACAAGCGCCTGTGCTTGGTATCAAAAATCGGAAGTTTTGCCGATGCTATATTGGAACGCTGGATGGTAAGCCGTAGCTCTCGTTCTTGAGGTGTTAAGGTTTGTTGTTGATTTGGGGCGGGGGGTGGTATTTGTCCCGCTCCGTTACATGCCGGCGGAGCTTATATCATATGTCCGTTGAATAGGCGATCAGTTGAAACCTATAGAAGGGCCAAAAGAATAGATATGTCCAGCCCTTAGAGCAGAGCTACGTACCTGAAACGCGAAAAATAGTTAGGTTTCAGTTTGTAATTTGTTACTGAGGGTTGAGTTCTGGCTGTAAATAAGTTACCTGTCCTACTTCGGTAAGTAGCTTGGAATTTATTTTGATGTCTCCGTCGTTTAGCTGGTAATACCAGATAGAGTCTCTGTCTTTGCGAAAAGCGCATGCTTTAGTAGAGTCTTTCTTGTCTTTTACTTCTACCCAGTAACATTGCTCTAGGAATTTTTGCGACAGCTTCACACCTGTGATTTGTCCTTTTTGATAAGAGGCAAAGCATAAAAATATTATGTATAGAAGGGTGATAGTTCCAATAGGTATCAGCGGGGTTATTGTGGTACATATGTTTAGGAATGATGGGTGGATTCTTTTGATGCTTTGCAGGCCTTTGGTAAGCGCCATGTATAATATAAAGGTTGAGGTTGTGATTGTTAATGCGAGCAAAATAATTGCTGCATAAATTATATGATTGTAAAAGATCTCAAATGTAATTAGTCCGCCGTCATAGAATATTTTGTCTATTGCTGGCTGGCTAAACTCAGGATTTACTCCGAACGATCTCATAAACGCATTATTCTGACTGATGCCGGCTGAGTAGACGCAGCCCGTCAACAACAAAGCGCTACTGATAGGCTCAATGACTTTCATGGGGTCTACCTATTTCTAGTACGTTGACGCCAAAATTGAAGTCTTCAAGGTTATTGGTGTTTGTTTGGGTTACAGTGATTTTTAAGTTATCTTTTATTTCTGAAATTGATCGCTCATTATCTAGTTTTTGAATTTCCTTTGATTTGTTTTTGGCGGCTTGGGCGATTTTTTTGAGTAAGTCGGAGGCTTCGGCATGTTTGAATTTGTCGGTGAATATATCCCCCTCGTCAAGTGTCTCACGCTTCAAATTTATTATTTGTTCTGGTGGCATGCTTTGAAGATGCTCGATCTCTTGAGCACTAACTTGCCCCGTCATTATTAAACACGCTAATACGCACGCCAAAATTGTGGGGAGTGTTGTTGCGATTCCTAGTGGGATTTTACACCACATGTCGCCGGGTGACATAAACTCCGCTTGGCAAGTAACTCCGAGCTCGCTTTCAAAAGCCATTCTTTCAATAAGTTGCGTAAAATTCTCTGCGTCAATAGTACTGTTGTTTAGTAGTGTGCTCATGAGCTCCTGAGTAAGAGCCATATTTTGAAACAGTTTTCCGACAACTAGGGCGTTTATCTTGCGAGTGGTTCTGATTTTGTTTGAAAAATAGAGTGATTCACCGTCCGTGAAAAAAGGATAAATTAAATGAAATATTTTTTCGCGGTGATTGTTCAGGCAGGTGACTGTTTGCTGGCCTCGGGTAGCTTTTCTCACGGCGCCTGGAAGCTCGTCCTGACGAATAGATGGCCCCCATATAACGTGTTTTCTTAACTTGAATTTAAGCTGGATTCGATCGTGGCCGCTACTTCCGTCTTCATTAATAACTGGGATCTTTACCGGGCTGTGTTCGATGTATGGAGTTCCATCGCTGCAGATTCCTACGCTATACCCGCCATCGCTATTGCGAGTAACTAATAGGTCACCTTGTTTTATTTCATTGGAAAACCTTCTGACCTGGCTCAGTAAATTAAAGCCCGATCTGTTTAGAAACCTCGTCTCTCTGCCCTGTTCATCTTTTTTGAACTCGCTATATTTATCATTGCGTAACAAGCGGGCTTTTAAAAGTTCGTCTGTCGGGAGCGAAAGAGGTACTTCTCCGTCATAAGCACTTTCTAAATGGTTAATAGCAATCAGTTCGCCTGATCTGAAGTGACGTGCATACTTTCCTTTCTCAGCCCTAACGAACCAAATATTTTGGTTCTCACGGAGTATGGCAATTTTTATTTTTTCGAGCATGGTAATTCCTTTTACATGTTGGCCCGCTATGGGGGCCTTGTCAGCCAGGAAGGCCATTATGGGTTTCAGGAAAGGATTGTCTCTCGGGCAGGACCAAAATGCCACTACTGGCTTCAGATGACTGCTCTCGATCTGTGAGCGAGCCGCTGGGGGGGGCGTCGTAATCTTGCATGGTATTTGTTTCGAGCGACGCGTCGAGACTGAGTCCGTCCTGTATCTTTCAGTACGTCGGAAACTTGGTCTGTGGATTTGATAGAGGAGCACACAGGGTTGGGATTTCTTCCCGTTGGACGTCAAAACGGCACCTGGATCTGTCACATTGTAGATGTGCTAAAGGCTTGGGTTGTTTCGGGGCGACTCGAGGAAGAAATCCAACCTAATTTTGCGTTTTCCGCAAGTGAGGGGTTTCTCTCAGACATTAAAAAGCCGGCTTATGGCCGGCTTCTCGTTGACTGACTCAGTTCGTTTTTGACAAACCTCACCAGCCTTCAAAACGTACACCCGGCTCTTGCGGCCGGCTGTGGGGACTTGGTCAGAGAGTGGTCTGCCTTGTCGGTGCGAGGCGTGGGCTCGCAAATGTGGGGCGGAGGATACGTGGGTTTTGGGGAAAATCCCAGTGGAAGTTGTGTTGAATCATTGGGTTAGCATTATGAAAAAAGAGCGGGGCTGCTGCGCAGCCCAGCGGGAGCAAGCTCCCTCGCCACGGGGGGTTATTGACATGAAGATCTTGGCCAATTTTCCTGATTGGGTTAGTCGAACACCGGTGGGCGTTGTTTGGTCAGGGTGGACCACCAGAAGACCCAGCCGATGACGCGGATGTTTTGTGCTTCGATCTGTTCGACGCTGAAGACTTCGTCGGGGTAGGCGGTGTTGTTATGGCTGCGTAGGCGCAGGCGGTTGCCGGGGATGCGGTGCAGGTATTTGATGCGCAGCATGCCGTCGTGTTCGAGGGCGTAGATCTGGCCGTCGATGACTTGAGTCAGGCCGCGGTCGATGGCGACGGTGGAGCCGTCTTCGATGCGGTCGGCCATGCTGTCGCCGACCATGGTGGTGCAGATGGCGTCGCTGGGGTTTATTTCCAGGGAGTCGAGGTGGCTGCGGGGCAGGCGGATGGATTGGTCGGGGATTTCGATGACGTGGGTCTTGGTTTCGCCGGGGGCGATGGGGGCTTCCTTGTAGTAGGGCAGTTCGATGTCCGTGGTTTCCGGCACGGTGTAGACGCCCTGGACTTCGGCGGCTTCGTAGGTGGTGCCGGGGCCAAGGCCCAGTGGGGTTTGCGGGCCTTCGCCGGTGGCGAGCCATTGCGGGCTGACGGTCAGCAGGCTGGCAATGGTGTGGATGCGCCCTGGCGGGATGCCACGGTTGAACCAGTTGTTCACGTGCTGGGATTTCACGCCGTATAACTTCGCGAAGTCGGCGGAACGGATATGGGCTTCTTTAAGAAGGGCTCTGAAGCGGTCGCCACTGGAGATCTTTTTCATAAACGGAAAGTTTAGAGACGAGTGTGTTTTCGGCAATAAACATGTCGTTCATATTTATAAGACGATTTTTCCGTTTGCAGGAATTGAAATAGGCTCGGTAAACGCAGGTAAACGGTATTAATACGAGCAAGTATTAAGCTTCATTAAGGCATAAAAAAACCCCGGGGCAAACCGGGGTTTTCTTTAAGTTTGGTTTCAGCCTTTGTAGGCGGCAACCGACTTGGTGATGGCTTCGCGGGCGGCGTCTGCGCCGGCCCAGCCTTCGATCTTGACCCACTTGCCTTTTTCGAGATCTTTGTAGTTCGCGAAGAAGTGCTCGATCTGCTGGATCAGCAGCGGTGGCAGGTCGGTGTATTCCTTCACATCCACATACAGTTGCGACAGTTTGTCGTGTGGCACTGCGATGACTTTGGCATCGCCGCCGCCGTCGTCGGTCATGTTCAGCACGCCGACCGGACGGGCGCGAATGACCGAGCCTGGGGCAACCGGGTAAGGGGTCACGACCAGCACGTCGAGGGGGTCACCGTCGTCGGCCAGGGTGTTGGGGATGTAACCGTAGTTGGCCGGGTAGAACATCGGGGTGGCCATGAAACGGTCAACGAACAGGCAATCGCTGTCTTTGTCGATTTCGTATTTGATCGGGGCGTGGTTGGCCGGGATTTCGATCGCGACGTAGATGTCGTTCGGCAGGTCTTTGCCAGCCGGAATCTTGCTGTAGCTCATTGGGCGGTGCCCCCGTTAGTTGACCAAATGACTGGTCGGATTGACCAAAAAGTGGCGGCGATTATAGGCATATTCAGCCGCTGATGCCACGCGTCCAAGGTCTTAGAGACCTAGGGACGACGCCTGATAGACCGGATCTTCGGCTTGAAGTTGCCGCAGCCGCGCCAACGGATCCTGACGGTAGAAGGCCTGAAGCTGCGAGTAGACCTTCGGATAGGCCTGGTGCAGCAGGTCTGGGGCGCTGAAGAAGTATTCGCTGGTGACGGCGAAGAACTCGGCGGGGTTTTCCGCGGCGTAGGGGTCGATGAGGGTTTCGGCGTCCGGGTCGTGGTCCAGTTGGCGGTTGAGGTGGTCGTAGGCCTGTTGCATGGCGTCGGCCCAGTCCTGGACGCGCATGTCGGCGTGCAGCGGCGGCAGGCCGTTGGCGTCGCCGTTGAGCATGTCGAGTTTGTGCGCCAGTTCGTGGATCACGAGGTTGTAGCCTTCCCAGCCGCCGCTGGCCAGCACGCCGTCCCAGGCCAGGATGATGGGGCCCTGGGGCCAGGCTTCGCCGCTGTGCTCGCCGTCCCATTCGTGTTCGATGCCGCTCGCGTCGCGGTAACGCTGGGGGCTGAGGAAGTCGTCGGGGTATAGGACGATTTCGTGGAAGCCCTGGTACCAGTTCAGTTCGCCCAGGTGCATCAGCGGCAGCTGGGCCTGGGCGGCGAGCAGTAGGCGTTGTTCCTGGTGCAGTTCGACGCCGGGCAGGGCGGTCAGGTGTTTGTCGTGCAGGAATAGCACGCAGGCTTCGCGCAACCATTGGTCTTCGGCGACGCTGATGCCGTCGAGGAAGCTCAGTTGCTGGCGCACCCGTTGCCAGGTGTCTTCGCCGACGGGGTGTTTGGCGAGGGTGCGTCGGCGCCGCCAGTTGCTCAGGGACCACATGCGATCAGGCCTTCGAGGCGCGCTGGCTCATTTTGCTGCGCACCAGGCTGACGATCATCGGCAGCAGCGACAGCAGGATGATGCCTACCACCAGCAGTGACAGGTTCTGCTTGATGAACGGCACGTTGCCGAAGAAGTAGCCGAGGGTGACCAGGCCGCCGACCCAAAGGACGGTGCCGAGGACGCTGAAGCCGAAGAACCGCAGGTAGTTCATTTTGCCGACGCCGGCGACGAAGGGGGCGAAGGTGCGGATGATCGGCAGGAAGCGCGCCAGGGTTACGGTTTTGCCGCCGTGTTTGTCGTAGAAGTCGTGGGTTTGCTGCAGGTAGTCGCGGCGGAAGATTTTCGAGTTCGGGTTGCTGAACAGTTTTTCGCCAGCGGTGCGGCCGATGAGGTAGTTGGTGCTGTCGCCGAGGATCGCCGCGAGCATCAGCAGGCCGGCCAGTAGGACGGGGTCCATGGCGCCACCGGCAGCGACGGCGCCGGCGATGAACAGCAGCGAGTCGCCGGGCAGGAAGGGCATCACCACCAGGCCGGTTTCGCAGAAGATCACCAGGAACAGGATGGCGTAGACCCAGGTTCCATAGTTGGTCACCAGCATGTCGAGGTACACGTCGAGATGCAGGATGAGGTCGAGGGGGTTGAAATCCATGTAATGCACCTTGCTGGTGGCCCGACTCGGCAGGCGGGTGGGTCGGGCTTTGGAGTGGGGCTACGGGGTTTGTAGCTTTTTCTTACAAGCCGGGAAGGTCGGGATTATACGGGGTGGATTGTGAAGGAGGCGTTGAGTTTGTAGCGGGGGATTTCCAGGCAATGAAAGATCCCTGTGGCGAGGGAGCTTGCTCCCGCTGGAGTGCGCAGCGCTCCCATTTGGGTGTGTCTGATGTACCGCGTGGTCAGGGGTTGGGGCTGCTGCGCCCGAGGCGTCGGACCGTCCCAGCGGGAGCAAGCTCCCTCGCCACGGGGTGGCGTGTCGGTGGGTTTGTTGGAGGCTGTGCTGCCCAAGGTGGTGCGTCAGTGGTTTTTTGAGGGGCTGCTTTGCAGCCCCAGCGGGGATGAATCCCCTCGCCACAAGGGGAGATGTGGTGTGTCAGAGTTCGTCGCTGATCGGCAACACGTAGTTCTTGAACTCGGTGTCTTCCTTGAAGCCAATCGACTCATAGGTTTTCTGCGCCACTTCGTTGGTGCTGCTGGTGGAGACGCGCAGGCGCACAGCGTGGGTTTCCTTGGCCATTTTCTTTGCGGTGCGGATCAGGTGGTCGGCCACCAGTTGGCGGCGGGCGTCTTCGGCGACGTAGATGTCGTTGAGGATCCACACGCGCTTGAGCGACAGCGACGAGAAGCTTGGATAGAGCTGGCAGAAGCCCAGCAGTTTGCTGTCGTCGTCATCGGGCAGGGCCAGGTAGATCACCGATTCTTTGCGGCGCAGGCGCTTTTCCAGAAACGCCCGGGACGAATCCGGATATGGCAGGGAGCCATAAAATTCCCGGTATTTGACGAACAATGGGGTCAGCAGGTCCAGGTGTTCCAGGGTCGCTTGGATAATCCGCATGGCAGGTCTCGTTTACAAAGGTCGACGTAGAGTCTGACAACAACGGCGCTCTGCCGTGCTTTTGATGCTGCCTGAAAGCGGATCAAAAACGCAATCGGACATACGGATCAGCCTGGGGGCGGCATCAGTAGGAAATTACCTTTCATATCGGCAGGGTTTTCTGACTCTAGAGTGTGAACCTGGGCTTCGTCCTTCAGGTTGACCCCCGAAAGCTGTCGGCGGCAGGCCTCGCGCATCAGGTACACCAGGCGGTGGGCCGCCATGCCGTAGCTCAAGCCTTCGAGCCGGACATTGGAGATGCAGTTGCGGTAGGCGTCGGTCAGGCCGACCTTGGGGGCGTAGGTGAAATACAGGCCTAGGCTGTCGGGCGAGCTGAGGCCGGGCCGTTCGCCGATCAGGATCACCGACATTTTTGCGCCGAGCCGCTGCGCCACTTCATCGGCCACGGCAACCCGGCCTTGTTCCACCAGGACCACCGGGGAAACCGACCAGCCGTCCGCGGCGATCTGTTCTTCCAGGCGCGCCAGGAACGGCAGGGTGTGGCAATGCACCGCCAGTGCCGACAGGCCGTCCGCCACCACAATGGCCAGATCAACGCCGCCGGGATGGGCCGCGGCGTAATCGTCCAGCACCTTCACCGAGGCCTCATCCAGCCGCCGACCGAGGTCCGGGCGTTGCAGGTAGCTGTGGCGGTCGCTGGCGGCGCTGTGGAGCAGCAGGCTTTCGCGGCCCCGTTCGCTCAGTTGCGCACGAAGGCCTTGGTGATCGAACGCCAGGTGCACCGCATCGCGGGCCTGGGCGTGGGCGTACTGGAAGTCCAGTTGCGCCTGGGTCGGCAGGCTGGTGCCGGTGCGGCCCAAGGCGATGCGTGCCGGGGTCAGGCGGCGCAGTTCCAGCCAGGGGTTTTGCGAGTCGACAGGTTGTTTATCCATTAATCACTCATCCCAAATACGGCTTATCCCAAATGAGCCAAGGCATGACGAAACGCCGGCGGCAGGTTGTCGCCGAACCGCACCCGGCCATCGGCCTGGGTGAAGATGCCCATGTTTGCCAGCCACTGCTCGAACTCCGGCGCCGGCTTCAGGCCCAGGGTCTGGCGCGCATAGAGCGCGTCGTGGAACGAGGTGGTCTGGTAGTTGAGCATGATGTCGTCGGAGCCGGGGATGCCCATGATGAAGTTGATCCCGGCCACGCCCAGCAGGGTCAGCAGGGTGTCCATGTCGTCCTGGTCGGCCTCGGCGTGGTTGGTGTAGCAGATGTCGCAGCCCATCGGCACGCCCAACAGCTTGCCGCAGAAGTGGTCTTCGAGGCCGGCGCGGATGATCTGTTTGCCGTTGTAGAGGTATTCCGGGCCGATGAATCCTACAACTGTGTTCACCAGGAACGGGTTGAAATGTCGCGCCACGGCGTAGGCCCGGGTTTCGCAAGTCTGTTGATCGACGCCGTGGTGGGCATTGGCCGACAACGCGCTGCCCTGGCCGGTCTCGAAATACATCAGGTTGTTGCCCAGGGTGCCGCGATTCAGGCTGAGGCCGGCGTCGTAGCCTTCTTTCAAAATGTTCAGGTTGATGCCGAAGCTGGCGTTCGCCGCTTCGGTGCCGGCGATGGACTGGAACACCAGGTCCAGCGGCACGCCGCGGTTCGCCGCTTCGATGGAGGTGGTGACGTGGGTCAGCACGCAGCCTTGGGTCGGGATGTCGTAGCGCTGGATGATCGCGTCGAGCATTTCCAGCATGGCGCAGATCGAGGCCGTGCTGTCGGTGGCCGGGTTGATGCCGATCATGGCGTCGCCGTTGCCGTAGAGCAGGCCGTCGAGAATACTCGCGGCGATCCCGGCCGGTTCGTCGGTGGGGTGGTTGGGTTGCAGGCGCGTGGACAGCCGCCCGCGCAGGCCGAGGGTGCCGCGGAATTTCGTCACTACTCGGATTTTCTGCGCCACCAACACCAGGTCCTGCACGCGCATGATCTTCGAAACGGCGGCGACCATTTCCGGCGTCAGGCCCGGTGCGAGGGCCCGCAGGCTCTGTTCGTCGGCGGCGTCGCTGAGCAGCCAGTCGCGGAAACCGCCGACCGTGAGGTGGCTGACGGCGGCGAAGGCTTGTTTATCGTGAGTGTCGACGATCAGCCGGGTGACTTCGTCGGTCTCGTAGGCAATTACCATTTCCTGCAGGAAATGGCTCAGGGGCAGGTCGGCCAGCGCCATCTGCGCGGCCACGCGTTCGCCGTCGTTGAGGGCGGCGACCCCGGCCAGGAAATCCCCGGAGCGCGCCGGGCTGGCCTTGGCCATCAGGTCTTTGAGGCAGTCGAAGCGGTAGGTCTGGGCGCCGACGGAATGGACGAATGCGGCCATGGGGCGGTGTCCTCCTGGTTCTTATAATGAATTCTGTACTAAAACCTGCACTGAATCCTGTGGGAGCGAGCTTGCTCGCGATAGCGGTGTGTCAGACACCACAATGCTTACAGACAAATCGCTATCGCGAGCAAGCTCGCTCCCACAGGGGGACGGTGGGTTTTCAAGAGAAAGCCCGGTCCCCCAAGGGTTTTGCTTCAAACTCCAGTAAGCATAGCGTCCGTCGGGGCGCTGGAGCGTTGTTTAGCGGTCAGTTGGAAGTACAGGTAGCCGACGATCATGAACGCCAGGAATACCAGGCCGATCAACATGTTGAACCAGGCCATGGCAACCAGGCACACCACCGCCAGGAACAGCGCGATGCCGGGCACGATGGGGTAGCCCGGGGCGCGGAAGGTGCGTTCCAGGTTCGGTTCGACCTTACGCAGGCGGAACAGGCTGAGCATGCTGATGATGTACATCACGATGGCGCCGAACACCGACATGGTGATCATCGCCGCCGTCAGGCTCATGCCTTGCAGGTTGACCAGGCCGTCGCTGTAGATCGCCGCGATGCCGATCACGCCGCCGGCCAGGATCGCCCGGTGCGGAGTCTGGAAGCGCGACAGTTTCGCCAGGCTGCGTGGCAGGTAGCCGGCTCGGGCCAGCGCGAAGAACTGCCGCGAGTAGCCGAGGATGATCCCGTGGAAACTCGCCACCAGGCCGAACAGGCCGATCCACACCAGCATGTGCATCCAGGTCGAATCGTTGCCGACCACCGCTTTCATCGCCTGGGGCAACGGGTCGTTGATGTTCGACAGTTGCCGCCAGTCGCCCACGCCGCCGGCCATGATCATCACGCCGATGGCCAGGAACACCAGGGTCAGAATCCCGCTGACATAGGCGCGGGGAATCGTGCGTTTCGGGTCCTTGGCTTCTTCGGCGGCCATGGCTGCACCTTCAATGGCGAGGAAGAACCAGATCGCGAAGGGAATCGCCGCGAAAATGCCCGGAATTGAGGCGAGACTGAACTCATTTGCACCAGACCAGCCGTTCAACACGAAGTTGCTGAAACTGAAGCCCGGCGCGACCACGCCCATGAACACCAGCAACTCGGCCACCGCCAGCACGGTGACCACCAGCTCGAACGCCGCGGCGATGCTGACACCGAGGATGTTCAGGGTCATGAACACGAGGTAGGCGCCAACCGCCGCCACTTTCGGGTCCAGGTCCGGGAATTGCACATTGAGGTAGGCGCCGATGGCCATGGCGATGGCCGGGGGCGCAAAGACGAATTCGATCAGCGTGGCGATCCCGGCGATCAACCCACCTTTCTCACCAAAGGCCCGTCGGCTATAGGCGAACGGCCCACCGGCGTGGGGAATCGCGGTGGTCAACTCGGTGAAGCTGAAGATGAAACAGGTGTACATCAACGCCACCATCAGCGCAGTGACGAGAAAGCCCAGCGTCCCTGCCGTGCCCCAGCCGTAACTCCAGCCGAAGTACTCGCCGGAAATCACCAGTCCGACGGCAATGCCCCATAAGTGCAGGGTGCCGAGTGTGGGTTTGAGTTGGTTGGAAGTTGTCATAAGTCCTCTCTTGGTTTTTGATCTTTGGTGGACTTTCGGTGGTTGGGGTGTGGAGCGGGCACGCAAGGGTTATGCCAGGGCTGTGGGGCGGCATTCCAATAGGTTTGTCTGTGAGGACGCCATCGCGAGCAGGCTCGCTCCCACAGGGGATATGTGTTGCTCCACAGTCCCTGTGGGAGCGAGCCTGCTCGCGATAGCTATCCAAAGGGCGACGCAGGATGACCTGCATCGCCCCAAGGCTTAGAAGAAGCCCAGCGGATTAATGTCGTAGCTCACCAGCAGATTCTTGGTCTGCTGATAATGATCGAGCATCATCTTGTGGGTTTCGCGGCCAACGCCGGACTTCTTGTAGCCACCGAACGCGGCATGGGCCGGGTAGAGGTGGTAGCAGTTGGTCCACACGCGCCCGGCCTTGATCGCCCGGCCCATGCGGTAGGCGCGGTTGATATCGCGTGTCCAGAGGCCCGCGCCGAGGCCGAACTCGGTGTCGTTGGCGATTGCCAGGGCTTCGGCTTCGTCCTTGAAGGTGGTGATGCTCACCACCGGGCCGAAGATTTCTTCCTGGAACACGCGCATTTTGTTGGTGCCCTTGAGCAGGGTCGGCTGGATGTAGTAACCGCTGGCCAGGTTGCCCTCGAGTTTTTCTACCGCGCCGCCGGTCAGCAGCTGCGCGCCTTCGCCCTTGGCGATTTCCAGGTACGAAAGGATCTTGTCGAATTGCTGCTCGGACGCCTGGGCGCCAACCATGGTGTCGGTGTCCAGCGGGTCGCCGCGTTTGATCTGCTCGATCTTTTTCATGACCACTTGCATGAATTCGTCGTAGATCGATTCCTGCACCAGGGCGCGGGACGGGCAGGTGCAGACTTCACCCTGGTTGAAGAACGCCAGCACCAGGCCTTCGGCGGCTTTTTCGATGAAGCTCGGCTCGGCCTGCATGATGTCTTCGAAGAAGATGTTCGGCGATTTGCCGCCCAATTCCACGGTGGACGGAATGATGTTCTCGGCGGCGCATTTCATGATGTGCGAGCCCACCGGGGTGGAACCGGTGAAGGCAATCTTGGCGATGCGCTTGCTGGTGGCCAGGGCCTCGCCGGCTTCTTTGCCGAAACCTTGCACCACGTTCAGCACGCCCGGCGGCAGCAGGTCGCCGATCAATTCCATCAGCACACTGATGCCCAGCGGGGTTTGCTCGGCAGGCTTGAGCACCACGCAGTTGCCGGCGGCCAGGGCCGGGGCGAGTTTCCAGGCGGCCATCAGCAACGGGAAGTTCCACGGGATGATCTGCCCGACCACGCCCAGCGGTTCATGGATGTGATAGGCCACGGTGTTGCCGTCGATCTCGGCAGCCGCGCCTTCCTGGGCCCGCAGGCAACCGGCGAAGTAGCGGAAGTGGTCGGCGGCCAGGGGGATGTCGGCGTTGAGGGTTTCGCGCACGGCCTTGCCGTTGTCCCAGGATTCGGTGATCGCCAGGGTTTCGAGGTTCTGCTCGATGCGGTCGGCGATTTTCAGCAGGATCAGTGAGCGGGCCTGGGCCGAGGTGGCGCCCCAGGCATCAGCGGCGGCGTGGGCGGCGTCCAGGGCTTTGTCGATGTCTTCGGCCGTGGAGCGCGGGAATTCGGCAATGGGTTGGCCGTTCACCGGGGAGGTATTGGTGAAGTACTGACCTTTGACCGGCGCGACGAACTCGCCGCCGATGTAGTTACCGTATTTGCTCTTGAACGAAACGATAGCGCCTTCGGTACCTGGGTGAGCGTAACGCATGATGAGTCTCCTTGGCTTTTGTGCTTATTAGGGAGCCGCGCCTTTCGCGCTGGTATCAAGCCTAGAGCAAAGGTTGGGCCATTGCCTTGCAGGGCCCGTAAATCAAGACTTTAGAACTAATCCGTCGGACAGACGGAAGCACTGCGTGACGATTGCGATACAGGCGGGGTGACAATTTGTGCCATCGCTGAGACAACGGCTGACTGACGGGTCGCGCCAGCATTGCATTGCGCGGGTTGCTGGAGGATGCTGGGCCACAGGGCGCTTGGGCGAGATAGCTTTTGTGGCGAGGGAGCTCGCTCCCGCTGGGACGGTCCGACGCCTCGGGCGAAGCAGACCCAACAGATGTCACATCAAACCGAAATGCGACTGCTGCGCAGTCGAGCGGGAGCAAGCTCCCTCGCCACGGGTTCGGTGTTCGCCACAGTTGTACCGTCGCTTCAGTGAAGCTGCATCCTTCGGGAGAATAATAAAAAATGCACAGCAACCATTTGAGCCGTCACGCCCAGCAGGTCCTGACGGTCACCCAGGGCAAGGCGCATCTGCAAGGCCCTGGCAGCGATCCGTCGATAGCCCGTTCCTGGTTGCGTTGCCTGGAGGACTATCACCTCGACCCGGCGCAGAACCTGGCACCGACGGTGCTGGAACATGGCCGGGTGCTGGAAAGCCGCGAGCGTTTGCAACAGGTGTTGCACATCGCCGGCAATGAAATGAACAGCCTGCACCAGCAACTCTCCGGGGCCGGCCACGCGGTGTTGCTCACCGATGCCCGTGGCGTGATCCTCAATTGCGTCACTGCCCCTAGCGAACGCAAGATTTTCGAACGCGCCGGGCTCTGGCTCGGCGCCGACTGGAGCGAAGCCTGCGAAGGCACCAACGGCATCGGCACCTGTCTGGTGGAGCGCCAGGCCCTGACCATCCACCAGGAAGAACATTTTCGCGGCCGACACACCGGCCTAACCTGCTCGGCGAGCCCGGTGTTCGATCCCCATGGCGAGCTGCTCGCAGTGCTCGATGTGTCCTCGGCCCGGCCCGATGTGTCGCGCCAGAGCCAGTTCCATACCATGGCCCTGGTCAATCTCTCGGCGAAGATGATCGAGAGCTGCTATTTCCTGCGCTGCTTCGACAATCAATGGCTGCTGCGCTTTCACCTGCAAGCCGAGTCCGTGGGCTTGTTCAGCGAAGGGTTGCTGGCGTTCGACGGCGAAGGGCGGATCAGCGCCGTCAACCAGAGCGCGCTGAATCTGCTCGGGCACATTCGCGGCGGCTTGCTGGGCCAATCGGTGGAAGGGTTCTTCGATTGTTCGCTGGACGAACTGCTGGGCCGCGCCAGTGCCCAGGCCAGCGCCAGTTGGCCGTTGCGCACCCGTGACGGGCGGAACCTGTTCGCCCTGGTGCGCGGGCAGCCGCGCAGCGTCCCGATCCCGCTCATGCCAGCACTCAAGGTCACTGAACCGGCGCGACTGCCGGGCATCTGCCTGGGGGACGCGGTGTTGCAGGAGCATTTTCGCAAGGCACTGCGGGTGTTCGAGCGCGATGTCCCGTTGTTGATCCACGGCGAGACCGGCTCCGGCAAGGAAGCCTTCGCCAAGGCCGTGCATCAGGCCAGCCAGCGCGCCGACAAGCACTTCGTCGCCCTGAACTGCGCGGCCATTCCGGAGAGCCTGATCGAGAGCGAGCTGTTCGGCTATCGCGGCGGCAGTTTCACCGGCGCCCGCAAGGAGGGCATGCGCGGCAAGCTGCAGCAGGCCGATGGCGGCACGCTGTTCCTCGATGAGATCGGCGACATGCCCCTGGCCTTGCAGACTCGCTTACTGCGGGTGCTGGAAGACCGTCAGGTGGTGCCCATCGGCGGTGAACCCGAGACGGTGAATGTGCGCATCATCAGCGCCACGCACCGGCAGTTGCTTGACCGGGTGCAGGACGGCAGCTTCCGTGAAGACCTGTACTACCGGCTCAACGGCCTGGAAATCCCATTGCCGGCGTTGCGCGAGCGTAGCGACAAATCGCAGTTGCTGGATTTTCTGCTAGCCGAAGAGCGCGGTACCGAGGCGGTGTGCATTGACGAGTCGGCGCGTCGGGCGCTCCTGGCGTTCGACTGGCCGGGCAACGTGCGGCAGATGCGCAATGTCCTGCGCACCCTCGCCGCGTTATGTGAGGACGGGCGGATTGGGGTGGAAGACCTGCCGGCGATGATTCGCCAGGCACGGCCACAGGTGCAGGACACCCCGCCACCGGAGCATCCATTGGAAAACGCCGAACGGCTGGCGCTGCTCGATGCGTTGGAGCAGACGCGCTGGCATATGACCAACACGGCGGAGCAGTTGGGTATCAGCCGTAACACGCTGTATAGAAAGTTGCGCAAGCATGCGATTGCTCGCTGAGCACCGCTCCCACAG
>NZ_JBKGGU010000037.1:0-27198 GCF_052042015.1 Pseudomonas sp. SMV71 | reverse complement strand
TTGGGGGAAATCGAAGCTCGCCTGAACGCCTTGGAGCCGGTGCGCGAAGCCCGGGTGCTGGCCCAGGAAGGACCGAGCGGCCAACAACTGGTGGGCTATGTAATCCCGGCAGCGGGCGCCGCCGACCCCGGGAACCTGCGCGAACAGATCAAGGCCGGGCTCAAGGCCGACCTGCCGGACTACATGGTGCCGACGCACCTGTTGTTCCTCGATCAATGGCCACTGACCGCCAACGGCAAACTCGACCGCAAGGCCCTGCCGCCAGCGGACGCCAGTCAGGTGCAACAGGATTATCTGGCCCCGCAAAGCGGGATGGAGCAACAGCTCGCAGCAATCTGGCAGGACGTGCTCAAGGTTGAGCGGGTAGGGCTGAGCGACAACTTCTTCGAGCTCGGCGGCGATTCCATCGTCTCGATCCAGGTCGTCAGCCGCGCCCGTCAGGCGGGTATCGGTTTTACTCCGAAAGACCTGTTCCAGCACCAGACCGTGCAGTCGCTGGCCAACGTGGCCCAGACCGGCGGTGAAGCACACATCATCGATCAGGCTCCGGCACAGGGACCGACGCCGCTGCTGCCGATCCAGCAGGCGTTTTTCGGCGAGGCGATTGCCGAACGTCACCATTACAACCAGTCGGTGTTGCTGAAACCGTCGAGCCCGTTGCAGGCCGCGTGGATCGAGCAAGCCTTGCAAGCGTTGGTGCTGCATCATGACGCCTTGCGCCTGTCGTTCACCCAGACCGAGGCTGGCTGGAATGCCCGCCACCGCGATGTGTCGGTGCAACGCCAGGCCTGGGCGGCGGACGGTTTGCTGTGGACCGGCGAAGTGGCCGATGCGGCGGAGCTGGAGAGGCTCGCCAATCAGGCTCAGCGCAGCCTGGATCTGCAAGACGGCCCGTTGCTGCGCGGGCTTCTGGCGACGTTGGCCGATGGTAGCCAGCGCCTGTTGCTAGTGGTCCATCACCTGGCGGTGGACGGCGTGTCGTGGCGGATTCTGTTCGACGACCTGCAAACCGCCTACCACCAGTTGTTCGCCGGACAGCCGCTGCAACTGCCGGCCAGGAGCACCTCGGTCAAGGCCTTTGCCGAACAGTTGCAGGTCCACGCCCGCAGCGCCGCGTTGCAACAGCAACTGGGCTACTGGCAGGACCTGTTGCAACACGCGCCGGCCGACTTGCCGTGCTTGGACCGTCACGCCCGCGCGCAGAACCGTCAGGCGGTCACCGTGCACACGCGGCTGGACAAACAACTGACCCGGCAACTGCTGCAAGAGGCCCCAGCGGCCTATCGCACCCAGGTCAACGACCTGTTGCTCACCGCCCTGGCGCGAGTGATGTGCCGTTGGACCGGCGACGACAGCCTGTTGCTCCAGCTCGAAGGCCACGGGCGCGAAGAACTGTTCGCCGGCCTCGACCTGACGCGCACCGTGGGTTGGTTCACCAGCCTGTTCCCGGTCAAGTTGTCGCCTGCCGCCGGGCTGGCGGATTCGATCAAGTCGATCAAGCAGGCCCTGCGCACGATTCCCGACAAAGGCGTGGGCTTCGGTGCGTTGCGCTACCTGGGCGACGACGCCAGCCGCGCTGCCCTGGAGCGCCTGCCGGTGCCGCGCCTGACGTTCAACTACCTGGGGCAGTTCGACGCCAGTTTCGATCAGGCCCAAGGCGCCTTGTTCAGCCCGGCCCCGGAAAGCCCCGGCGACGAACAGAGCCCGCTGAGCCCGTTGGGCAACTGGCTGACCCTCAACGGTCAGGTGTTCGACGGTGCGTTGCGGCTGGGCTGGACCTTCAGCTGCGAGCAGTTCGAGCAGGCGACGATCCAGCGACTGGCCGATGACTACGCCAGCGAACTGGCCGGCCTGATTGCCCATTGCTGCGACCCGCTGAACCAGGGGCTGACGCCGTCGGACGTCCCGCTGGCCGGGCTGACCCAGGTGCAATTGGACGGGTTGGAACTGTCGGCGCGCTCGGTGGACGACCTGTACCCGCTGGCGCCGATGCAGCAGGGCATGTTGTTCCACAGCCTGTACGAACACGGCAGCGGTCATTACATCAACCAGATGTGCCTGGACATCGAAGGCCTCGATCCTCAACGTTTCGAAGCGGCCTGGCAGGCGGCGCTCGACGCCCATGACATTCTGCGCAGCCGTTTCGTCTGGGAACAGGGCGAACGGCCGTTGCAGGTGGTGCACAAACAGCTGCGCGTGCCATTCACCTTTTTGGACTGGAGCACTCGGGCCGATATCGCCCAGGCGCTGGTCGAGCGGGCGGCCAGCGAACGCGAGCAGGGATTTGACCTGGCGTGCGCGCCGCTGCTGCGCCTGGTGCTGGTCAAGACCGGTCCGCAGCATTACCACCTGATCTACACCCATCACCACATTCTGATGGACGGCTGGAGCAACTCGCAGTTGCTCGGCGAGGTGCTGCAGCGCTACGACGGCCAGGCCCTGGCGCGTCCGGCTGGGCGCTATCGCGACTACATCGCCTGGCTGCAAGGGCGCGACGCCGCCGCCAGCGAAACCTTCTGGCGTGAGCAGTTGCAAGCGCTCGACGCGCCGACTCGTCTGGCTGACCCGCGTTTCGGGGCCGTCCAGATGGCCGCGCAACCCAGCCATGCAAGCCACTATCAGTTGCTGAGCGCGGCCCAGACCCAACGCTTGATCGAGTTCGCCCGCCAGCAGAAAGTCACCCTCAACACGGTCGTCCAGGCGACCTGGCTGTTGCTGTTGCAACACTACACCGGGCAGGCCACGGTGGCCTTCGGTGCCACGGTGTCCGGGCGTCCGACGGAGCTCAAGGGCGTCGAGCAGCAGATCGGCCTGTTCATCAACACCTTGCCGGTGATCGCCGGTGCGCGTGCGGAGCAATCGGTGAGCAGCCTGTTGCAGCAGATCCAGGCGCAGAACGTGGCCTTGCGCGAGCACGAACACACGCCGTTGTTCGAGATCCAGCGCTGGGCCGGGCAGGGCGGCGAGGGATTGTTCGACACCTTGCTGGTGTTCGAAAACTACCCGGTGTCCCAGGCTTTGCAGGAGCAGGCGCCCTCGGGCTTGAGCTTCGGCGCCGTGGCCAACCAGGAACAGACTAATTTCCCGTTGACCCTGGCCGTCAATCTAACTGACATCCTCAGCCTGCACTTCACTTATGCCCATGCTGCCTTCCCTACACACACCGTCGAGCGTCTGGCTGAGCAGGTGGCACACGTGCTTGCGCAGATGGTGAGCCTGCCGGTCGACGGTTGCGTGGGCGACCTGCAATGGCTGGACGAGGCGACGCGCCAGCGGGTGTTGTACGACTGGAATGCCACCTCGGTCGAGGCGCCTGAAGGGCGCCACGTCCATCATTGGATCGAAGCCCAGGCTCGACTCACGCCCGACGCGGTGGCGCTGGTCTGCGAGCAGCAGACACTCACCTACGCCCAACTCAACGCCCGAGCCAATCGCCTGGCCCATGGCCTGATCGAGCGCGGCGTCGGCCCGGAGGTGCGGGTGGGGCTGGCGATGACCCGCTCGGTGCAGATGGTCGTCGGCTTGCTGGCGGTGCTCAAGGCCGGCGGCGCCTATGTGCCGCTGGACCCGGCCTATCCACAGGAGCGCCTGGCGTACATGGTCGAGGACAGCGCGATTGCCTTGTTGTTGACCGAAAGCCAGGTCCTGCCGTTGTTCGAGGGCGCCATGGTGGCCTGGCTGTCACTCGACCAGCCCGAGCAATGGCTTGACGCCTACAGCGAGCGCGACCCCGACGTGGCGATTGACGGTGAACACCTCGCGTACCTGATCTACACCTCCGGTTCCACCGGCAAGCCCAAGGGCGTGGGCATCCGCCATGGGGCCTTGAGTAATCATATGAACTGGATGCAGGCGTGCCTGCAACTGACGGCCGCTGACCGGGTCCTGCAGAAAACCGCTATCAGCTTCGATGCCTCGGTCTGGGAATTCTGGCTGCCGCTGATGAACGGCGCGCAACTGGTGCTCGCACCGGCGCAACTGAACCTGGACCTGACCACCTTGTGGGCTGAAGTAGCGCGCTGGCGCGTCAGCGTGCTGCAAATGGCGCCGTCGCTGCTGCAAGCGCTGATACCGCTGGCGACCCGCGACCAACTGGCCTCCCTGCGCCTGCTGTTGTGCGGTGGCGAAGCGCTCAGCGCGGACTTGTCGCACCGGGTGCTGGCGCTGTTCGAGGGCGAACTGCGCAACCTGTACGGCCCGACCGAAGCGACCATCGACACCAGCAGCCACCCGGTAGGGCGCGCAACCGAAGGTGACACCGGGCGAATCATCGCCATCGGCCGGCCCATCGATAACGTGCGCACCTATGTGCTGGACGCGGCCTTGCAACCCTGTGTTCCAGGCGCGGTGGGCGAGTTGAACATCGCAGGTTGTTCCCTGGCCCGCGGTTATCACCAGCGTCCGGCGCTCACCGCCGAGCGTTTCATTCCCGACCCGTTCGCGCCAACCCCCGGCGGTCGCTTGTACCGCACCGGTGACCTGGCGCGCCATGCCGCGGACGGTGTGATCGAGTACCTCGGCCGGATCGACCATCAGGTAAAAATCCGTGGCCTGCGCATTGAGCTGGGCGAAATCGAGGCGCGCCTGCAAGCCGAGGCTGAGGTGCGCGACGCGCTGGTGCTGGCGCGGGAAACCGCGAACGGTGCGCAACTGGTGGCCTACCTCGTCAGCCATGACGCGTCGCTCGACGCGACAGGCCAGGCTCACCTGGGTGAACGGCTCAAGGCGCGCCTGGCTGAGCAGTTGCCTGACTTCATGGTGCCGAGCCAACTGGTGTTTCTCGAGCGCCTGCCGCTGACCGCCAATGGCAAGCTCGACCGCAAGGCGCTGCCGGCGCCGGACAGTCGCATGCTGCATTTGGCCTACCTGGCGCCGCAAAGCGAGCTGGAGCGCCAGGTCGCGGCGATCTGGCAGGACGTGCTCAAGGTCGAGCAGGTCGGGCTGGGGGACAACTTCTTCGAACTGGGCGGGCATTCGCTGCTGGTGGTGAATGCGGTGTCGCGCCTGCAACTGGAGCTGGGCCTGACCTTGACGCCCCAGCTGCTTTTCCAATACCCGGTGCTCGGCGCGTTCGTGGCGCAACTGGCGCCTGCCAGCGAGCAAATGAATACGTCGAAATTGAGCAAGCTTGAAGCGCTGCTCGATGAATTTGAGGAGGTTTGATGGACACCGCTGTCGCACAACGCATTGCCAGGCGCTTCATAACGCTGCCGCTGGAAAAACGTCGCTTGTACTTGCAGAAAATGCTCGAAGAGAACGTTTCCCCGGCGAACCTGCCGATCCCGCCTGTCAGTGCCGAGTTCGACAGCTTGCCGCTGTCTTTTGCCCAGGAGCGCCAGTGGTTCCTCTGGCAACTGGATCCCGACAGCGCGGCCTATCACATGCCCACGGCCCTGCGCTTGCGTGGGCCGCTGAACATCGCCGCGCTGGAGCAGAGTTTCAGTGCGCTGGTGGCGCGCCATCCGAGCTTGCGCACCTGTTTCGTGAACCAGGGCGAGCGCGTTGTGCAGCAGGTTCAGGACGCGGCGCCGCTGCTGTTGCAGGCCGAGGTCCTGGAGTCAATGCCGGACGAGATGCAGTTGCGTCGGCTGATCGAAGACGAGACCCGTCAGCTGTTCGACCTGCAACAGGGGCCGCTGCTGCGCACGCGCCTGTTGCGGTTGGCCGCCGACGATCACGTGCTGATCGTGACGCTGCACCACATCATCAGCGACGGCGGGTCGATGCAGGTGATGGTCGAGGAATTGATCCAAGGCTACGCCGCTTTCAGCCAGGGCCATGTCCCGCAATGGCCGGCGTCGCCGATCCAGTACGCCGACTACGCCATCTGGCAGCGGCACTGGCTGGAGGCCGGTGAGCGCGAGCGCCAGTTGCAGTACTGGACCGCACGGCTGGGCGGTCGGCAACCGGTCCTGGAACTGCCCACCGATTTCCCCCGGCCGGCGGTGATGAGCTACCGCGGCGCACGCCTGGAACTGGCGGTGGACAATGCACTCGCTCGCGCCCTCAAGCAGATGGCCCAGCGTGAAGGCGTCAGTCTGTTCATGATTCTGCTGGCGGCGTTCCAGGTCCTGCTGCATCGCTACAGCGGCCAGAACGACATTCGCGTCGGGGTGCCCACGGCCAACCGCAACCGGGTCGAAACCGAGCGCTTGATCGGCTTCTTCGTCAACACCCAGGTGCTCGACAGCGACGTGCAGAGCCAGGACACCTTCGACGCCTTGCTGCAACAGGTCAAGCACACCGCCCTCGGCGCCCAGGCCCACCAGGACCTGCCGTTCGAGCAATTGGTCGAGGCGTTGCAACCTGAGCGCAACCTGAGCCACAGCCCGCTGTTCCAAGTCATGTTCAATCACCGGACCCAAGGCCCGGCGGGTGAGGGCCCGGTGGGTGAACTGCGAGTCGAAGGGCTGCGTTGGGACAGCCACACCGCGCAGTTCGACCTGACCCTGGAAACCGTGGAGCACAGCGAAGGGCTTGCGGCTGCGCTGATCTATGCCAGCGATCTGTTCGAGGCCAGCACGGTGGCGCGCATGGCCGGGCATTGGCAGAACCTGTTGCGGGCAATCGTGGCCGATCCGAGCCAGCGCATTGGCGAATTGCCGTTACTCGATGCCGCGCAACAACAGGCGCAGCTCCACGACTGGAACCGGGCCATCGCGCCGACAGCCGAGGCTGGTTTCGTCCATCGACTGTTCGAAGCGCAAGCGTTGAGCACTCCCGATGCGCCGGCACTGGTGATTGACGGCGAGCGTTGGAGCTATGGGCAGCTCAATGCCCGGGCCAATCAACTGGCGAGAAAACTCCAGGCCCTGGGCGTGGGCGCCGACGTGCTGGTGGGCATTTCGGTGGAGCGTAGCGCTCACATGCTGGTGGGCCTGTTGGCGATCCTCAAGGCCGGCGGCGCGTATCTGCCGTTGGACCCGGCGTTTCCCCAGGAGCGCCTGGCCTACATGATCGAGGACAGTGGCATCGAGTGGCTGCTGACCCAGAGCTCGTTGCTTGACCCATTCTCTGCTCCCACAGGGGCCGGTGTTGGCGTCAGCACCTTGGTGTTGGACCAGGACGGTGACTGGCTCGATGGCTATGCCTGTGACGACCTGGCGACGCACCTTGATCCTGAGCACCTGGCTTATGCGATCTACACCTCCGGTTCCACCGGCAAGCCCAAGGGCGTGATGGTGCGCCATGGCGCGCTGGGCAACTTTGTCGCGAGCATGGCCAAGGCACCGGGCATGGCGGCCGAAGACCGGGCTTTGTCCCTGACCACGTTCTCTTTCGATATTTTCGGCCTGGAAATCTATGTGCCGTTGATGGTCGGCGCGTGCATTGTGCTGACCGGGCAACATGTGGCCCAGGACCCATATGCGGTGCTGGCGTTGATCGAGGCCGAGCAGGTCAATGTGGTGCAGGCCACGCCATCGACCTGGCGCATGCTGCTGGACAACGAAAACGCCGATGGCCTGCGCGGCTGCAAGTGCTTGTGCGGTGGCGAGGCATTGCCCCGGGACCTGGCGGTGCGCCTGCTCGCGCTCGGTGGCGAGGTGTGGAACCTCTATGGCCCGACCGAAACCACCATCTGGTCGGCTTTGCACCCGCTGCGCAGCGCGGATGCGCAACCGTGGTTGGGCGGGCCGATTGCCAACACCTCGCTGTACATCGTCGGCGCCGACCTGATGCCGGTGCCCCAGGGTGTCGCCGGTGAGCTGCTGATCGGTGGCGAGGGCCTGGCCCGTGGCTATTTCCAGCGCCCGGCGTTGACCGCCGAACGCTTCGTCCCGCATCCCTTCCGCGCCGGCGAGCGGCTCTACCGCACCGGTGACCTGGCGCGTCAACGAGCCGACGGGCTGTTCGAGTACCTGGGACGCATCGACCATCAGGTGAAGATCCGCGGGTTCCGTATCGAACTGGGTGAAATCGAAGCGCGCTTGCTGGAACAGGACAACGTTCGTGAGGCCGCGGTGCTGGCCCAGGATGCGCCCGGTGGGCCGGTGCTGGTGGGCTACGTGGTGCCGGCGGTTGCACCAGACGCCCTGGACCCCGACCAGCAAAGCGCCCTGCGTGACCGCCTGATCGCCCGGCTCAAGGTCAATCTGCCCGACTACATGGTGCCGACGCACCTGATGTTGTTGCCACGCTTCCCGCTGACGCCCAACGGCAAGCTGGACCGCAAACAGTTGCCCCGGCCCGATGCCAGTCAATGGCAGAAAACCTATGTCGCCCCGGTCACGTCCCGGCAGCAGGCCGTGGCGGCGATCTGGGCCGAGGTGCTCAAGGTGCCTCGGGTCGGCCTGAAAGACAATTTCTTCGACCTGGGTGGACATTCGTTGCTCGCCACCCAAGTGACGTCGCGCATCCGCCAGCAGTTGCAGCTCCAGGTGCCGTTGCGCCTGCTGTTCGCCCACGACAGCCTGCAAGGCTTTGTCGAAGCCATGGACAGCGCGTCGGCCAGCGCGGAATCGGGCATCCCGCGGATCGCCCGGGAGCAGCCGCTGGCCCTGTCCTACGCCCAGCAACGCCAATGGTTTTTGTGGCAGCTGGAACCGACCAGCAGCGCCTATCACATTCCTGCGGCACTGCGCCTGCGTGGCAGCCTTGACCGCGAGGCCCTGCAACACAGCTTCGACGCGTTGGTGACGCGTCACGAGAGCCTGCGCACCCGGTTCCTGCTCGACAACGAGCGCCCAGTGCAACGCATTGATCCACCTTCGCCTGTGCCGCTGGTCATCGAACCGGCGCCGGCGGCCCTCGACGCGGACGTCTTGCGTGGCCTGATCGAGGCCGAGACGCGACAGCCGTTCGATCTGCAACGCGGGCCCTTGCTGCGGGTCAAGTTGCTGCAACTGGCAGCCGACCATCACGTGTTGATCCTGACCCAACACCACATCGTCTCCGATGCCTGGTCGATGCAGATCATGGTCGACGACCTGCTGCGCCTGTACGCCGGGTTCAGCCAGGGCCAGACGCCGCAGCTGGCACCGTTGCCGATCCAGTACGCCGACTTCGCTCACTGGCAACGGCAATGGTTGGAGGAGGGGGAGCAGCAGCGTCAACTCGACTACTGGCTCGCGCAATTGGGCGGCGAACAGCCGATCCTTGAGTTGCCGACCGACCGGCCGCGTCCGGTGCAACAGAGCTATCGCGGCGCCCGTCTGCCCATCGTCATCGAGCCAGCCCTGGCCGACGGTCTCAAGCGCCTGGCCCAGCAGCACGGCAGCACATTGTTCATGCTGCTGCTCGCGGCCTTCCAGACATTGCTGCACCGCTACAGCGGCCAGAACGACATCCGCGTCGGCGTGCCGGTCGCCAACCGCAATCGCGTGGAAACCGAGCGCTTGCTGGGCTTCTTCGTCAACACCCAGGTGCTCAAGGCCGACATCGAAGGCAGCCTCGGCTTCGACCAGTTGCTGCGTCAGGTCAAGCAACGGGCACTGGGCGCGCAGGCCCATCAGGATCTGCCGTTCGAGCAACTGGTGGAGCTGCTGGCCCCGGCGCGCAACCTGAGCCACACACCGCTGTTCCAGGTGATGTTCAACCATGCCAGCGAGGTCCGCCGCGACCTCGCGGCATTGCCCCGCCTGAGCCTGGAGCAATTGACCTGGGACAGCGGCACGGCGCAGTTCGACCTGGCCCTGGACACCTTCGAGTACGCCGAAGGCCTTGGCGCGGCGCTGACCTACGCCAGCGACCTGTTCGAACCCGCCACCGTCGCCCGCCTCGCAGCGCACTGGCTGAACCTGCTGCGGGCGATTGTCGCCAACCCGGCCCAGCGCATCGGCGAACTGCCGATGCTCGACGGGGCGCAGCGGCGGCTGATCGTCCGGGACTGGAACCATACCTGGGCCGATTATCCGAATCACATTCCGGTCCATCAGTTGATCGAAGCCCAGGTCGAGCGCGCGCCGCAGGCCGAGGCGCTGGTGTTCGAAGGGCAAGCGTTGAGTTACGCCGAGCTCAACGCCCGCGCCAACCGCCTGGCACATGGCCTGATCGAGCGCGGCATCGGTCCGGATGTGCTGGTGGGCATTTGCGTGCACCGCAGCGTGGAAATGGTCGTCGGGCTGCTGGCAATCCTCAAGGCCGGCGGCGCCTATGTGCCGTTGGACCCGGAATATCCATCGGAGCGTCTGGCCTACATGATCGAGGACAGTGGTATCGAATGGCTGCTGACCCAAGGTGCACTGCTTGACCCCTGTGGGAGCGAGCTTGCTCGCGATGGCGGTGGTCCGGTCAATGATGATGGTGGATGTGCCGACGCCATCGCGAGCAAGCTCGCTCCCACAGAGGGTGGTCTTAAGACCTTGGTGCTGGATGGGGATGACGATTGGCTGCGGGACTATCCCACCGACAATCCACCGGCCCGGGCGGTGGCGCAGAACCTCGCCTATGTGATCTACACCTCAGGCTCCACTGGCAGGCCCAAGGGCGCCGGCAACAGCCATGGGGCGTTGACCAACCGCCTGTGCTGGATGCAACAGGCCTACCAACTGCGTGGCGGCGACAGCGTCCTGCAAAAGACCCCGTTCAGTTTCGACGTGTCGGTCTGGGAGTTCTTCTGGCCGTTGATGACCGGCGTGCGCCTGGTGGTCGCGGCACCGGGGGATCATCGCGATCCGCAGAAGCTGGTCAGCCTGATCGAGCGCGAAAACATCACGACCCTGCATTTCGTGCCGTCGATGCTGCAAGCCTTCATGCTCGACGCCAGCGTCAGCCGTTGCACCAGCCTGACCCGCATCGTCTGCAGCGGCGAAGCCCTGCCGGTGGATGCCCAGCAGCAGGTGTTCGCCAGGTTGCCGAAGGCCAGCCTGTACAACTTGTACGGCCCGACCGAAGCGGCCATCGACGTGACCCATTGGACCTGCCGCGACGAAGGTCGCGATGCGGTGCCGATTGGCGAGCCGATCGCCAACCTGATGACCTACATCCTCGACGACGAACTGAACCCGGTGCCGAGCGGCGTCAATGGCGAGCTGTACCTGAGCGGCCAGGGGCTGGCGCGCGGTTACCACCGGCGCCCTGAGCTGACGGCCGAGCGTTTCGTCGTCAGCCCGTTCGTGGCGGGCGAGCGGCTGTACCGCACCGGAGACCTGGCGCGTTATCGGTCCAACGGTGTGATCGAATACATCGGCCGCATCGACCATCAGGTCAAGGTCCGCGGTTTCCGCATCGAACTGGGGGAAATCGAAGCACGTCTGCTGGAACACGCCGGGGTGCGGGAAGCGGTGGTGGTGGCCCAGGACAGCCCGAGCGGCAAGGTCCTGGGCGGCTACGTGGTCGGCAGCGCGAGCGAGCCCAGCGACTGGCCCGAGCTGCGCGAAGCGCTGTTGGCCCATCTGCGCCAGAACCTGCCAGAGCACATGGTGCCGACGCACCTGAGCCTGCTGGACCAGATGCCGCTGAGCCCGAACGGCAAGCTCGACCGCAAGGCGTTGCCGGCCCCGGACCTGGCGCCGTTGCAACAGGACTTCACGGCGCCGGTCAACGCCACTGAACAAGCGTTGGTGGAGATCTGGCAGGCGGTGCTCGGCGTGACCAGGGTCGGCACCGCTGACAACTTCTTCGCCCTGGGCGGCGATTCGATCAACGCGATCCAGGTGGTCAGCCGGGCGCGGCAACAAGGCATCGGCCTGACACCCAAGGACCTGTTCCTGCACCAGAACATCCAGGCCTTGGCCCGGATCGCCATCGCCGCTGACGACGGCACCACCGCCCAAGGCCCGGTCACCGGTGACAGCCATCTGCTGCCGATGCAGCACTGGTTCTTCGCCAGCGACATCCCGCACCGCGAGCACTGGAACCAATCGGTGCTGCTCACGCCTCGCGAACCGCTGGACGTGGCCTGCTTGCGCCAGGCGCTCGGGCAGGTGCTGGCCCAGCATGATGCACTGCGCCTGCGCTTTACCCAGGCGAGCAACGGTCGCTGGCAGGCCAGCCACCAGGCGCTGGGCGAGCAAGCGCCGGACATCTGGCTGCGCAGCGCAGAGAACGCCGATGAGATCCTGGCCATCGCCGAGCAGGCGCAACGCAGCCTCGACCTGCAACAGGGGCCGTTGCTGCGGTGCAGCCTGATCGCGGTGCAGGACGGCAGTTCGCGCCTGCACCTGGCGATCCATCACCTGGTGGTGGACGGGGTGTCGTGGCGGGTGCTCTTGGAAGATCTGCAACGCGCCTACCGGCAACTGCTCGCCCAGCAGCCGGTTGCCTTGCCGGCCAAGACCACCGCGTTCCAGGCCTGGGCCGGGCAGTTGCAGGACTATGCGCGCAGCGAGCCGTTGCAGCGGGAACTGACCTATTGGACCGGGCAACTCGACCAACCCTTGCCGCCCTTGCCACGGGCCCGCCCCGAAGGCAGTCAGGCCTCGCGATATGGCCGCTCGGTCAGCACGCGGCTGGACGCCGGGCAGACCCAGCGCCTGCTCAAACAGGCACCGACGGCCTATCGGACCCAGGTCAATGACCTGTTGCTATGCGCCCTGGCCCAGGTGATCTGCCAGTGGACCTCGCAGCCGGCGTGCCTGGTGCAGCTTGAAGGCCATGGCCGCGAGGAGCTGTTCGACGGCGTCGACCTGAGCCGCACGGTGGGCTGGTTCACCAGCCTGTTCCCGGTGATGCTGACCCCATCGGCCGACCTGGGCGATTCGATCAAGCGGGTCAAGGAGCAGCTGCGCGCAGTGCCGAACAAGGGCCTGGGCTATGGCGTGCTGCGTTACCTGGGCACTGACGAAAGCCAGCAGCGCCTGGCGAAGCTGCCCGAGGCGCGGATCACCTTCAATTATCTTGGGCAGTTCGACCAGAGTTTCGATGAGCAGGCGCTGTTCGTGCCGAGCGAAGAGAGCAGTGGCGCCGGTCATGGCGAGGACGTCCCGTTGAGCAACTGGCTGACCATCAACGGTCGGGTGTTCAACGGCGAACTGTCCCTGGACTGGACCTTCAGTCGCGATGTCTTCGACGAAGCCACGCTCCAGCAACTGGCCGATGCCTACGCTGTGGCGTTGCAGAAACTGATCGACCATTGCTGCTGCGAGGCGCCCCGGGGCCTGACACCTTCGGACTTCCCGCTGGCCCGCCTGACCCAGGCGCAACTGGACCGACTGCCGGTGCCCGTGGCGCAGATCGAGGACATCTACCCGCTGTCGCCGATGCAGGACGGCATGTTGTTCCATACCCTGGCCGACGACAGCAGTGGCCTGTACGTCAATCAGATCAGCCTGCCGGTGCATGGCCTGGACACCGAACGTTTCGCCCGTGCCTGGGCCGCGGTGATCGAGCGCGAAGATATCCTGCGCACCAGTTTCCACTGGCAGGATGGCCTTGGCGCGCCGGTGCAGATCGTTCATCGTCAGGTCGAGTTGCCGTTGCTGGTCGAGGACTGGCGCTCGCGGCACACCAGCGAGCAGGCCGTGATCGAGCAGGCCATCAGCGAACGCGCCGCCGCCGATTACCTGGCCGGTTTCGACCTGAGCCAGGCACCGCTGCAACGGGTGCTGTTGCTGCGCCTGGAGGATGACCGCTACCAGATGATCTGGACCTGTCACCACATCCTGATGGATGGCTGGAGTAGCTCGCGGTTGTTCGGCGAGGTGCTGCAGTTCTATGCCCATGGGCAGGTGCAAAGCCGTAACGGGCGTTACCGCGAGTTCATCCAGTGGCTGCAACGCCAGGACCAGGGCGCGCTGGAAGGTTTCTGGCGCGGCCGGCTCCAGGCGCTGGAGCAACCGACCTCGCTCACTCAGGCGATGTACCCGCGCCACGTCGAGGCGCTGGAGGGGCATCAGGCGCTGTATTCCCATTGGGACGCCGGGCAGACCGAGCGCTTGCAGCAAGCCTGCCGGGCCTTGCACATCACGCCCAACACCTTGATCCAGGGTGCATGGCTGTTGCTGTTGCAACGTTTCACCGGGCAGGACACCGTGGTCTTCGGCGCGACCGTCGCCGGACGGCCGGCGGGGCTGGCCAATGCCGATAACATCCTGGGTCTGTTCATCAACACGCTGCCGGTGATCCAGACCCTGGATCCTGAACAGCCGCTGGATCAGTGGTTGCAGCAGTTGCAGGCCTACAACCTGGACCTGCGTGAACACGCCCATGCGCCGCTGGCGGATATCCAGCGTTGGTCCGGGCTGGGTGGGCAAGGGTTGTTCGACAGCATCATCGTGTTCGAGAACTACCCGATCGACGAGCGCCTCGGGGAGCAACAGGACAGCGGGCTGAGCTTCGGCGAGTCGCGTAACCACGACGTGACCAACTTCCCGATGGACCTGGCGGTCAACCTCGGCGAGCAACTGTCCATCGAGTACCTGTTCCTGCGCAACGCCTTCAGCGTGCAAGGCGTGGAGCAAATCCGGCGCTGTCTGGAGGACACGCTGGACGCGATGATCAAAGCGCCCCGGACGCGGTTGGGCAACCTGCGACGCCTGTCGGCGCAACAGTGGCAAGCCTTCGAACGGTGGAGCGCCGCGCCCGGCGCCGATTATCAGGCGCAGTTGCTGCCGGAACTGATCAGCCGTCACGCGCTGGCACGACCGCAGGCCACGGCGCTGGTGTGTGGCGAGCAGACCCTGAGCCATGGCGAGCTGGAGCGGCGGGCCAATCGCCTGGCGCACCGTTTGATCGAGCTGGGCGCCGGCCCGGAAGTGGTGGTCGGCGTGGCCCTGGAGCGTTCGGTGGAAATGGTCGTGGCGCTGCTGGCGGTAATGAAAAGCGGCGCGGCTTATGTGCCACTGGACATCGACTATCCCCCTGAACGCCTGGCGTTCATGATCGACGACTCGGCCATGGCGCTGCTGCTGAGCCACAGTCAGGTACAGGCGCGTCTGCCGAATGTCGACGGCCTGACACAACTGGCCATCGACACGTTCGACGGCCATGGCTACAGCGCACAAGCGCCGCGCAGCGGTGTGCTCGGCGACAACCTGGCCTACCTGATCTACACCTCCGGTTCCACTGGCCGCCCCAAAGGCGTGGCGGTCGCCCACGGTCCGATGAGCATGCATTGCCAGGCCATCGCCGGGCTGTACGACATGGACGAAAATACCCGCGAGCTGCATTTCATGTCGTTCGCCTTCGACGGGGCTCACGAGCGTTGGCTGAGCACGCTGTTGAGCGGCGGCACCCTGGTGATTCGCGACGGGGCGCTGTGGACGCCGGAGCAGACCTTCGCCGCCTTGCACCGACATGGCATCACCATCGCCTGTTTCCCGCCGGCGTACCTCAAGCAGCTGGCCGAATACGCCGCCGATAGTCGTCTGGCGCCGCCGCCGGTGCGGGTGTACTGCTTTGGTGGCGACGCGGTTCCGGAGCAGACTTTCGAGCAGGTGAAAGCCGCGCTGCGTCCGCAGTTCTTCACCAACGGCTACGGCCCGACGGAGACCGTGGTCACGCCAATGCTGTGGAAGGTACCGGTGAGCCAACACTGCGAAGCGGCCTACGCCCCCATTGGCCGGGCGGTCGGCGAGCGAGCCTTGTATGTGCTGGACGAGCACCTCAACCCGCTGCCGCCGGGGATTGCCGGCGAGCTGTACATCGGCGGCCAGGGCATCGCCCGGGGTTATCACCGCCGGGCCGACCTGAGTGCCGAGCGTTTCGTGCCGGACCCGTTCGGCCAGCCGGGTGACCGGCTGTACCGCAGCGGCGACCTGGTGCGCCAGCGGGCCGATGGGGTGCTCGATTACGTGGGACGCATCGACCATCAGATCAAGGTGCGCGGTTTCCGTATCGAGCTGGGCGAGGTCGAGGCCAGCCTGCGACAACAGGCAGGCGTCACCGATGCAGTGGTGATCGCCCGAGACAGCGCCTCGGGCAAGCAATTGATCGGCTACGTGGTGACCCCCGACGGCGTGGCCATCGGCGACCAACTCAAGGCTGACCTGCGCACGCAGTTGCCGGACTACATGGTGCCGGCGCAGATCATCTGCCTGGACGCGCTGCCGGTGACCCCCAACGGCAAACTGGATCGCCGGGCGCTGCCGGAGCCGGAATTCAAGAGCGCCGAGTATGTGCCCGGACGGACTCGCGACGAGCAACTGCTGGCGCAGATCTGGGCGGACGTGTTGCAGGTCGAGCGGGTCGGCATCACCGACAACTTCTTCGAGCTGGGCGGTGATTCGATTCTCAGCCTGCAGGTGGTGTCGCGGGTGCGCAACCACTCGGAACTGAAAATGGACCTCAAGTTGCGCGACCTGATGCGCGGCCAGACCATCGAGGCGATTTTCCAGCAGCGCGAGCGCACGGTTTCGGCGGTCGTCGAGGACGTGACCCAGGCTGCGGTCGAAGGGCAGTTCAACCTCATCCCCATCCAGCAATGGCTGTTCGACCAACACATGAGCGAGCCGCATCATTACAACCAGGCATTGATGTTGCGGGCCCGCCAGGCCTTGAACCTGACGGCGCTGGAACTGGCGCTGCGGGGCATGATGCAGCAACACGACGCCCTGCGCTTGCGCTTCAGCGAAGTGGGCGGACGCTACCTGCAGCATTATCAGCCGCTGGCCGAGAGCCAGGCGCAATGGGCTGGCGAACCCTTGCTGTGGCAGCAGCAGGTGGCGGATGAGGCCGAACTTGAGCTGTACGCCGAGCAGGTGCAACGCAGCCTGGACCTGTGCAACGGGCCGCTGTGGCGCACCGCTCATGTGACCTTGGGCAATGGTGAGATCCGCGTGCTGATGGTCATTCACCACTTGGTGATCGACACGGTGTCGTGGCGTGTGCTGCTGCAAGACTTGCAGAGCGCTTATGAGGCCTACAGCGATGGCCGTGCGCCGAATCTGCCGATCCGCACCAGCAGCTACCGGGCCTGGGCCGAAGGGCTGCGTGCCTACGCGGCGGACTTCGATGCGCAGGAAAAAGCCTGGTGGCTGGCGCAGCTCGACCAACCGGGCAGCGAATTGCCGTGCGACAACCCCCGTGGCAAGAACCAGGTGCAGTTCCAGTCGGTGGCGTACCTGAACCTGTCTGAATTGCACACCCAGCAACTGCTCAAACAGGTGCCGGCGGTCTATCAGACGCAGATCAACGACGTGCTGCTGACGGCGCTGAGCCGGGTGCTGTGCCGTTGGAGCGAGCAGGCTTCGGTGCTGATTCAGCTCGAAGGCCATGGTCGTGAGGACCTGCTCAAGGACATCGACTTGAGCCGGACCGTGGGCTGGTTCACCAGCATGTTCCCGGTGCGTTTGAGCCCGTCCCCTGAAGCCGACATCGGCACCTCGGTGCGTGCGGTGCAACGGCAATTGGCCGCCGTGCCGAACAAGGGGCTGGGGTATGGGGTGTTGCGACACATGAGCGGTGAGCAGATGGCCGATACCTTGGGCCGGGCGCCACAGGCCCGGGTGACGTTCAACTACCTGGGGCAGTTCGACCAGAGCTTCGACGACAAGGCGCTGCTGGTGCCGGCCGCCGAAAGCTACGGCAGTTGCTACAGCCCCCACGCCGCATTAGGCAACTGGCTGGAAGTGGTGGGGCAGGTGTATGACGGGCGACTGGCCCTGCGCTGTGTGTTCAGCAAACGCCGTTATCGGGCCGAGACTGTCGAGCGCCTGATGCGCGAGTACCAGGCGGAGCTGGAGGCGCTGATCGAGCATTGTGTGGAGCAGGCGGCCTGAATTCCGGGGCGGGCTTATTGTTTAACCAGGAGTCTGCCAGGCGCAGTACTTGTGGCACTGCCAGGCGCAGTATCTATGGCACTGCCAGGCGCATACCTGTGGCGAGGGAGCTTGCTCCCGCTGGGGCGCGAAGCGGCCCCAGTTTTTGCGGCTGCTGCGCAGCCGAGCGGGAGCAAGCTCCCTCGCCACAGGGATGGTGTCGATCCTGGCTCATTTTTCACCCATGGCTATTTCATAAGGAAACTGTGATGTCCTTGCATCCGGAACTCAACGCCTTCCTCGACCTGGCTGAACAA
This sequence comes from Pseudomonas sp. SMV71, assembly GCF_052042015.1. Lineage (NCBI taxonomy): Bacteria > Pseudomonadati > Pseudomonadota > Gammaproteobacteria > Pseudomonadales > Pseudomonadaceae > Pseudomonas > Pseudomonas sp. SMV71. The sequence goes on along the minus strand of NZ_JBKGGU010000037.1, from coordinate 9,305 downwards.
AGCCAGGCGGACGGCGCCGGGCCGTTTTACCTCTCGACGCCGGCCCAGGCCCGTGACGCGTTCGAGCGCACCACCGTACAACTGCGCTGGGGCGCCCCGGCGGATGTGCAGTGCGCGGCCCACGAATGTCTCGCACGGGACGGTGCGTCATTGACGCTGCGGTTGTATCGACCTGCCACGTTGTCAGCCCAGGCGTTGCCGGTGCTGGTGTATTTTCACGGCGGCGGGTACGTGGTCGGCAGCCTCGATTCCCATGACGGTGTCTGCCGCGAGTTCTGTGCGCGAACACCCTGTGCGGTGTTGTCGGTGGGCTATCGCCTGGCCCCCGAGCACCGGTTCCCGACGCCACTGAACGACGGCGCCGACGCCCTGGCCTGGCTTGCGCAACAGGCCCGCGCCGAAAGCCTGGACATCAGCCGCGTGGCCTTGGGCGGCGACAGTGCCGGCGCGACCCTGGCGACCGTGCTGGCGCTGCAATCGGCGCTGGAGCCGGACGCGCTGGCGATCACGCCGTGCTTCCAACTGTTGTGTTATCCAGTGACCGACGCCTCGGCCAGCAGCCCTTCCACCGAGTTGTTCGGCGAAGGCTATCTGCTGGAAAGCCAGACCCTGGAGTGGTTCTACCGGCACTACGCCAACGAGCCGGCCGATCGCCTGGACTGGCGTTTTTCACCGTTGCTGGCCCCGGCCCACCCACGCATGGCCCCCGCGCTGATCGCCCTGGCCGGCCATGACCCCTTGCTCGATGAAGGCCGCGCCTATGCCCGGCACTTGCAAGCGCAGGGTGTGTCGGTGGAGGTGATCGAGTACAGCGCATTGATCCACGATTTCCTGCGCTTGCAGAGCGTGGTGCCGGAGATCGATGAGGTGTATGGGCAGTTGAGCGAAGCGCTTCGGGCTGCGCTGTACGATTGAATCAGAGCTATACCCATACCCTGTGGGATCGAGCTTGCTCGCGATGGGGGTGTGTCAGGTTAATGATTGCTGGCTGACCCACCGCTATCGCGAGCAAGCTCGCTCCCACAGGGTTATTGGGGGGTCTATACATCTGCATTCACAGCTGCTCCCACCGGGTTTGGGACAGATAAAAAAAACCGGGCCAAGGCCCGGTTTCCCGTTACTGCGGTATTGCTTAGAAGTCGTAAGTCACATCCACCGAAGCCACGCGTTCCTGGCCGTAGTAGCAACCGAACGAGTAGTTGCAGTGGGACACGTATTCGCGGTCGAAGACGTTCTGCACGTTCAGGCTGGTGCTGACGCCACGCAGGCTCGGGGTCATCTTGCCCAGGTCGTAGCGCACGGTGGTGTCGAAGACGGTGAAGGCCGGTACGTCGAACGAGTTGGCCGCGTCGCCCGGCTTGCGGCCGGTGTAGCGTGCGCCCGCGCCGAAGGTCAGGCCGTTGAGGTTGGCTTGGGTGAAGTGGTAGTCGACCCACAAGGTGGCGGAAACCGGTGCCTGTTGCTCGCTGCGGTTGTCCTCGTTGCCGTAGTTGTCCTTGGTGTAGAACGAGTCGAGGTAGGATGCGGCCGCCATGACCTCGACGTTGTCGATGGCCGATTTGACTTCCAGTTCAACGCCACGGGAACGGACTTCCCCGGACTGGATCGAGTTGGCGGGATCGGCCGGGTCGGCAGTGACCAGGTTCTTCTGCTTGATCTCGAACACCGAGGCGGTGATCAGTGTTTTGTCGAACGGCTGGTACTTCACACCCACTTCGTACTGCTCGCCTTCGGTCGGCTTGAACGAATCACCGGCGGCGTCCGTGCCCACGGTCGGCAGGAAGGACTCGGAATAGCTGATGTACGGTGCCAGGCCGAAGTCGGTGACGTAGGTCAGGCCCACGCGACCGGTGAACTTGTTGTCACGCAGTTGCGAGACGCTGCGGGCCAGCAGGTCCTTGTTGTCCACTTCGGCCCAGTCCTGGCGGCCGCCCACGGTCAGGATCCACTTGTCCAGCTTGATCTGGTCCTGGAAGTAGACGCCGGTCTGGCGCACGGTGTTGTCCCACTTGGTGTCCAGGGTCGGGGTCACGCTGCCGGTGTCATAGTTGTTGTTGCTGCCGTACAGGTTGATCGGCACGACGTTGTAGGCGTTGTAGCCGTCGTACTTGCGATTGAAATGGCGATAATCCAGGCCCGCCAGGGTGGTGTGTTCCAGGGCGCCGGTGTTGAATTTGTACTCCACGCTGTTATCGATGGTGTAGGCGGTGTTGTGCTGCCGCCAGTCGAGTTTCACGCGGTTGGCCCGGGTCTGGTCGGTCACGCCACCGCTGGTGACGAAGCTGCGCAGGTAGAAGCCCTTGTACTGGTCTCGCACGTCGGTGTAGCGCGCCGTGGAGCGGAACTTCAGGTCATCGGTCAGGTTATGGCTGAAGTCGTAGCCGAGGATGAACTGGTCGCGCTTGTAGTCGTTCCAGCGGGTGTCGCCGGAAAAGAAATTGCGGTCGATGCGCTGGCCGTTCGGGCCGCGTTCCAGGGAGCCGATCCGCGGCAGCGCCTGATAGTCTTCCAGGCCGTCATCCTTCTGGATCTGCGCCAGCAAGGTCAGGGAGGTGTCTTCGTTGGGCGCCCAGGTCAGGCTCGGCGCCAGCAGCATGCGTTCGCTGTGGGTGTGGTCGACCTGCTGGTTGCCTTTTTTCGCCAAACCGATGACGCGATAGCTGAATTCCTTCTGGTCGTCGATCGGACCGCTGGTGTCGAACGCGCCGTTGACCCGGTTGTAGCTGCCGGCGCCCAGCTTGATCTGGCTGCGCTGTTCGGTGGTCGGCCGCTTGGAGACCATGTTGATCAGGCCGCCCGGCTGGTTCTGCCCGTAGAGCACTGACGACGGGCCCTTGAGCACTTCGATGCGCTCCAGGGTGTATGGATCGATCTGCGGCGCGCCGCCCAGGCTGCCGGCGTAGGGCAGGTAGGCGCCGTCCAGGTATAGCGGGGTCGGCGAGAAGCCGCGGCTGGTGATCTCGTCGGCGATGGCGTTGCGATCGGTGAAGCCGCCAGTGTTCAGCCCCGGCGTGTAGCGCAGGGCCTGGGTCAGGTTGCGGGCGCCCTGGGTCGCGATCTGGTCGGCGGTGACCACGTTGATGGTCTGCGGGATTTCCAGGATCGGCGTGTCAGTCTTGGTGCCGGTGGCGCTGCGGGTGGCGACGTAGCCGTCCACCGGGCCATATGCCGATTCCGCCGTGCGGCCGCTGATGGTGGTCGGCGCCAGTTCCAGTGAATCGCCCGGGGCCCTGGAGCGCACGGTGACGGTGTTGCCTTCGACGGTGAACACGACGCCGGTCCCCACCAGCATCTGTGACAGCGCCTGGGTCGGCGACAACCGCCCGTTGACCGGTTGGCTACGCAGCCCCTGGACGTCGTCGGCGCTATACAGCACTTGCAGGCTCGACTGCGTGCTCAACGCCTGCAACGCACTCGCCAGCGATTGCCCAGGAATGTTGAAGTCGATTTCCTGGGCCTGGACCTGTGCGCTGAACGGCAAGGCCAGGGCCATGCTGAACGCGGTGGCGCTAAAGCCCGGTTGCAGCAGGCGACGCATGATCAGTGCCTTGGTAAAACGTGGAATCCCCGGAGTTGCTGGCATCAGTGTTTCACTCTTGCAGGTGTTAAGTGGATGTAGTTGTGAGCAATTCCTAATTAGGACGCACGACCGTCGCAAAACCGGAAATGAGAATCGTGACTATTTACGCAGGCTGCAGTTCGGTGACCACTTTTCCGGCTTCCATCCGCACCAGTTGGTCGGCCACGTCGAAGTAACGGTCGTCGTGGGAGATCACGATGATGGTCTTGCCCAGGCGCTTGAGGTCCGGCAGCAGCTCGGTATAGAAAATCCGCCGGAACGTCGGGTCCTGGTCGGCGGCCCATTCGTCGAACACCAGCACCGGGCGCTCTTCCAGCCAGGCGTTGACCAGCGCCAGGCGCTTGCGCTGACCGGTGGAGAGGTCGGTGGTGGTGAAAGCACCCTCGCGCACGCTGACCTTGTGGGCGATTTCCAGGCGTTGCAGGTACTTGTTGGCGTCCTCCGGGATGTGGGTGTCGCCCTGCACGATGTCGTCGAACAGGTAGTAGTCGGCAAAAATCGTCGTGAACAACTGGCGGTAGTCATCCCGGGTCGGGGCGCTCACCACCTGGTCGTTGAGGCGGATTTCCCCTTGTTGCGGGGCGTACAGGCCCAGCAGCAGCTTGATCAGGGTGGTCTTGCCGCAGCCGTTTTCCCCGACGATGAACACGATGTCGCCCTGGTCGATCTTCAGGTTGACCGGCCCGAGGCGGAACGGCCGGGCGCCTTCGGCCGCCGGGAAGGCGTACGAGACGTCGCGCAGTTCCAGGCTTTGCACCGTCGTTTGTGGGCGCCCCTGGTCACTGAGCAACAGATGCGGTTCCGGCGAGGAAAACTGTTCCGACAGCTCGGCGATACGGCGGAAGGCGATCTGGGCGCGGCTGACAATCGGTAACGTGCCGATCAGGTGTTCCAGCGGGCCTTTCATGTACAGCAGCACCAGCACGAAACCGCTCATCACCGCCTGGTCCGTGCTCGGCCACAGCGATTGCAGGGCCAGTGCGAGGCCGATCACCACGAAGAACAGCATCGAGCCCAGGGTCTTAGCGATCACGAACGTATTCACCGAACGGATCTGCGTATCGCAGATATGGTCGGCGGTGCGCTCGATGCCCGAGACGTACATGCGTTGGCGGCGCGGACGGTGGATGCGCAGTTCCTTGGCGCCTTCGGCGACGGCGTTGTAGTGCTTTTGCAGTTCGTCTTCCGCATCGCGGGCCGCCATGAAACCCTTGATCCCGCGTCCGCGGGCGATGTACTGGACCACGGTACCGATGACGATCGCCACCAGCATCAGCAGGAACATTGGCCACGACAACAGCGCCAGGTAACCCATGCAACCGAGGGTGACGGTCAGGGAGATCGCCAGGGGGGCGAAGGCGAAGGCGAAGTCGCTGATGGTGTCGACGTCGTGGGTCAGCACCGGGATCAGCCGGTGGCTGCGGTAGCGTTCGATCTGCTCGATGGGCGCCGAGAGGACTTTTTCCCCCAGCTCCTTGCGCAACCGGGCGATGATTTTCTGGCCGACATAATTGGTGCCGATGTCCGAGCAGATGGAACTGACCAGCGCCAGCAGGCACAACCCGGCGAAGACACCCACCACAGTGTGGGTCAGACCGCCTTCGGCGTGCAGCGCCTGGTTGATCGTCGCCAGCAGCACGGTGACGCTCAGGCCACCGACCATGCCCAGCACGATGGCGCCGATGACAATCAGCCGGAAGGGTTTGAGCAGGGTGAACAATTCATGGATCACACCGCGTTTTGGTTGGCTCATGGAGGGGGTCCCTGCTGGATGGAAAAAGGGGCGGAGGCATCGGGGGCATTTGCCGGGGACGCAGGTGCGCCGGTTGGATCGCGCCCGTCTGTTAGACGTTTGGTGGGGGAGGGGATTTAAGGATGCTTGACTCGGTAGGCCCAGGCGAACAAAGCACCTGTGGCGAGGGAGCTTGCTCCCGCTCGGGCGCGCAGCGGCCGCAAAACCTGGGGGCCGCTTCGCAGCCCAGCGGGAGCAAGCTCCCTCGCCACGGAAAGCTCCCCTGAACCATGCAAACTCGGGTTACATATCCCGCGCCACCCGGAACCCGATCCAGTCGCCACGCACGCTGGGCACCAGCGCGTTGCGGTTGCCGGAGCGAGAAAACACCGGCGCCTCACCCCAATCGTTGCCGCGGATCCGGCGGAACTCGCACTTGCCGGTCAGCCAGGCGCTGCCGTCGCTCGGGGCGCCGAGGTAGTTTTCGTTGTAGCAGTCGGCGGTCCACTCGTAGATGTTGCCGTGCATGTCGTACACGCCGAAGGCATTGGGTGCGAAGCTGCCGGCCGGGGCGGTGAAGTTGTAGCCGTCGGCGGCGCCGTAGGTGTTGGCGTGCTTCGCGATGCTGTAGTCCTTGCCCTCGTCGAACGGGAAGGGGAATGGGCCGGTGCTGCCGCCGCGTGCCGCGTATTCGCGCAAGGACTCGCTGACCAGCCGGTAAGGCTTGCCGGCTTTTTTCGACAGCCATGCCACGTAGGCGTTGGCCTCGGCGAAATCCATGCACACCGCCGGGTGCCGGTCGGTGTATTGCTTGCGCGGGTCGCTGCCCTGGTAGTCCGGGATGCCGGCCTTGCACGCCCGCCCCGGTCGCTCATCGCCATCGGGCATGGTGTAGCCGGTGTCCCGCAGGTAGGCGAACCACTCGCTCTTGAGGATCTGGAAACGGCTGATCGCCACCGGACGGGCAAATGTCACCGGGTGCACCGGGCCTTCGTCGGGCTCGCGTCCCACTTCGTCTTCCGGGGTGCCCATCTGGAAGGTGCCGGTGGGCAGTACGACCATTTCCGGGCAGTCCTTGCAGTCGCGCAACACCTGGCCCGGTTGCGAGGCGTGGGCGCCGGAGGGCAGCAGGGCGGCCAGGAACAGCGCCGCAAGCATCGATGGAAAACTGTTCATCGTTCTTTCTCGTAAAGTCAGGTTCAGAGTGTCTGGGTCAGCAGGCCCATGAAGCGATCGATCTCGTTTTCGGTATTGAGCAACCCCGGCGCGGTGCGCACCACCGGCCCGGCGTCGCGATGCACGGCGTCGGCGATCACCCGGTTTTTCATCAGGTAGCCGGCGATCTCGTCACTGTCGCGGCCTTTGACCCGGAAGAAGGTGAAGCCGGCCGACAGCTCCGGGCTCAACGGCGTGACCAGCTCGATCTGTGGCTTGGCCAGCAGCTGTTTTTTCAGGTAGCTGTTGAGGGCATGGATGCGCGCCTGGACCTCGGCCTTGCCCAGTTGCAGGTGCAACTTGAACGCTTCGTCCGCCGCCCAGCGGTGTTCGAAGGCGTGAAAACCGCCGGGCGTCATGACCGTGGAAAATGCCGTGGCTTCGGAGAACGTCGGGATGATCGGTGTGACGTACTGGAGTTCTGCGCTGCGGCTGCACACCAGGCCGGTGCCCCGCGGACCGAACATCCATTTGTGGGTCCCGGCGATGAAGAAGTCGCAGTTCATCTCGGGGAAGCTCAGGTCCTCGACGCCGAAACCGTGTACGCCGTCCACCACATAGATGATCCGCTGTTCATCGCTACGGCCCTGATTGTGTTTGTCCACCAGCGCGCCGATCTTGCCAATCGGCAGCTTCACACCGCTGCCCGAATGCACCCAGGTCATGCCCAGCACGCGGGTTTCGGGGCGGATGCTGCGGTCGATGGCGCTGAGGATTTCGTCGTGGCTGGCGGCGTGGGCCTGCTCGAACAGCTTGATCTTGCGTACCCGAGTGCCGTCCCGTTGGGTGCGCAGATCGAGAATGGTGTGGGTGGCGTAGTGTTCGTGGGCGGTGGTGAGGATTTCCTGATCGGCGCGTACTTGCACGCCGCCGTAAATCATCGCCAGGCCTTCAGTGGTGCTGCCGGTGAGGGCGATCTGCTGGGGGCTGGCTTGCAGGTAGCGACCGGCCCAGGTCCGTACGTTCTCTTCGCGTTCCTCGGTCACACCCAGGTCCCAGTCCATCAACAGCCCCGGATTCTGGTCGAGGGCGGCGCGGTGTCTTTCGATGGCCTCGCGCACCGGGCGTGGGTGGGTAGTGACCAGGAAGTTGGAGAAGTGCAGATAGTCCGGATCCTGGTCGAACAACGTGCGCAACTGCGCCCATTTGTCTCGGGACAGCGATGGCAGTGGCTTGGTGCTTGCCTGTGCGGGCAGGCTGGCGGCCAGGGGCAGGCCGGCCGCGAGGATGCCGGCCTGCTTGAGAAAGGTGCGGCGTTCATTCATGGCTGGCTGACCTGCTGGGCCGAGGCCACCGGGGGGCGGGCGGCTTGTTGCACCTGATCCCAGACCCGCAGGAAATTACCGCCCCAGAGCTTGGCGATGTCGGCTTCGGAGTAGCCGCGGGTAAGCAATTCGGCGGTGACGTTGCGGATCTCGCCGACGTTCTCCCAGCCTTTCACACCGCCGCCTTCGTTGAAGTCCGAGCTGATGCCGACGTGGTCGATGCCGATCTTGCGCACGGTGTAATCGATGGCGTCCCCCAGGTCCTTGAGGCTGGCCTTGGGTTCTTCCTCGAGAATGCCGTAGAGCTGCGCGGCGTATTCGCCGAACTTCTGCTCCGGCCACGCGGCGATGATCGGATCGCCCGGCATCAGGGCCATGGCCAGGTTGGGCAGCGGCGGCAGGTCGAAGCGTTGGCGCAGGGCATTGAGTTTGTCCTGGGTCTTTTGCGTCAGCGGGCGCAGGTATTGGGAGAAGCCGACGATCTGCACCACGCCGCCACTGCGCTTGATCAGTTGCAGTTCCTTGTCGCTGAGGTTACGCGGGATGTCGACCATCGCCCGGGGCGCCGAATGGGACGCTACCAGCGGCGTTCGGCTCAGCTGCGCGACTTGTTCCAGGGCCTGGCTCGACATTTGCGACACGTCGATGATCACCCCTAGGTCGTTGAGGCGGGTCACCGCTTGCTTGCCCAGGTCCGACAGGCCGCCGAGCGCGTCGGGCGAGTCGTTGAAGAATGGCAGCGGGCGGGACGAGTCGGCCCAGTCGTTATTACCGATGTAGCTGAACCCGAACATGCGCATGCCGCGCGCCGTCCACAGGTCCAGCAGGCTCAAGTCGCGGCCCAGGGGGTAGGCGTTGAGCATGCTGATGAAAATCGCGAACTTGCCTTCGCCGTGCAAGCGGCGGAAATCCTCCGGGGTGTAGGCGATGGCGACCTGGTTGGGAAAATCGCGGACCAGGCCGCTGATGATCTTGTAGCGCACCTCTTGCTGGTTGCGCGCCTCCTCGACGAACCCGGCGGTGGGTTTGTGCGGGGCGTTGGGACCGTTCCACAGCTCGGGCCAGCCGAAGACCGTCAGCGCGGCGCCGGACAATTGGCCGCGGTTGGCTTTCACCAGGTCGAACTGGCCACTGCCATCCTTGTCGGCCTCGTGGCCGGCGGTGCCGAAATCCAGTGGGACGGTGATGTGGCTGTCGAAGGAGAGCAGGCGGTCGTGCAGGGCCTTGGCTTGTTTCATGACTTTGACTGGGTAGCCGGGGTTGTCTCGCCACCAGTGGTCCCAGGCTGCCAGGCTGCCGCCGATCACCAGCGCCAGGGCCAGGGGCACGCCGGTGAGTAGCGCTTTTTTCGAACGTCGTGTTGTCATTGCCGATCTCAGTCAGGTTTGCCGGGCGTGGGGGGCTTTGCTATGTGGGGAGGACGAGTAGATGGCGGGGAAATTTAGGCGGTGTGGGGTTGTGGATTGGGGGTATATCCGTTGCTGCGGTAACGGCTTCTTACGGTTCCGCCTTT
>NZ_JBKGGU010000036.1:0-29541 GCF_052042015.1 Pseudomonas sp. SMV71 | reverse complement strand
AATCTCCCAGACCGAGAAGTCGAAGGCGTAGGAATGGAACAGGCTCCAGACATCCGCCGGACCAAAGCCGAACCACGCCTGGGTGGCGTCGAACAGCCGCAGGATGTTGCGGTGCGGCAGCAAGGTGCCCTTGGGCTGGCCGGTGGAGCCGGAGGTGTAGATCACGTAGGCCAGGTTCGAGGCGTCCATCGTCACTTGCGGATCGCTGTCGGCGAACTCGCTGACGTCCGCGTCCAGCAGCAGCGTTTGCACACCCGCCGGTACCGGTAATTGCTCAACGAGGGATGCTTGAGTCAGCAGCAGGCGAATGCCGCTGTCCTGCATCATGTAGGCCAGGCGCTCCTGGGGATAACTCGGGTCCAGCGGCACGTAGGCGCCACCGGCCTTGAGGATTGCCAGCAGGCCCACCAGCATGTCGAACCCACGCTCCACCGCCAGCCCCACCAGCACGTCCGGCCCGACACCCTGGGCCCTCAGTTGGTGGGCACGGCGGTTGGCCTGGGTGTTGAGTTCGCCGTAGCTCAGGGTCTCGGCGTTGAAACGCAGGGCAATCGCCTCAGGTCGCAGCCGTGCTTGTTCGGCGATCAGTTGATGGACGCAGGCGGTGCTCGGGAAATTATCAGGCGCCGGGTTCCACTGGGCGATGGCCTGTTGTTGCTCGCTGGCGGTCAGCAGCGGCAGTTCACCGATGCGTTGCGAAGGGGCGCTGACAATGCCGTGCAGCAGGTTCAGCCAGTGGTCGGCCATGCGTTGCACGGTGCTGGCGTCGAACAGGTCGGTGGCGTAACTCAAGGCCGCGGCCAGCTCGCCATTGGATTCGTGGGTGTCGAGGGTCAAGTCGAACTGTGCGGTGTGGGAACTCCAGTCCAGGCTCTCGACCTGCAAGCCCGGCAATTGCAGGGCCTGGGCCGCGCCGCCGCTCTGGTGATTGAACATCACCTGGAACAGCGGGCTGTGGCTCGCCTGCCGTTGCGGCGCGAGGGCTTGCACCAGTTGCTCGAAGGGCAAGTCCTGGTGGGCCTGGGCGCCCAGCGAAGCCTGCTTGACCTGCGCCAGCAACTGCTGGAACGACAGCGCGCCGTGCACCAGGGCATCGAGCACCTGGGTGTTGACGAAAAAGCCGATCAGTCCTTCGGTTTCCAGGCGATTACGGTTCGCCACCGGCACGCCCACGCGGATGTCGACCTGCCCGCTGTAGCGATGCAACAGCGCCTGGAACGACGCCAGCAAGACCATGAACAGCGTGCAACCTTGAGCTTGGGCCACCTGCTTCAAGCCCTCGGTCAATTCCCGGCCAAGGCTCAGGTCCAGGCGTGCGCCGCGATAACTCTGCACCGCAGGGCGCGGACGGTCCGTGGGCAATGGCAAGACTTCGCCGCCATCGCCCAGGCGCTCGGTCCAGTACGCCAGTTGGCGCTCCAGCTCACCGGCCTGCATCCACTTGCGTTGCCAGATTGCGTAGTCCGCGTATTGAATCGGCAGCGGCGCCAGGGCCGGTGTCTCACCACGGCTGTGGGCGGCATAGAGTTTGACCAGATCGTTAACCATGATCTGCGCGGAGGCGCCGTCGCAAATGATGTGGTGCTGGGTCAGCACCAGCACATGATCGTGCGCATTGACCTGCAGCAGCTTGACCCGCAGCAAGGGCCCCTGCCGCAGGTCGAACAATCCGGCAATCTCGGCATCGACCAGGGCCTTGAGCGCCGCGTCGTCCGGCCGTCCCTCCAGCATCACCGGCTCGATGGGCAGGCTCAGGCGGGCCTGCACCACCTGCCGAAGCCCTTCGGCATCCTCGACGAATAGCGTGCGCAAGATTTCATGGCGCGCCAGCAAGGCATCGAAACTGCGTTGCAACGCGTCCAGGTCGAGGGCGCCGCGCAAACGCAGGGCGGTGGGCACATGGTAGGCCGCGCTGTGTCGGTCCAGTTGCCAGAGAAACCACTGACGCTCCTGAGCGTAGGACAGGTCGAGGCGCTCGAACTCGGCGCGCATCGCCGGGATCGGCAGCGCAGCGAAGCTCATGCCTTTGCTGTTGAGTTTTTGCAGAAACGCTTGCCGTTGAGCGAGCGGTAAACGAATGAAACGCTGAACCAGAGACAGGTTATCGAGCTGAGTCATTTTCAAAGGGTCTCCAGGTCCGCCAGGAAATCATGCATCTCACTCAGGTCTTCGCTGGAGTGAGGGATCAGGTGGGCCGCCAGCCGTTCGGCGTACTCGGCCAGCGACGCGGTGCTGAACAGCAGGTCCAGCGGCACCGCGGCGCCTTGTTCCATTTGCAGGCGCGCCGTCGCTTGCGTCGCCAGCAGGGAATGTCCACCCAGTTCAAAGAAGTTGTCGTCGCGCCCTACCCGTTCGAGCTTGAGTACGTCTTGCCAGATGGCCGCGATGCTCCGTTCGAGCGCGCCTTCGGGCGCCACATAGGCGCGTTGCAGCTGCGTGGCGTCCGGCTGCGGCAAGGCCTTGCGGTCGAGCTTGCCGTTGGGCGTCAGCGGGAATCGCTCCAGCAGTACCCACTGCGCCGGGATCATGTAGTCGGGCAGCAACGGCGCGAGCTGCGCCTTGAGTGTTTCGCGCAGCAGCGCGGGCTCGGTAGCCTGCGGCTGGGCGGCAATCAGGTAGGCCACCAGTTGCATGCCGCCCGGCCCTGGCTGCGGCACCACCGCGGCTTCGCGGATCGAATCCTGGGCCAGCAGGCAGGCTTCGATTTCCCCCAGCTCGATGCGGAAACCGCGGATCTTCACCTGATGGTCGAGCCGACCGAGGTATTCGATCACCCCGTCCTCACGCTGGCGCGCCAGGTCCCCGGTGCGATACAGGCGCATGCCGTTGCCGAACGGATCCGGCAGGAAGCGCTCGGCGGTGAGCGCCGCACGGGCGTGGTAACCGCGCGCCAATCCGTCGCCGCCGATCAGCAGTTCACCGCTCAGCCCCACCGGGTTCGGCGCAAAGTGCTCGTCGAGGATGTACAAGGAGGTGTTGGCAATCGGCCGGCCAAGACACGGCAGGCGCTGCTCTTCGGTGAGCCGGTAAGCCGCCGACCAGATCGTGGTTTCGGTCGGGCCATAGAGGTTCCAGACCTCGCCGCCGACCGCGAGCAAGCGTTCGGCCAAATCCTCGGCCAGCGCTTCGCCGCCGCACAGGCATTTGCGACCGGCGAGCGCGGCCGCCGCCGGATGATCGAGCAACATGCGCCAGGTCGAAGGCGTGGCCTGGACCACGCTGACCTGTTGCCGCTCGATAGTCTGCAGCAAGGCTTGCGGATCGTGCGCAGTCAGGCGGTCCACCAGCACCACGCAGGCACCACTGAGCAACGCGCCGTAGAGTTCCAGGCCGAAAATATCGAACGAGAATGTGGTCAGTGACAGCACCCGGTCACGGGCACACAGGCCAGGTTCACGGAGCATGCTGGTGACGAAATTCACCAGCGCTTCATGGCGCACCATCACGCCCTTGGGCTTGCCGGTGGAACCAGAGGTGTAGATGGCGTAGCAGAGATGGTCACCCTCGACATGCACCTGTGGACCGACAGACCCAGCGCCGTCGGACATGTCATCCAGTACGGCGGGTATCAAGGTCTGCACCCCGTCCGGAATCGCCAGCCGCTGCAACTCCGACGCCTGGGTCAGCAGCCATTGCAGGCCACTGTCTTCGATCATGTGGGCCAACCGGTCGGCCGGGTATTGCGGGTCGAGCGGCACGTAGGCGCCACCGGCCTTGAGGACGGCCAGCAAGCTGACAATCATTTCAACGCCGCGGTCCAGGGCGATTCCCACCAACTGATCAGGGCCGACGCCGCGTTCCAGCAGACGCTGGGCCAGACGATTGGCCCGGGTGTTGAGTTCGGCGTAAGTCAGTGACTGTTCGGCAAACACCAGTGCCGGAGCGTCCGGGGTCCGCCGCACCTGGGCTTCGAACAAGCGGTGGACGCAACGCTCAGCGGGATAGTCCGCTGCGGTCGCATTCCAGGTGTGCAGCTGTTGTTGGATCTCCTGCGGATCCAGCAGGCTCAGCTCGCCCAGGGGATGTTGCCCAGCGTCGACCATTTGCATCAGCAAGCGTTGCAGGTGCAGGCCGATTCGCTCGACCGAGTCCTGGGCAAAACTGGCGCACTGGTAGCTGAACTGCACCGCCAATCGCTCGCCGAGGCTGACCAGCAGCGTCAGTGGATAGTGAGTCTGTTCGAGGTTATCCACGGCGCCGAAGCGCACACCCTCGGACGCACCTTGTGTCAGCACTTCGGAGATCGGGTAGTTCTCGAACACCAGGATATTGTCGAACAGCGCCTCACCGCCCAGCCCGGCCCAGCGTTGGATATCGAACAGCGCGCTGTGCTCGAACTCGCGCAAGGCCAGGTTCAGGCCCTGCACCTGTTGCAGCCAGTCGCCCAGCGACTGGTCGGCGCGAGGGCTGGCAATGACCGGCAAGGTGTTGATGAACAGGCCGATCTGGCCCTCGACGCCAACCAGGTCCGCCGGGCGCCCCGCCACGGTTGCACCGAACGCCACGCTGGACTTGCCGGTGTAGCGCTGCAACAGCAACAGCCAGGCGGCTTGCACCAGGGTGTTGACGGTCACTTTCGAGGCCCGGGCGAACTCGGCCAGACGCCGGGTCTGCGTGGTGTCCAGTTGCAGCTGATGGTGAGCGTAGGCATTCGCCGCAGCCGTCGTTGCCGGCCGCGCAAACGCTTGGGCCAGACGGACCGGCTCCTCCAGCGTACGCAGTTGCTGCGTCCAGAACCGTTCGCCCAGCGCCGCATCCTGACGCTGCAGCCAGGCAATGTAGTCCCGATAACGGCCCGTCGGACGCGGCACCGGTTCGCCACGGTAATGCTGCAAAACTTCGCCCAGCAGCTGCGCGCTGCTCCAGCCATCCATCAGGATGTGATGGTTGGTGTAGATCAGGTGATGCCGGTCCGCGCCGGTGCGCACCAACACCAAGCGCATCAGCGGCGCACAGCCCAGGTCCACGCCCAGGGCACGCTCCTCATCGGCAAGGGTTTGCAGCGCATCGGCGCAATCAGGCTGCTCGCGCCAGTCGAGGAGCCGGAACGGTACATCGACCTGACGCTGCACGATTTGCAGCGGTTGCTCCAGATCGCCCTGCCAGACAAAGCCGCTACGCAGGATGTCATGGGCATCGACCACGGCCTGCCAGGCGGCGCGGAAGCGTTGCGGATCCAAGCCCTCGGCATCGAGGCGCATCTGGTTGATGTAGTCGCCCGCGCCCTGCCCGAGCAGACTGTGGAACAACATGCCCTGCTGCATCGGCGACAGCGGATACAGGTCGTCCACGGCGTGGGGTTGCGGCACTAGTCTGTCGAGCTGGGCCTGGGTCAACCGTGCCAAGGGGAAATCCGACGGTGTGACGCCGCGCTGGCGGTCATCACAGCAATGGCGGATCAGCACGCTGAGTTCCTGGGTGTAGGCATCGGCCAGGCGTTGGATGGTCGCGCTGTCGAACAGTGCGCCGCTGAAGGTCCAGCTCAGGTCCAGCTCGCCGTCGAAGACCTTGCCGTCCAGGGCCAACGGACTGCCCAGCGGGCCTTGCAGGTTCAATTCTTCCCCGCCGCTTTCAGCGGTGGGCACGAACAAGGCGTCGGCGGCGCCACTGAAACTGGCGTCGAACTGGCCGAGGTAGTTGAAGGTCAACGACGGAGTCGGCAAGGCCCGCAGGGTTTGCCGCGCCTGCTCATCCCCCAGGTGCGCCAGGGCGCCGAAACCGATGCCCTTGTCGGGGATGGCGCGCAGTTGTTCCTTGATCTGCTTCAGCGAGGCCCCGAGGTCGGCGACCGGGGTCAACCGGGCCGGGTACAGGCTGGTGAACCAGCCGACGGTGCGGGTCAGGTCGACCTCGGCGAACAGTTCTTCACGGCCGTGGCCTTCGAGCTGCACCAGCACGCTGTCGTCGCCGGTCCAGCGCACCATCACCCGCGCCAGGGCGGCGAGCAACAGGTCATTGACCTGGGTGCGATAAGCCGCCGGAGCCTGCTGCAACAACTGTCGGGTCAGGGACTTGTCCAGCCGTGTGCGGATCACCCGGGCCTGGCAATGCTGTTGCCCGCCCTGGGGATTATCCCAAGGCAATGCGGCGTTAGCGCCCTGCAACTGCTGCTGCCAGAAGCCCAGCTCGGCCTGCAATGCGGTGCTGGCGGCATGGGCCTGCAACGCTTCGGCCCAGTGCTTGAGGGCATGGGTCTTGGCCGGCAATTGCACGGTTGTCCCGGCGACGAGCTGGCGATAGGCGCTTTGCAGGTCGTCGAACAGAATCCGCCAGGACACGCCGTCCACCACCAGGTGATGGACCACCAGCAACACGCGCTGCGAGCCATCGGCGAGGTTCGCCAGCACCGCCCGCAACAAGCTGCCGCCGTGCAGCCGCAGGCTGCGCTGGGCCCGGTTGCCCAGGGCTTGCAGCGCGTCCATATCAGCCACGTCGGCTTGCCAGAGCAAGGTCTCGGCGCCCTGCTCTTGCACCTGGCGATAGTGCGCGGTCCAGCCTTCGCCCTGCTCGCTGAAGTCCAGGCGCAATCCGTCGTGGTGAGCGACCACGGCGTGCAAGGCCTGCTCCAGCAACGGCGCATCCAGTGCCTGGGTCGGCTTGAGCATCACCGACTGGTTCCAATGGTGGCGGTCGGGTATCGCCTGGGCGAAGAACCAGTGGTGGATCGGCAGCAGCGCGGTTTCGCCGGTCACCGGTCGCTGATCGACCGTTTGCGGCGATACACCGGTCTGCACCACGCTCGCCAATGCCTCGATGGTCTGATGCTGGAACAGATCCTTGGGAGTGAAATGGATACCGGCCTGACGGGCGCGGCTGACCACCTGGATCGAGACGATGGAGTCGCCGCCCAGTTCGAAGAAGTTATCCCGCAGGCCGACCTGGCCGAGCTTGAGCACGTCCTGCCAGATGTCCGCCAGTTGTTGCTCCAGGGCGTTGCGCGGGGCCACGTAGGTTTGTTGCAACTGGCTGGCGTCGGGCTTGGGCAGGTTCTTGCGGTCGAGCTTGCCGTTGGGGGTCAGCGGCAGGCGGTCGAGCACCAGCAGGTACGCCGGGACCATGTGCGCCGGCAGTGTCGCCTTGAGTTGTTCACGCAGGTGCTCGGCGAACCCTTCAGGTGCAGCGGTTGGCGCGTCAGCCACCACATAGGCCACCAGGCGTTTGCCGCTGCCGGCAGCACCTTCCTGGGCGACGACTACCGCTTCGCGCACGCCATCCTGGGCTTGCAGGCAAGCTTCGATTTCGCCCAGCTCGATGCGGAAGCCGCGGATCTTCACCTGGTTGTCGATGCGGTCCAGGTAATCGAAAGTGCCGTCGGCGCGCTGGCGCACCAGGTCGCCGGTGCGGTACAGCAAGCCGCCGTGGTGGCTGAACGGGTCGGCGACAAAGCGCTCGGCGGTCAGGCCCGGACGGTTCAGGTAGCCGCGGGCCAGGCCGGTGCCGCCCAGGTACAGTTCGCCGGCCATGCCTTGGGGCAGCAGATTCAGGTCAGCGTCCAACACGTAGGCACTGCGGTCGCCGATGCGGCTGCCGATGGGTGCATAGGCGGCGCCGCAGGTCACGTCACGGCCGGCTTTCCAGATCAGCGGCGTGACCACGGTTTCGGTCGGGCCGTAGCCGTTGATGATGAAATCCGGGGCCAGGGCGCGCTTGACCCGCTCGAAACTGGCGTTGGGCACCGCGTCGCCGCCGAAGCAGTAGATGCGTACCTTCGGCGGGCGGCCTTCACGCTCGGCGTGCTCGGCCAGTTGCTGCAGGTACACCGGCGGGAACGCCACCACGCTTACGCCGTAGGTGTGCATGGCGTCAAAGGTCTGTGCCGGGGTCCACAGGCTGTCATCGCGGATCAGCAACGATGCCCCATGGGTCAGGCTGGTGAGCCAGCGCTCATGCGCGCCGTCGAAGGCAAAGGACATGAAATGGAATTCGCAATCGCTGTCGCGCATTTCGTAGCGTTCGCCGATGGCCTGGCAATGCATCGCCAGCGGACCGTGGGCCACGCTCACGCCCTTGGGGTTGCCGGTGGAGCCCGAGGTGTAGATCACGTAGGCCAGGTTTTGCGGGTCAAGCCTGACCTGTGGTGCCTCCAACGGTTGGCCGTCCAGATCCAGGTTGTCGAGTTCCAACACCTGTGCAGCCCGCTCCAAGGGCAGTTGCGCCGACACTCTGGAATCAGTGAGCAACAACGCCAGCCCCGAATCTTCGATCAGGTACGCCAGGCGTTCACGGGGGTAGTGGGTGTCCAGCGGCACATAGGCGGCGCCGGCCTTGAGCACCGCCAGCAGCGCAACGATCACCTGCTCACTGCGCGGCAACGCCACGCCGACCCGGGTTTCCGGACCGACGCCATGGCCGATCAAAGCGTGGGCCAACTGGTTCGCCCGACGGTCGATCTCGCCATAGCTGAACCGTTGCCCGTCGAAGATCACCGCCGTGGCCTGGGGTTTCAACGCGGCCAGATGGGCGATGCGCTGGTGCACGGCGATATCGGTCGGGTACGGCTGCGGATGGTTGGCGGCTTGCTGGCGGGCTTGTTCGGCGGCGCTGACCAGAGCGATTTCACCCAGGTTGCGCGTGGCGGATTCAGCGAAACGCTCCAGCAACTGCGCCAAGTGTCGGCTGATGCCTTCGATCGCTTGTGGGCTGAAGTGCGCCCGGTCGAAGTTGTAGTGCAGCGCCAGCGTCTGGCCGAGGGTCACGGCCACGCTCAGCGGGTAGTGGGTCTGCTCCAGGTGAGCGACCTCGCCGAACGTGGCCCCTTGCCCCGCGCCATCTTGCAGGGCCTGGGCAATCGGGTAGTTCTCGAACACCAGGATGTTGTCGAACAGCGCTTCGCCGCCCTGCCCGGCCCAGCGCTGGATGTCGGCCAACGGCGTGTGCTCGAACTCGCGCAGGCTCAGGTTCTGTGTCTGTACAGCATGCAACCAGGCGCCCACCGATTGATCCGGGCGCGGCGCGGCGATCACCGGCAGGGTGTTGATGAACAGGCCGATCTGTTGCTCGATACCCGGCAGGTCCGCCGGACGCCCGGCCACGGTGGCACCGAAGGCAACGCTGTCGTGGCCGGTGTAGCGTTGCAGCAACAGCAGCCACGCCGCTTGCACCAGGGTATTGAGGGTGACTTTTTGCTGGCGGGCAAACTGCGCCAGGGCTTGGGTGCGAGGCAATTCCAGGGCCTGGAAATAATCGCCCCGGCCGCTCTGGACAGCGTCGGTGGACACAACCCGCGCCAACCGGGTCGGCTCCTGCAAGGCCGCCAACTGGCCGTTCCAGAACGCCTCGCTGCGTTGCGCGTCCTGGCGCTGCAACCAGCCGATGTAATCGCGATAGCGCCCGGCATTGGTCGCCGGCGGTTGGCCGTTGTAGCGCTGCAGCACTTCGCCCAGCAGTTGGGCATTGCTCCAGCCGTCCATGAGGATGTGGTGATGGGTGTAGATCAGGTGCCAGCGGTCAGCGCCGGTTTGCGCCAACAGCAAGCGCAGCAGCGGCGCCCGGGCCAGGTCGAAGCCCTGGCGGCGCTCGGCGTCGGCGCACTCGTTCAAGGCCTCGGCGAGTTCCTCGCGCCCGCGCCAGTCCACCACCGTGAAAGGCAACTCGACCTGGCGCAGAACGATCTGCAAGGGTTGTTCGAGCCCCTCCCAGACAAAGCCGCTGCGCAGGATGTCCTGGGCGTCGAGGGTGGCTTGCCAGGCCGCGGCAAAACGCTGCGGATCGATGCCCTGGACGTCCACTCGCAATTGGTTGATGTACTCGCCCGCCGCCTGCTCGTACAGGGTGTGGAACAGCAAGCCTTGTTGCATCGGCGATAGCGGATAGAGGTCGTCGACTTGCCCCACCGCGACCGGCAGGTTGTCGAGTTGCGCCTGGGTGATGCGCGCCAACGGGAAATCCGACGGGGTCGCCTGCGGCGCTTCGAGGGCGCAGCAATGCTCGATCAGCGCGCTGAGTTCGGCGAGGTAGTCGGCGGCCAGGGTCTCGATGGTCTGGCGCTTGAACATCCGCTCGCTGAAGCCCCAGTTCAACGCCAGTTCGCCGCCGTAGACCTGGCCTTCCACCGTCAGCCAGTTCGCCAGGGGCGCCCGGGCATGCTGCGCCGCGCCGCTGCCTTCACTGGACGGCACGAACAGCGCAGCATCGTCGAACTGCCGGTCGAACTGGCCCAGGTAGTTGAAGGTGATGCGCGGCGCCGGCAAGGCCGCCAGTTCGCGGCGCACCGACGGCTCGCCCAGGTAACGCAGCACGCCGTAGCCCAGGCCCTTGTCCGGAACGGCGCGCAGTTGTTCCTTGATGCGCTTGAGCGATGCACCTAACTGCGCAGCAGGACGCAGGCTCACCGGAAACAGGCTGGTGAACCAGCCGACAGTGCGGGTCAGGTCCAGCCCGTCGAACAGGTCTTCACGGCCATGGCCTTCCAGTTGGATCAGCGTGCTGTCCTGGCCGGTCCAGCGACAGATCGTGCGCGTCAGCGCGGTCAACAGCAGGTCGTTGACCTGGGTGCGGTAGGCCTTGGGCGCCTGTTGCAACAGTTGGCGGGTGCGCTCGGCGTCCAGCCGCAACCGGACCTTGCATTCGTCGCACGCCAGCAGCGAGATCTCGGGGTAGTCGCACGGCAGATGATCGGCAGGTGTTTTCGCCTGGGCGCGCCAATAGTCGAGGCTGTCTATGAAGCTGTCCAGATGCCCGTGCAGTTGCGCGGACCATTGTCCATAGGTGCTGGTCCTGACGGGCGGTTGGATCGGCTGGCCGCCCTGCAACGCGGCATAAAAAAGCTGCAGGTCTTCCAGCAGTACGCGCCAGGAAACACCGTCCACCACCAAGTGGTGGATCGCCAGAAGCAGGCGCTGGCTGCCGTCGGCCATGTCCACCAGCAACGCACGCAGCAGCGGCCCGTCTTTCAGATCGAGGCTGCGCTGGGCGTCGTCGCACAGGGCGTTGAGTTGTTCCGGCGAAGTCGCCTGGCGTTGCCATAACAGGCTGTCCGCCGAGGGTTCGGCATAGGCTTGCTGCCATTGGCCGTTCACGTGGGTAAAGCGCAGGCGCAGGGCGTCGTGGTGCTCGGTCAGGCGCGTCAGGGCCGCATCCAGCGCCGCGACATTGAGGGGCGCCTGCGGCACCAGCAACAGCGACTGGTTCCAGTGCTGACGCTCTGGAATGTCACGTTCGAAAAACCAGTGCTGCACCGGCGTCAACGGCGCACTGCCGGCGGCCGGCCCCTGCTCCATCGGGTGGCTGTCGCCCTGGCGCGCCACCAACGCCAGGCTGCGCAGGGTCTGGTGCTGGAACAGCGATTTTGGATTGATTGCGATACCGGCTTGCCGCGCCCGGCTGACCACTTGCATGGAGACGATGGAGTCGCCGCCCAGCTCGAAGAAGTTGTCTTCCACACCGATGCTGTCGAGGTTCAGCACCTCTTGCCAGATCGTCGCCAGCGCTTTTTCCATCGGGCTCTTGGGCGCGATGAATTCACGTTGCTGCGCACTGCCGTCAATCGCCGGCAAGGCCTTGCGGTCGAGCTTGCCGTTGGGGGTCAGTGGCAGGCTTTCGAGGAACAGCAGATACGCCGGCACCATGTAGTCCGGCAGATGCTCACCCAGGGCGGTCTTGAGGGTTTCGCGCAGTTGCACCAGGGCCTGGGCCTCGGTCAGCACGCTGGCGTCGTTCGGCACGATGAACGCCACCAGTTGCGGGCCGTGCTCGGTGTCCTGGGCCAGTACGGCCAGTTCGCGCACTTGGGGTTGTTGCAGCAGCCGCGCTTCGATTTCCCCCAGTTCGATACGAAAGCCGCGGATTTTCACCTGATGGTCGAGACGGCCCTGATATTCGAGCGCGCCATCGCTGCGATAACGGCACAGGTCACCGGTGCGATACAGCCGTTCGCCGGTTCTGGAAAACGGATTGGGCAGGTATTTTTCAGCCGTCATGGCCGCCCGTCCGAGATAGCCACGGGTGATGCCCGCGCCACTCAGGAACAGCTCTGCCGAGACGCCTTGCGGCACCGCTTGCAGGTCCGCGTCGAGCAGGTAGGCGGCGCTGTGCTTGAGCGGCCGGCCGATGTTCGCCGTACCGCCGACGGTGCGCCGGGTCCAGGTGGAATAGGTGGTGTCTTCGGAGGGGCCGTAGAGGTCGTAGACGTGTTCGACACCATTTTTCACAGGCACCGCGGTTAACGGTGGGAGCGAGCTTGCTCGCGATGGCGTCCTGTCAGTGAATACTGAATTGTCTGACCCACCGCTATCGCGAGCAGGCTCGCTCCCACAGGGGTACAGCGCTTGAACCAGGCTCTGCTTCAAAGGCTCGCCGGCCAGGTTGATGATCCGCACGCTGGCCGGAATCTCGCCGCTGCGCTGCAACGCGGCGATGGCCGAGGGCACGGTGTTGATCAGTCGCACCTGGTCGCGAGCCGGCAGTTGCGGCAGTTCCAGGGCGTTGCGGGCGATGATCAGCGAGCCGCCGTTGGCCAGGGTGACAAACAGCTCCCAGACCGACAGGTCGAAGCACACCGATGTGGAGGCGAGCACGCCTTGGATGTCGTCGCGGCTGTAGACCGAAGCGGACCAGTCGATCAGCGCCAGCACGTTGCGATGGGCAATCGCTACGCCCTTGGGTTGGCCGGTGGAGCCGGAGGTGTAGATCACGTAGGCGAGGTTGTCCGGGGTGACCGTGGTGTCCGGCGCAACCAGCGGATAACGCGTCAAGTCGATCCGATCCAACAGCAACACGGCCGTTGCGTCAGGCACGGCCAAGGCCTGCGCGACCACTTGCTCGGTCAGCAACACGCGGGCGCGGCTGTCGTCGAGCATGTAAGCCACACGCTCGCCGGGGTAATCCGGGTCCAGCGGCACGTAGGCGCCACCGGCCTTGAGCACCGCCAGCAAAGCAATCAGCAGCTGTTCGGAACGCGGCATCGCCACGCCCACTCGCACCTCCGGCCCCACGCCCAGTTCGATCAGTTTGTGGGCCAGGCGATTGGCACGGCCGTCGAGTTCGCTGTACGTCAATCGGGTATGGGCGAAGGTCACCGCCACGGCGTCCGGTGTGGCAGCGGCTTGGCGGGCGATCAACTGGTGGATGCACTGGCTTTGTTCGAACGGCGGATGCAGCGGGTTCCAGTCGTGGATCAGGCGCCGGTATTCGTCATCGGCCAGCAACGGCAATTCGCCGACCAAGGCCTGGCTGTCAGCGACCATGCCTTGCAGCAGGCGCGTCCAGTGCCGGGCCATGCGCTCAATGGTGCTGGCGTCGAACAGATCGTCGGCGTAGGTCAACGCCGCGTGCAAGGTGCCGCCCTTCTCCCAGGTGTCGAGGGTCAGGTCGAATTGCGTGGTGCGGCTCTGCCACTCCAGCATCGACAGTTCCAGGCCAGATGCGGTGCGGATGCTGGCGATGTCGGCGACCTGCGGCTGGTGGTTGTACATCACCTGGAACAGCGGCGTGTGGCTGAGGCTGCGCTCAAGTCTGAGGGCTTCCACCAGTTGCTCGAACGGCAAGTCCTGATGGGCCTGGGCGCCGAGAGCTGCTTCCTTGACCGAGCGCAGCAGATCGTCGACACGGGTCTGGCCGTGGAACTCGCTGCGCAACACCTGGGTGTTGACAAAGAAGCCGATCAGCCCTTCGGTTTCCGCCCGGTTGCGGTTGGCGATGGGCACGCCGACGCGGATGTCGGTATGGCCGGTGTAGCGATGCAGCAGCACGTTGAACGCGCCGAGCAGCAGCATGAACAAAGTGATGTTGTGGCGCTGGGCCGTGCTGCGCAGTTGCTCGGCCAACGCCGGCGCCACGGCGAATTCGTAGCGCGTGCCGCGATAACTCGGCATGGCCGGGCGCGGGTGATCAATCGGCAGCTCCAGCACCGGATGTTCATCGCCCAGTTGCGCTTGCCAGTACGCCAGTTGCCGCGCCTGCTCACCGGCCTCCAGCCAGCGCCGCTGCCACAGGGCGTAGTCGCTGTACTGGATCGACAACTCAGGCAGTTGCGGGACAAGGCCCGCTTCAAAAGCGTCGTAGCAACGAATGAACTCGTCAATCAGCACGTTCATCGACCAGCCGTCGGAGACGATGTGGTGCAGGGTCAGCAACAGCACGTGTTCTTCGTCGTCGAGCTTGAGCAATTCAACCCGCAGCAGCGGACCGCTGGACAGGTCGAAGGGGCGCATCGACTGCTCGCTGGCGGCGTGGCGAACCGCCTGTTCGCGCGCGTCCGCCGACAAGGCGCTGAAGTCTTGATGAACAATGCGTAGCACCGTGTCGGACGGCACTTGCTGGAGGCTGTCGTCGGCCTGGCGCTGGAACACCGTGCGCAGGGTTTCATGACGGGCCACCAGGCTGGCGAACGCCTGCTCCAGCGCCGACAGGTTCAAAACGCCCTTGAGCCGCACGGCCCCCGGCAGGTTGTAGGCGCCACTCTCGGGCTCCAACTGCCAGAGAAACCACATGCGCTGCTGGGCATAGGACAAGGCCTGGCGATCCTCGGCCTCGACGCCCTGAGGGATGGGAAAACCGCTGAAGTCCACGCCCTCCTTGTCCAGTGCCGCCAGGAACATACGGCGCTTTTCCAGGGGCAACCCGATAAACCGGCGAGCAAGTTTCAAGGCGTCTTCAGCATTCATTTCTGGGGTATCCGGAATCAGTGGGCACAAGGCACAGAGGCAAGTCGTCCCTATAAAACGAATGCAGACCGGAAAAATTAGCGTTTGGGAATGGGTATCAGGAAGGAGAGAAAGTCCGTGGCGAGGGAGCTTGCTCCCGCTCGGCTGAGCAGCAGCCGCAGAATTTTCCAGGCTCGGAAAAACTTGCGTCTCGCCTGGTAGGGGTTGCTGCGCAACCCAGCGGGAGCAAGCTCCCTCGCCACAACAGCGGGGCTGGGTGAATCAGGGAGTCAAGCGCTGGCCGCCAGGCCATGGCGCCGATGATGCCCGCTCAACTGATCCTTGATCAGCCGCAGCACCCGGGCCTCGTGCTCATGGATGAAAAAATGCCCACCGGCCAACATGTCCAGAGAAAAGCTGCCCGAGGTTTCCCGGCGCCAGCCCATCAACTGTTCGGTGGTGGCCTTGTCGGCGGTGCCGCCGAGCACGTGCACCGGACAATCGAGGGGCGCCCGCAGGCGCGGCTGGAAACGACCGCACAGCAGAAAGTCGGCCCGCAGCACCGGCAGGGTCAGGGCCATGAGTTCTTCGTTGGCTAATATCTCTTCGCTGGTGCCGTTGAGGGTGCGTAACTGGTCGATCAGCTCAGCATCGGTTTTCGGCGTGGCAAAATCCCGGTCGTAGTCGGCCCGCAGGGTCGGTGCCGCGGTGCCCGAGGCAAACAGCGCCAGTGGCGGCGGGCATCCCAATTCCCGCAAGGCATGGGCCAGCTCACAGGCCAGCAGCGCACCCAGGCTGTGACCGAACAAGGCATACGGGGCCTGGAGCGTCGGCCGCAGTTCTCGGGCCAGTTGCAGCGCCAGCGCCGCCATGTCGGTCTGCAACGGTTCATCGAAGCGCGCTCCGCGCCCCGGCAATTCCACCGGCTGGACCTGCATCCATGACGGCAATTTACGCCGCCAGCGGCTGTACACCATCGCGCTGGCGCCGGAATAAGGCAGGCACAGCAGGGTCAGTTGGGTCACTGCGGTTTTCTCCGATCGGTCGTGTATGAAAGATAACGAAGCTGCAACATAGCGAATTAGTCGCATTCGATGTCGCCGCCTCACAATCCTATACTGGCGGCATCCGATTCACGCCACCCTAGGAAAACGTCATGAGCTGGTCCGCCAAACAATACGTTGCATTCGAACAGGAACGCACCCGTCCGGCCCGGGACCTGCTGGCCGCCATCCCGCCCACACAGGCGCGCTCGGTCATCGACCTGGGCTGCGGCCCCGGCAACTCCACCGAGCTGTTGGTGGAGCACTTTCCCGGCGCCACGGTGCGCGGCCTGGACAGCTCCAGCGACATGGTCGAAGCCGCTCGCCAACGCCTGCCCGCCGTGGCGTTCGATACCGCAGACATCGGCCAATGGAACGAGCCGGGGCCGTTCGATGTGATCTTCGCCAACGCCGTGCTGCAATGGCTGCCCGACCACGCCAGCCTGCTGCCATCGCTGGTGAGCAAACTGGCGCCGGGCGGCAGCCTGGCCATCCAGATGCCGGACACCCTGCACCAACCCTCCCACCGCTTGATGCGGGACATCGCCGCCGACGGGCCGTGGGCGAGCCAACTGACGGGCGCCGCGGATAGCCGCACGGAAGTAGAGGACGCCAGCACCTATTACTCGATTCTCAAGCCTCATTGCACGAGAGTCGATGTGTGGCGCACCACCTACCATCATCCACTGGCTGGCGGTGCTGCGGGCGTGGTGGAGTGGTTCAAGGGCAGTGGCTTGCGGCCGTTCCTCACGCCGCTGGATGAGGCACAGCGCCAGGCGTATCTGGAGCGTTATTTGCGGGCGGTCGAACAAGCGTATCCGGCGCTGGAAGATGGGACGGTGCTGCTGCCCTTTCCTCGGGTATTCATGGTGGCGACGCGTTAGGCTCTGCAGTGGGGGGGGGTAAATTTTTGCTTCAGGTCCTCGTTACCTGCCAGAACCACCCCCACAAGAGCAAACACCGTGGACCTGCACACCATCCTGGGCAAGCTGTTTACCAACGCCAGCGCCGTTGGTATCGAAGGCGTTTTCCAATTCGTGTTCGGTCCGCACCAGGTGTACTGGTCGCAGATCACGGACAGTACTCACACCCAGGCCGGTCGGCACCCGCGCCCTGACGTGACCATTGAAGTGGCTGAGAAGGACTTTCTCGGGATCATGGCCGGCATGGCCAACGTCGAGGAACTGTTTGCCAGTGGCCGCCTGAAGATCGGCGGCAACATGGGCTTGGCGACGTTGCTGCCGCAGATCATCGACCATGCCCGCCACGGCAGCACCGTGGCGGCGAAGGTCGACATGAACCAACGCTACCCCACCCCGCCGCGATTCAGCGAAAAACTCACCGCCAGCCTGCCCACCCAGCGCCACGTGGAACGACGACCGCGCAGCGAGTTGTCGGTGCAGGAGTTTCGCGCCCGCTATCTGCCCCATGGCATCCCGCTGGTCATCAGCGATGCCTTGCAGGACTGGCCACTGTTCAAGCTCAGCCGCGAAGAATCCCTGGTGCACTTCGCCGAGCTGCAAGGCATCACCCGCCACGGCGACTACGTGAAGAAAACCTTTTCCACCGAGCGAGACTTCCGCTCCACGTCGATGGCGGCGTTCATCGCCTCCCTGGACAACCCGACGGCCCTAGGTGCGGACGGCGTACCGCCGGCCTATATGGGCAACAACATCCTGCCGGCGCAGTTGCTGGAACTGATCAACTATCCGCCCTACTTCGACCGATCGCTGTTCATACCGCCAAGGATCTGGATCGGCCCCAAGGGCACCTTGACCCCGCTGCACCGCGACGACACCGATAACCTGTTCGCCCAGGTCTGGGGCCAGAAAAGCTTCATCCTCGCCGCGCCCCAGCACCGCGAAGCACTCGGCACCTGGTCGACCGCGCCCCAGGGTGGCCTGGACGGCTGCGACTTCAACCCGGATGCCCCGGACTACCAACGCTTCCCCCAGGCCCGGGACGTGACGTTCCTGCGCGTGACGCTGGAAGCTGGGGACTTGCTGTTCCTGCCGGAGGGCTGGTTTCACCAGGTGGAGTCGGTGTCCACCTCGCTGTCGGTGAATTTCTGGGTGAATTCGGGGCGGGGTTGGTAAGAGAACACTGCCCCTGTGGCGAGGGAGCTTGCTCCCGCTGGGACGGTCCGACGCATCGGGCGCAGCGGCCACAATTTTGTGAGTGCTGCGCACTCAAGCGGGAGCAAGCTCCCTCGCCACAGGGTTTGGTGTGTTCAGCAAGAACCCTGGCCGGTTATTTCAAATGCCGATAACTCTGCACTGCCGCCCCCAGCACCACGGCCCCGGCGAGGATCGCCAGCCCGAAACCGGCACGAGCGCCGTAGTGGTCCACCAGCCAGCCGGAACCGGCGGCGCCCACCGCCACGCCGATGCTCAGGCCGGTCACCAGCCAGGTCAGGCCTTCAGTCAGCCGGGCCGGCGGTACCAGGCGTTCCACCAGGGCCATGGCGACGATCAGTGTGGGGGCAAACGACAGTCCGGCGACAAACATCGCCGCCGACAGCCCGGTGATATTGGATGCGAACAGTAATGGCAACGTCGTCAGGCCCGTCCCCATCCCCCCGAACAAAAACAGCAACGGCAACGGCAGCTTCGAGCGCAGCGCCCCGAACGCCAGCCCGGCCAGGCACGAGCCAAAGGCATAGACCGACAGCACGATACTTGCCGCCGCCGGTTGCCCCTGTTGCTGGGCGAACGCCACGCTGACCACATCCACCACGCCGACGATCGTGCCCATCGCGAGCATCAACGACAGCAGCAACAGCATGTCACCGGAACCGATCAGCGAACCCTGGTGCTGCGCCTGGTGCGGATGGATCGGCGGCTCGGTGGCGCGCTGCAAGATGAACGCCGTCACGCCGATTGCCAGTGTCAGCACCGAAGCCAGCGGCCCCGCCTCGGGAAACGCCACCACGCACAATCCCACCGACAGCGGTGGCCCGACGATGAAGCAGACCTCGTCGAGCACTGACTCCAGGGCATAGGCGGTGCGCAGTTGCGGTTGGCCGCGATACAACTCGGTCCAGCGCGCCCGCACCATGGCCGACATGCTGGGCATGCAACCGGACAAGGCGGCGAAAATGAACAAGGTCCAGTGGGGCGCCTGCAACCGGGTGCAGAGCAACAACATCAACAACGCCCCGCCGCCGATCAGCGCCGCCACCGGCAAGACCCGGCCCTGGCCGAAACGGTCCACCAGGCGTGACACCTGCGGCGCGCAAAATGCGGTCGCCAAGGCGAACGTCGCCGCCACCGCGCCGGCCAGGGCGTAACCGCCCTGCAACTGCGAAAGCATGGTGATCAGGCCGATGCCCGTCATGGAAACCGGCATTCGCGCAACCATCCCCGCCAGCACGAAACCCAGGCTGCCAGGAGCGTTGAACAGTTCGCGATAAGGGTTTGCCATGGGATCCGGGCCTCGACAGGGGCCTGCAACTTGCCACAAAGGGCGGTCACGGGGGAAGCGCCAAGGTGTGGTGCAAATGTGAAGACTGTCGGGTGCAAGTGAACTCTGCGCGCCTCGCGCCAGTCAGCCAATAAGGCCGTCCATTGAAGGTGCTCTTTATGCAGATTTCCCTCGCCCGCCAAGTCGCGCTAGTGACCGGTGCCAGCTCCGGCATCGGTGCCGGCGCCGCCAAGGCTCTGGCTGACGCCGGTGCCGCCGTGGTGCTCAACTACCATTCCAGCGCCGCTCCAGCCGAAGCCCTGGCCCGCGAAATCAACGCCAGCGGTGGCCGTGCCATCGCCGTCGGTGCCGACGTTTCGAAGGAGGCGGACGTCGAACAACTGTTCGCCAAGGCCCTCGATGCCTTCGGCACGCTGGACATCCTGGTGGCTAATTCCGGCCTGCAAAAAGACGCGGCCGCCGTCGACATGAGCCTGGAGGACTGGAACACCGTGATCGGCACCAACCTCACCGGGCAATTTCTTTGCGCCCGGGCTGCCCTGCGGATTTTCAATCGCCAGGGGATTCGCCAGGGTGTGTCCCGGGCCGCCGGCAAGATCATCCACATGAGCTCGGTTCATCAGCGCATTCCCTGGGCCGGTCACGTCAATTACGCCGCGTCCAAGGGCGGCGTCGACCTGCTGATGCAGTCCCTGGCCCAGGAAACCAGTCACCAACGCATCCGCATCAACAGCATCGCGCCGGGGGCCATCAGCACGGCCATCAATCGCGATGTCGTCGAGGGTGAACAGGGGCAAAAACTGCTGGATCTGATTCCGTATGGCCGCGTAGGTGATGTGGAAGATGTCGCCAACGCAGTGGTGTGGCTGGCGTCGGACCTGTCCGATTATGTGGTGGGCACCACGTTGTTCATCGATGGCGGGATGAGCCTTTATCCGGGGTTTCGCGGCAATGGCTGATCACGACGAACCGCAGAGCCCGATCGAAAACCACGGCATCATCGGCGACATGCGCACCGCCGCGTTGGTCAACGACCGGGGCAGCGTGGACTTTTTCTGCTGGCCGGAATTCGACAGCCCATCGATATTCTGCTCGCTGCTGGACACGCCCCAGGCAGGCATTTTTCAACTCGCCCCGGACTTGCCGGAGGCCCGTCGTCAACAGATCTACCTGCCCGACACCAACGTGCTGCAAACCCGCTGGTTGAGCGACGGCGTGGTGGTGGAAATCACCGACTTGCTACCCATCGGCGACAGTGAGGAGGACCTGCCCGTGCTGATGCGCAAGGTGCGCATGGCCGTTGGCCGCGCGACGTTCCGCATGCGCTGCGCGGTGCGCCACGACTATGCCCGGGCCGCCACCACGGCGCGCCAGGACGACACACATATCTGCTTCGAGGCGCCGGGGCAGCCGAGCCTGCGTTTGTGCTCCGACCAGGCCATGACCCTGGACGGCGACACGGCAGTGGCCGAATTCACCCTGGAACAGGGCCAGGACGCCGAGTTCCTGCTGGGCGGCATCGACGATCCACGGCTCCAGGGAGACGCCAGCGCGCTATGCCTGGAGCGGACCCTGGCGTTCTGGCGCGGCTGGATCGGCCAGTCTAACTATCGGGGCCGCTGGCGGGAAATGGTCAACCGCTCCGCCCTCGCGCTCAAGCTGCTGACCTCGCGCAGACATGGCGCGATCATCGCCGCGGCCACCTTCGGCCTGCCGGAAACCCGTGGCGGCGAACGCAACTGGGATTACCGCTACACCTGGATCCGCGACGCCTCGTTCACGGTCTACGCGTTCATGCGCCTGGGGTTTGTCGAAGAAGCCAATGCCTACATGCGCTGGTTGCGTAGCCGGGTCAGCGATTGCTGCGAACAACCGACCCGGCTGAACATCCTGTACGGCTTGGACGGCAGGCTCGAATTGCCGGAAACCGAACTGCCGCACCTCGCCGGCTTCGGCAACGCGCAACCGGTGCGCATCGGCAACCTGGCCTACCAGCAGGTGCAGCTGGATATCTTTGGCGAATTGATGGATGCGGTGTACCTGGTCAACAAGTACGGTGAGGCCATCTCTCATCAAGGCTGGAAACACGTGGTCGATGTGGTCGATCAGGTGTGCAACATCTGGCAGGACCCCGACGTGGGCATCTGGGAAATGCGCGGCGAAAAACAGCAGTTCCTGCATTCGCGGTTGATGTGCTGGGTCGCGGTCGATCGTGCCATCCGCCTGGCTGAAAAACGCTCGCTCCCAGCCCCGTTCGCTCGCTGGGACGAGACTCGCCAGGCGATCTACGAGGACATCTGGACAAATTTCTGGAACGAGGAACACCAGCATTTCGTCCAGCGCCTGGGCAGCACTGCCCTCGATGGCGCGATGCTGTTGATGCCCCTGGTGCGCTTCGTCAGCGCCCGCGACCCGCGCTGGCTTTCCACCCTGGATGCCATCGAAAAAAGCCTGGTGCGCGACGGCATGGTCTACCGCTACCGCAACGACGACAGCCCCATCGACGGCCTCAGCGGCACCGAAGGCTCCTTCGCCGCCTGCTCGTTCTGGTACGTCGAATGCCTGGCCCGCGCCGGCCGCGTGGAAAAAGCCCAGCTGGAATTCGAACAATTGCTGCGCTACGCCAACCCGTTGGGGTTATACGCCGAGGAGTTCGACAGCCACGGTTATCACTTGGGCAACACACCCCAGGCGTTGACGCACTTGGCGCTGATCAGCGCAGCGAGTTTTTTGGATCGCAAGTTGAGTGGGGAGAAGAATCATTGGCAGCCTTGAGAACGTCGCCTCGCCTGCAGATGAACACAATGCTCTTGTGCTGTAAGCACGGCCCCCGTGGCGAGGGAGCTTGCTCCCGCTCGACTGCGCAGCAGTCGCAAAATCCTGGGGTCGCTACGCCCGGTGCGTCGGACCGTTTCAGCGGGAGCAAGCTCCCTCGCCACAGAAGCGGTGTATCAGTCAGGACGTCGGTTCGATGTTATCCAATGCCCGGTTAGCCAACAGCGTGCTCAGTTCGATCAACTGCTGAATCCCCAACGCCACATGACGCCGCGAACCTTCCAGATCAAAGGCAAAATCATTGAGCATCGCATTGGCCGAAGCCAGGGTTTCGCTGAGGCTGGTCAGCACCGATTCGCTGCTCAGCCCCGGAGCGACCGAAAAGACCTGTCCGTCCTGGGTGTCGGGCTTGGTTGGGGCGTCGGGCGACAAGTGAATGTTCAGCGCCCGCTCGGCGGCTTCGCGGTGCTCTTTGGAATCGAGGGTGGTGTAGGACGAGAGGTTTTCGGCGGTTGGAGGGTTGGGGGTGATTTTGACCATTGTGAAACTCCTGACTTGAAGTGGAGCTCACCCTCCTCGTGACCAAACGAGGATGGTGGGCGGTACGCAGGTTGGTCAACCGGGAAGTCAGGCACCCGGCGCACTCGAAAGTGCCCCGCGCACAGCCCACCGCAAAGCATACCGACAAAAGCGCCAAGATGCTGGGTTGGCGCATGTGCGCCTGACATTGGACGGGTGACCAAACCCGGTCGCTGATTTTGCAACGACGGGCAAAGCCTATCCCCGCCCCTTCCTAACCGACAACCGACAGGACTCGTCGGAAAATTCCGCTTCGCTTAATTTTTTGTAGGAACACAACCCCGTGGCGAGGGAGCTTGCTCCCGCTCGACTGCGCAGCAGGCGCAAAAATCTTGGGGTCGCTGCGCCCGAGGCGTCGGACCGTCCCAGCGGGAGCAAGCTCCCTCGCCACGGGGCGTTTGCGCTTCACAAAATCAATTTGGGACGCCGTCTCCACTGATCATCTGCGCCCCGTTTCAATTTGCCAGCCCCGCAAACCCCTCCTAAGATCATGCACCCACGGGTGCAGCGGAGCTGCCCAGTCACACCCGACTCAAGGATTCGACATGACTCACATTAAACGCCCCATCACCACCGCCCCCCGATCAGGCTTGTCCCGGGAAGACCTCTGGGACGGCCAGGACAAAGGCTTGATCAAATGCTGGGAAATCGGCCGCGAACGGGCCGGGCGGTTTCCTGAACTGGCGCAACGTTGTCTGGCCGGCGAACTGCCGGTGCTGGGCTGGAAAGGTGGCGTCAGCCGCAGCCTGAAGAAGAACGCGAAATTCGGCTGTCTCAAATATCTCGCGCAATGGCAGGGCCTGCGCGGTGAGGACCTGGACATCGACCTGACCCAGGAACGCACCCTCACCTGCTCCGGCACGAACATGATCGTGACCTTCACCCCGGACCGGGCCAAATACGTGAATCAGGAACCCGCCTGAGCGCCATCGTGCATTGCCGGAGGCCGACATGAACCCAGCACCCAAGATCAACTTTGCGGTAACGCCCTTGCTGCGCATCGCCTACGAAGAGCACGGCCCCGCCGAGGGCGAGCCGGTCATCCTGCTGCATGGGTTTCCTTATGATCCCAGGGCGTTCGATGAAGTCGCGCCGGTCCTGGGCCAGCGCGGTTATCGAGTGATCGTGCCGTATTTGCGCGGCTACGGCCCGACCCGCTTCAACAACCCCGCCATCCTGCGCTCCGGCCAACAAGCTGCACTGGCCCAGGACCTGCTGGACCTGATGCAGGCCCTGGACATCCCCCAGGCCGCGCTATGCGGTTATGATTGGGGCGGCCGGGCGGCCTGTATCGTGGCGGCATTGTGGCCCGAGCGCGTTCGCTGCCTGGTGACCGGCGATGGCTACAACTTGCAGGACATTCCCCGTTCGACGCAACCACTGGATCCTCAAACCGAACACCGGTTGTGGTACCAGTACTATTTCCACACCGCACGAGGTGTCGAGGGCCTGACGCAAAACCGACGCGAGTTGTGCGAATTGCTCTGGCGCTTGTGGTCACCGACCTGGAAGCGCGGCGCGGCGCTCTATCCACTGAGCGCGCCGTCCTTCGACAACCCGGATTTCGTCGAGGTGGTGATTCATTCCTACCGTCATCGCTTCATGTACGCGCCGGGCGATCCGACCCTGGAGTGGATGGAGGAGCGACTCGCGGAGCAACCGGCGATCAGCGTACCGAGCATTTCCTTGTGCGGTGCCGACGACGGCGTGGGGCCCGCGCCGGAACAGGACGAGGATGCCCGGCACTTCACCGGTTTCTATGAGCGCCGCGTGCTGGCCGGCGTGGGCCATAACATTCCACAGGAAGCCCCTGAGGCGACGCTCAAGGCACTGCTGGATCTGCTTGAGGGCTGAGAGCGAATCGCTCGCGATACGCCTGGGGCGTCACTCCCATGGCGCGCAGAAAGCTGCGGCGCAGGGTTTCTTCGCTGCCGAAGCCACATTGCACCGCCACCCGCTTGATCGGCACCGCTGTGTCGGCCAGCAGCCGGCGAGCAGTTTCCACGCGAATCAACTCCACCGCCCGCGCCGGGGTCTGGCCGGTGTCGGCGCGATAATGGCGCACAAAACTGCGCTCGCTCATGCCGACCTGGGCAGCCAGGCTCGGCAAGCCCAGGTCGCGAGTCAGGTTCTCGGCAATCCAGGCGTGCAAATTATCAAACCGACCGCCCTGTTTTTGCAGCGACAAGGTCACGCTGAATTGCGATTGCCCGCCAGGACGCTTGAGGAACACCACCAAGTGCCGAGCGACCTCCAAGGCCACACCGCGGCCCAGGTCGTCCTCTACCAGGGCCAAGGCCAGGTCGATGCCGGCCGTAACCCCGGCCGAGGTCCAGACCGGGCCGTCATTGATAAAGATCGGATTGGGTTCTACCCGCAATTGCGGATGCTGCTCGGCCAGCTGTTCGCAACGGGTCCAGTGGGTGACGACCCGTCGTCCGTCCAACCAGCCACTGGCGGCCAGGAGGAACGCTCCGGTGCACACCGACGCAACCCGTCGCGAGCGCAAGCCATGCGTCTTGACCCAGGCCACCAGGTCCGGATCCTTTGCCGCTTCGTACACCCCCCAGCCACCGGCAATCAACAGGGTGTCGCTGTCTTCGCTCGGCAACGGCTCAGCCAACAACGCCAAGCCCGCCGAGGACACCACCGGACCACCAGAGGCCGCGATCACCGTCGGGGCGTAAGGCAACGATAAGCCTTGCTGGCGGGCCAGGTCGTTGGTCGAGGCAAACACTTGCAACGGCCCGGTGACGTCGAGCACTTGTACGTTGGGAAAAGCCAGCACATGAACAGTTTTCGGCGGGTTCGGCATATTGGCGTAATTCGTGGGCTTATTGGCGAGTACGCCAGAGCCTACGGCCCTAAAGTAAAGCCGTCCACCCCCGGGCAGTATTTACAAGGAAAAGACGACATGACATTGCAGATCGGTTTGCTGCTATTCCCCCAAGTCCAGCAACTGGACCTGACCGGCCCTTATGACGTACTGGCTTCGTTGCCCGATGTGAAGGTGCACCTGATCTGGAAGGACCTGGCTCCGGTCACCGCCAGCACCGGGCTGGTGCTGCTGCCGACCATCACATTCGACGACTGCCCGGCACTGGACGTGATCTGCGTGCCCGGCGGCACCGGCGTCGGGCCGTTGATGGAAGACCAGCAGACGCTGGCCTTCATCAAACGCCAGGCGAACCACGCGCAATACATCACTTCGGTCTGCACCGGCGCGCTGGTGCTCGGTGCCGCCGGGCTGCTGAAAGGTAAGCAGGCCACCACCCATTGGGCCTATCACAGCCTGTTGACAACTCTGGGCGCGACCCCGGTCAAGGAGCGTGTGGTACGTGATGGCAATCTGATCACCGGCGGCGGGATCACGGCGGGGATCGATTTCGCCCTGACCCTGGCGGCCGAGCTGTTCGACCAGGACATTGCTCAGTTGGTCCAGCTGCAACTCGAGTACGCCCCGGCCCCGCCGTTCGACGCAGGCAGCCCGGAAACCGCCCCAGCGCACGTTCTGGAAGAAGCCCACCGGCGCACAGCGGAGTCGTTCCGGGTGCGTTCGCAGATCACGCAACGGGCCGCGCAGCGGTTGGAACTGGCTTGACGAAAAATCTTCGTGAGCAATAAAAAACGGTGGCGAGGGATTTCTCTCTCGCCACCGTTTTATTGCCACGTTGTCTCAGAACGGGCTCGCGGTAGGCCGCACTATCAGTTCACTGACATCTACATCCGCCGGCTGCTCAATGGCGTAGGCAATGGCCCGGGCGATGGCTTCGGCAGGAATCGAAATCCTGCGGAACTCGCGCATTTCGGCGCGCCCACCTTCATCGGAAATGCTTTCGGCCAGTTCCGATTCAGTCACACCGGGGGAAATCACCGTCACCCGCACGTCGCCACCCACCTCTTGGCGCAGGCCTTCGGAGATCGCCCGCACGGCAAATTTGGTCGCGCAATAAACGGCGGCGGTCGGACTGACAGCATAAGCGCCGATGGAGGCAATGTTGATGAATTGGCCGCTGCGTTGGCGCTGCATCAACGGCAGGCCCGCTGCGATGCCGTGGAGCACGCCACGGATGTTGACGTCGATCATGCGGTCCCACTCCTCGACTTTCAGCGCCTCGAGCTTGGAAAGCGGCATGACCCCGGCGTTGTTGATGATCACATCGACCCTGCCGAAGCGTTCGACCGCAAAGTCGATCAGGCTCTGGACATCGTCGCGACGGGTCACGTCTACGGCCTTGTAGACGGCTTGCTGGTCAATCGCTTCAAGCTCCTGCACCAACGCTTGCAAGCGATCAGTACGTCGGGCTCCCAGCACCACGCGAGCACCGCGGGCGGCCAACAGACGCGCAGCCGCCTCACCAATCCCGCTGCTGGCACCTGTAATCACTACTACTTTGTTTTGGATGTCGGACATGATGGTTTTCCTCGTCTGGATGTGTTGACTCCGGGTAGGAGCGATTCGACAGGTCCAGATTAGGAAATCGAGCGATGCCAGGGTTAGCCGGATTCTCCTGCCCACTTGCACGATCCTGTAGCGCAGAACCGCCTCTGGTCGTCAGCCGTACAATCGGCTTTACTAGCGCCGTCCACTCATTGGCCAGGGAGGTATTCGGCATGTCGGTTTCCACGTCCTTACAGGTTGCGTCAGATGCCGGTCTCAGTCAGCGGCGCGTCGAACTGGCGGACCTGATAAAGCGCTTCGCCCCGGGAAACGGCATTTATCCCACCGCCATCGACGCCTTGAACCTTATCCGTAGCGACCAACCGACCGATGCCCTGCCCGTCGTGCATAAACCCGGGCTGTGCGTAATCGTCGAGGGGCGTAAGGAAGTGCGGCTGGCGCAAGAACGCTATGTGTACGACCCGCTCAATTACCTGGTGGTCTCGGTGACGCTGCCCTTGGCGGGCCAGGTCATCGAAGCCAGTCCCGAGCGCCCCTACCTGTGTGTCCGTCTCGACATCGACCCTGCACAGATCTGCAATCTGATCGCCAATACCAGCCCCAGCGGCGTACCGGCCGCACGAACCGCAAGGGGCCTGTTCCTGGACCGTATCGACACGCCACTGCTTGATACGGTGCTGCGCTTGCTGCGGTTGCTGGACAGCCCGGACGATATCGCCACCCTAGCGCCCCTGGCCCAACAGGAGATTTTCTACCGCCTGTTGCGTGGCACCCAAGGCCAGCGCTTGCATGAAATTGCCATTCCAGATACCCAGACCCACCGCATCAGCCGAGCCATCGAGTGGCTCAACACTCACTACGCCGAGCCGCTGAGCATCGACAGCCTGGCGCAGATGATCAACCTCAGCCCTTCGGCACTGCATCACCGTTTCAAGGCCGTGACCGCCATGAGCCCGCTGCAATATCAGAAGCAGCTGCGCCTGCAGGAAGCCAGGCGGTTGCTGCTGGCGGAAAACAGCGACGTCTCATCCATCGGCTACAAGATGGGCTATGAAAGCCCTTCGCAGTTCAGTCGCGAATACAGCCGTTTGTTTGGCGCCTCGCCCACTAAAGACATCGCTCGCCTGCGAGCGCAGGCGTTGCAGGCGAGCAGCGCCTGAGCCTTTCTCGGCAGACATGACTGTGGAACACTTTTTCATAGGCGAAAAAAAACCCGCCGAAGCGGGTTTTTCAAGGACCGATATGACTTCCTGTCTGGCATTCCTTGCCTGGTCCCATCATCCATGACCCCAAGCACTCCCTGTACTCAGTGGATGGACACAGATTAGGCGCACAGCCTCGCCGGGAAAAGAAGACAACACAGCGACCACGTGTAAGCATTTGCCTATAGCTTGATTCCGGTACTTTTCGCCAGACGAAAAAAAACCCGCCGAAGCGGGTTTTTCCAAGACCATTACGACTCCCTGTCGATAGCCATCCTTGCAAGGTCGATCGTCCCTGATCCTGAGCACTCCCTGTGCTTCAGTGGATGTGGCTAGATTACTGGTCGGATCCAAAACGCAACAGACGACATAACTACCATTGCGTGTAAGACATTCGCTATAGCGCACTTCCGTAAACCCTTAGCCATGTCAGGCTTGGGAGGCGATATTTTCTGTCAAGACCGGTTCAGGAACGCTTCAATGTTGGTCATCTGCTCGTCCCAGCCGCGGCTGTCCATGCGAAAAGCCTTGAGCCGGCGCGCCTCCGGGATGCTATTGAAACCTGACTCCACGACTTTGAGCAGCGTCCCACCGTCCATGTCTTCGAGCTCGAACTGCACCCGTGTTTCGGTCTCCTGCGAGTAATCCACCTCTGGCTCGACGGCGTAGGGATGCCAGCGAAACGAAAACACCCGTTCCGGCTCCACGCGCTCCACCGCCACATCCCAGATGAGATGTTCGTAACCGGGATAAGTGATCTGCCCTTGGGTTCGCTCCCCCGCCACGAACCGCTTGCCCTCAAGGGCGACACCGAACCATTGGCCGAAGGCTTCGGCGTTCGCCAACGCACGCCAGACTTGAGAGCGTGGCGCCTTGAGCAGGATCTTTCTTTCAATGCGGTCGGATGAATGCATGGGTCACCTCCTGTGTTCAACAGTAGGCTTGTAAGACCACGAGGCCAACCGGAAAGTTGTATCAGACCGTAGTTTAACGTTCGTACCCTTTAAAAGCGCAGGGCGCAATGTAGACTCCTCCCAGCCTTTTTTTACCCTCAAGGAGAAACCAACACATGTCCCCACGCTTGCTCCTGGCACTGGCGCCTTTGCTTCTCGCCACCGTTGCCGAGGCTGACGACTGCGCCAATGCCATCACCCAAGGTGAGATGAACCAGTGTGCAGCTCAACAGTACAAAGCCGCCGATAAAGAGCTGAACGATCTCTACAAGCAGATCACGGCACGCTTGAAGGACGATCCCAAAGCCAAGCAACTGCTGGTCAAGGCACAACGAGCGTGGATCGGTTTCCGGGATGCCGAATGCGAGTTCTCCGCCTCAGGGGTTGAGGGCGGCAGTGTCTACCCGTTGATTTACACCGACTGTATGACCGCCCAGACCAAAGCTCGGGTCGAGGCCTTCAAGACCTATCTCGAGTGCAAGGAAGGGGACTTGAGCTGTCCAGTGCCTGAAGCCTGACAGCCTGGTTGTAAAAAAGATGGCCTGCAGAGGTCATCTTCTTGGCTCAACTTTCCTTCGGGCA
>NZ_JBKGGU010000035.1:0-29729 GCF_052042015.1 Pseudomonas sp. SMV71 | reverse complement strand
ACAATGGATATATACACAAAAATCCCGGTCAGCCGGAACGCAGCCATCGCGAGCAAGCCCCCTCCCACAAGAAACAAATTCACCCGCAGAAACGCCATCAAAAGGCCGCCACCCAGGACGCCCCACAATGGTGCATCACGCCATCCCATCGCTCACCGACACAAACCCCCACCACCCCATACATCATTTACGTTTCCATCATCTGCATTTCGTCGGGTGGGATTTACCCCGCCTGGTGTAAGACATTGCCGACAAAAAACGTGATCGTCCGACAATTCGACGAACCGTCCCGCACCGCTCTAAGTTCTACCCTAGACTCGCAATCCGGCGAAAAAACCGGCCAGTCATCCGAACGAAAAAAAGTCGAAACTTTTCGCAACGGCGACAGGTCAGGGTAAAGGTAGGGCAACAACGACTGGTGCAGTCCTTGCAATAGTCCTTGCAGCAGCTCCTTCACTTGATTCGCTTCGCCGCAAGGGCAGTGTTTTGCTTTCCTTGCGTAGCGCTTGTGCGCCTGGCCGCAGGATTCGGCCAATGAAACAACAGCTCTGGCGCTTGCCGGAAACAGATCGAAAACATGGGAGATATTTATGATCAGTGCTGCCTTGGAACCACAACAGGTCCGTTCACAACTACCGCCGGCGGCCGAATCGCCGACGGCTCCGGTGCTGGCCACCGGCGGCAAGGCACTGCTCCCCGTCGTTCGACAGAATCCCAATCGCAAGAAGGTCTTGTTCGTAACGTCGGAAATTGCCGACCTGGTAAAAACCGGCGGCCTGGGTGACGTGTCCTCCGCGCTGCCGCGGGCGATGGCCGGGCTGCATGATGTCCGGATCCTGATTCCCGGGTATCCGCAAGTGATGCAAAGCGGCAATCCGATCCACATCATCGGCGAACTGGGCGGCCACGCTGCGCTGCCGCCCTGCAAGATCGGACGCATGGACATGGCCGATGGCCTGGTGATCTACGTACTGATCTGCCCGGAACTCTACGAGCGCGAAGGCTCGCCCTACGGTGCCAACAACGGCCGCGACTGGCCTGACAACCACATCCGCTTCGCCCGCCTGGGACTGGCTGCCGCGGACATCGCCGCCAACCTGGCGCAGATCCACTGGTGCCCCGACCTGGTCCACGCCCACGACTGGCCAGCCGGCCTCGCACCGGCCTATATGCATTGGCGCGGGCAACGCACTCCCACCCTGTTCACCATCCACAACCTGGCCTACCAGGGCGTGGTGAGCCTGGCGTGCTGCCCGGAACTGGGCATCCCCGAACATGCGCTGCAACAGGAAGGGATGGAGTTCTACGGCAAATTGTCGTTCCTCAAGGCGGGCATGGCCTACTCCAGCCACATCACCACGGTCAGCGCCACCTACGCCCAGGAAATCACCACCCCGACCTTCGGTTGCGGCCTCGACGGCTTCCTCGCGTCCAAGACCCAGCAGGGTCTGCTCAGCGGCATTCCCAACGGCATCGACGAGAGCTGGGACTCGGCCACCGATACTCACCTGTTCCGCAAATTCGCCATCGGTGACTGGGAAGGCAAGGCAGTCAATGCGGCCCATGTGCGTGAGCTGTTCGGGCTGCACGACTCTGACGGCCCGTTGTTCGCCGTGGTCTCGCGCCTGGTTTACCAGAAAGGCCTGGACCTGACCGAAGCCGTCGCCGAGTTCATCGTCGAGTCAGGCGGACAGATCGCCATCATCGGTCGTGGCGAACCGGAAGAAGAACAGGCCATGCGTGAGCTGGCGCTGCGCTTCCCCGGACGCATCGGCGTGCGCATCGGCTTCAACGAAACCGATGCACGACGGATGTTTGCCGGCAGCGACTTCCTGCTGATGCCTTCGCGTTATGAACCGTGTGGTTTGAGCCAGATGTACGCCCAGCGCTTTGGATCGCTGCCCGTGGCGCGCAATACCGGCGGACTGGCGGACACCATCGAGGATGGCATCACCGGTTTCCTGTTCGATGAATCAACCGTGGACAGCTACAAACAGGCCTTGGGCCGGGCGTTCAAGGTTTTTCAATACCCTGACCTGCTCAACGCAATGCGCTGCCGAGCCATGTCGGCACCTTTCAACTGGAGCAAGGCGGTGGAGCCCTACGCAGAGCTCTACGAACAACTGGTGGCGAAGTCACTGGGCAAATCGGCCAGACAATGAGGTAGCAATGTCGTCAAGGACGCGTGATACATGGACCCATGGCGCGGTCATGCTCGATGCCGAGCACACCCGCTTCGCCCTCTGGGCTCCGGATGCTTTTTTTGTCAGTGTCGAGCTGGACACTGGAGATTCAATACCGCTGCTGCCCCAGTCCGACGGCTGGTTCATGATCCAGACCCGTTGCCCCGCCGGCACCGGCTACCGCTTCAACATCGACGGCGAACTGGAGGTGCCGGACCCCGCTTCCCGCGCCCAGGCCGGCGACCTTGATCGCCACAGTGTGGTGGTCGATCCCCATGCCTACCAATGGCGACACACCCACTGGCGCGGTCGCCCCTGGTACGAGGCGGTGATCTACGAACTGCATGTCGGCGCCCTTGGCGGTTTCGAAGGTGTCGAGCAACAACTGGCGCGTCTGGCGGGGCTTGGGGTTACCGCCATCGAGCTGATGCCGCTGGCGCAATTTCCCGGCGACCGGAACTGGGGCTATGACGGCGTCCTGCCCTACGCGCCCCAGG
The DNA here is from genome assembly GCF_052042015.1 of Pseudomonas sp. SMV71. Lineage (NCBI taxonomy): Bacteria > Pseudomonadati > Pseudomonadota > Gammaproteobacteria > Pseudomonadales > Pseudomonadaceae > Pseudomonas > Pseudomonas sp. SMV71. Next base: position 27,049 of record NZ_JBKGGU010000035.1, on the reverse strand, counting down.
CCTCCTACGGCACCGCGGAACAACTCAAGCATTTGATCGACAGCGCCCACGGTCATGGACTGGCAGTCATCCTGGACGTGGTCTACAACCATTTCGGCCCGGACGGTAACTACCTGCACCGCTACGCCAAGGGTTTCTTCCGTGAAGACAAGCACACCCCATGGGGCGCGGCGATCGATTTCCGTCGCCGCGAAGTGCGGGACTTCTTCATCGACAACGCACTCATGTGGTTGCTGGAATACCGTTTCGACGGCCTGCGCCTGGACGCGGTGCACGCCATCGAAAGCCCGGACTTTCTCCAGGAACTGGCAGCCAGGGTCCGCGAGCAGGTGGACCCGACCCGCTACGTCTGGCTGACTGTCGAGAACGAACACAACCAGGCGAGCCTGCTGGAACAGGGCTACGACGCGCAGTGGAACGACGACGGCCACAACGCCCTGCACGTATTGCTGACCGGCGAGACGGACGCCTATTACGCCGACTACGCCGAACAACCGACGGAACAGCTGGCGCGCTGCCTCAGCCAGGGCTTCGTGTTCCAGGGGCACATCAACCGTCACGGCGAATCCCGGGGCGAGCCCAGCGGCCATCTGCCCCCAAGTGCCTTCGTGCTGTTCCTGCAAAACCACGACCAGATCGGCAACCGCGCTCTGGGCGAGCGCCTGCACCAACTCGCGCCGCCCCAGGCCCTGCAAGCGGCGACCGTCCTGTGGCTGCTCTGCCCGATGATCCCCCTGATGTTCATGGGCGATGAAACCAAGGCGCCACAACCGTTCCTGTTCTTTACCAGTCACCACGGCGAACTGGCAGAGCTGGTGCGCGAAGGCCGGCGCAATGAGTTCAAGGCTTTCAGTGCCTTTGCCGATCCGGAAAAACGCGTACGGATCCCCGATCCCAACGCAGCCCCGACGTTCGAATCCTCGCGTCCGAACCTGGAGGCCCACGAACCTGAACAACTGGCCAACGAGACGCTCTACCGCAGCCTGCTGAAAATCCGCCGTGAAGAGATCGTCCCTCGCCTGCCGGGGGCGCATGCCTTGGATACCATCGTGCTGGGCTACGGCGCGGTCAGTGCGCGCTGGCAACTGGGCGACGGCAGCGTGTTGCGCATCGACCTCAACCTCAGCGACCGACAGGTGGCCCATGCCGCTGCCGAAGATGCACGCATTCTTTTCGAACATCCTGAGCAGGCCATGGGTCAGTTGCAACAGGGCGTCCTTGCGCCCTACAGCGCGTTGGTCACCCTGACGCAAGCGGCAACCTTGCCCAACCTGACTGGAGAGCGTCCATGAGTGATGCGCAACTGGAAATCCTCGCCGGCCGCGCAGGCCTGGCGGTGGACTGGATCGACGCCAACGGCCGGGCACAGAAAGTCTCGCCGGCGGTGTTGCGTTCGGTCCTCACGGCCCTTGGCCATCCAGCCGGCACTGCCCAGGAAATCGACGCCAGCCTGCTGCAACTGCAAGAAGATCAACAGAACCACCAACTGCCACCGCTGCTCACCGTCGACGTGGGCTCAAGCCTGGACCTGAGCCGTTACTTCGACGCCGAGACGGCCTGTGAAATCCAGTGCGAGGACGGCTCGACGCTGAACCTCAAACTCGATGCCAACGCCCGGCTTCCGGGGATGATCCCGGTGGGTTACCAGCATGTGCGTATCCAGGACCAGGACTTCACTCTGGCGGTCGCGCCCGCTCGCTGCTACAGCGTGGCCGATGCGGTGGATGACCCGACACCACGGGCCTGGGGCTTGAGCGCGCAGTTGTATGCGTTGCGCCGCCCTGGCGACGGCGGCTTCGGGGACACCCAGGCCCTGGAAGAACTGGCACGGGTGGCCGGTGAGCGCGGCGCCGAGGCGATTGCCATCAGTCCGATGCACGCCATGTTCAGCAGCGACACCGGACGCTACAGCCCTTACTCACCGTCCAGCCGCCTGTTCCTCAACAGCCTGTACGCCGCCCCCGGCACCATCCTCGGCGAACGGGCCCTGCGCACCGCCATCGACGCCACGGGGCTGACCAATCAACTGCGCTCACTTGAAGAACAGCCGCTGGTGGATTGGCCGGTTGCCGCGCAGGCCAAGCAAAAAGTGCTGCGGGCCTTGTACGACGGCTTCAGCCAGGGCGAGCATCCGCTGCATGAAGACTTCAGCAGCTTTCGCCACACCAGTGGCGAAGCCCTGGAAAACCACTGCCGCTTCGAAGCCTTGCAGGCCGAACGCGCAGCCCAGGGAGAAAGCCTCGACTGGCGCCAGTGGCCGGAAGACTGGCGCAACCCACGCAGCGCCGTGCTGGCGCGTTTCGCCGAAGAAAACGCCGACGAAATCGGCTTCTACGCCTTTTGCCAATGGCTGATTGCCCGATGCCTGGAGCGCGCCCAGAGCGCCGCCAAGTCAAGCGGCATGGGCATCGGCCTGATCGCCGACCTGGCGGTAGGCGCGGACGGTGCCGGCAGCCAGGCCTGGAGCCGACAGGATGAGCTGCTCGCTTCGCTGACCGTGGGCGCGCCGCCGGATATCCTCAACCGCTCCGGCCAGGGTTGGGGAATCTCGGCATTTTCCCCAGAAGGCCTGGTGCGTAACGGGTTCCGGGCATTCATTGAAATGCTGCGGGCCAATTTCGCCCATGCCGGTGGTTTGCGTATCGATCATGTCATGGGCCTGCAACGGCTCTGGGTCATCCCCAACGATGCCCCACCCTCCGACGGTGCCTATCTGTATTACCCGTTCGATGACCTGCTGCGCCTGCTGGCACTCGAATCCCACCGCCACCAGGCCATCGTTCTCGGCGAAGACCTCGGGACGGTGCCCGATGGCTTGCGGGACAAGCTCAGTGCCCGCGCAATCCTCGGCATGCGCGTGCTGTTGTTCGAACAGGACAACGCCCGCTTCAAGCCGATCCTCGACTGGCCGGACGACGCCCTGGCAACCACCAGCACCCATGACCTGCCGACTCTCAACGGTTGGTGGCACGGGCACGATATCGACTGGAACGCCCGGCTCGACCTGGTCGACTCCCATGGCGAGATGGAATGGCGCAGACACCGCGAACGCGAGCGCGAGGGCCTGCGCGATGCGCTGAACCAGGATCCACAGAACTTTCGCGAAGAACACCGCGAGACTGACCAGGTGCTCGACGCCAGTGTGCGCTTCCTCGGCCACACTCGCGCGCCGCTGGTCTTGCTGCCGCTCGAAGATGCCCTGGGCATCGAGGAGCAGGCCAACCTGCCCGGCACCATTGACACCCACCCCAATTGGCGGCGCCGCCTGGCTCATGAAAGCCAGGCGTTGCTGGATCACCCGGACGCTGCCCGGCGTCTGGAAATACTCGCCTGCGCGAGACTTCAGGCGAACGAGCGTGACCGATGAAAGAGACATCAATCCAACCGCTGCGGGCGACGCTGCGCCTGCAATTTCATAAAGGCTTCACCCTGGACGACGCCATCGAAAAGGTGCCGTACTTTGCTTCACTGGGCATCAGCCACCTCTACGCCTCGCCGTTGCTGAAGGCCCGGGCCGGGTCGATGCATGGCTACGATGTAGTCGACCCGACCCTGGTCAATCCGGAGCTGGGCGGCGAAGCAGCGCTCAGGCGCCTGGTGGCAACCCTGCGCGAGCATCGGATGGGCCTGATCCTCGACATCGTCTCCAACCACATGGCCGTTGGTGGTCATGACAATCCGTGGTGGCTGGACCTGCTGGAATGGGGGCGCCTGAGTCCCTATGGCGAGTTCTTCGATATCCAGTGGCATTCCCCTGATCCGCTGCTCGAAGGCCAGTTGCTGCTGCCGTTCCTGGGCAGCGACTACGGGGTCGCGTTGCAGGAAGGCACGTTGCAGTTGCGACTCGACGCCCACCAGGGCAGCTTCTATGTCGAGCACTACGAACACCGCTTCCCGATCTGCCCGATGCAGTATGGCGAGCTGCTGCGGCCCGCAGAAAGCGCGCCGGCCGAACAGGCCGAGGCACTCAAGGCGCTGGCCGAACGCTTCACCACGCTGAACTACCAGACCGACGCCCATACCCTCGCCCGTCCGCTGCAAGCAGAACTGCGCGAGCTGGTGACCCGACCGGAGATCCTCGCGGCTGTCGAAGATAACCTGCGTGGCTATGATTCAACGCAGCCCGAAGGGTTCGAGCGTCTGCATCAACTGTTGGAGCACCAGAGCTATCGGCTCGCCAGTTGGCGTACGGCGGCTGACGACATCAACTGGCGGCGGTTTTTCGATGTCAATGAACTGGGTGGGCTGCGGGTCGAACGCCCGGCCGTATTCGAAGCCACCCATGCCAAGATCTTTGAATTGGTCGAGCAAGGCCTGGTGGATGGGCTGCGCATCGATCACGTTGACGGTCTCGCCGACCCACGCGGCTACTGCCGCAAACTGCGCAGGCGCCTGGATTCGATCTCACCGTCGCGCCACCTGCCGATCTTCATCGAGAAGATCCTCGGCGATGGCGAGACCTTGCGCCGCGACTGGAACGTCGACGGCAGTACCGGCTACGAGTTCATGAACCAGATCTCGCTGTTGCAGCATGATCCGGCCGGCGCCACCCCGCTCGCCGAGTTCTGGAGCCGCCACAGCGAACGGCCGGCGCAGTTCATCGACGAAGCGCGACTGGCACGCCAGCAGATTCTCAACGGCTCACTGGCCGGAGACTTCGAGAGCGTCGCCCAGGCTCTGCTGCAAGTGGCCCGCGACGATGTGATGACCCGTGACCTGACGCTGGGCGCGATTCGGCGGGCTTTGCAGGAGCTGATCGTGCATTTCCCGGTGTACCGCACCTACATCAACCCGCTGGGCCGCTCCGCCGAGGACCAGGTGTTTTTCAACCAGGCGCTCGAGGGTGCCCGTCAGACGCTCAGCGAAGCCGATTGGCCGGTGCTCGATTGCCTGGCCGACTGGCTCGGTGGCATGCCCTGGCGCCAACGCCCGCGCGGCAGCCAGCGCAAACGTCTGCGCCATGCCTGCGTGCGCTTCCAGCAGTTGACCTCGCCGGCGGCCGCCAAGGCCGTTGAAGACACGGCGCTGTATCGCTCGGCGGTGCTGCTGTCACGTAACGATGTGGGCTACAACACCGAGCGCTTCAGCGCCCCGCCAGAGGAGTTCCACAACGCCTGTATCGAGCGCCTTGCGCACTTCCCCAATAACCTGATGACCACCGCCACCCACGACCACAAGCGTGGCGAAGACACCCGCGCCCGGTTGGCGATACTCAGCGAGCGCGCCGATTGGTACACCGCTTGTGTGGAGCAATGGCGCATTCTCTCGCCTTCGCTGCACAGCGATCCGGCGGCTCCCTCGGCGGGTGACGAGCTGATTCTCTACCAGGCGCTGCTCGGTAGCTGGCCGCTGGACCTCGACCTGCAAGATCCCAAGGCGTTGGCCGAGTACAACGAACGCCTGTGGCAATGGCAACGCAAGGCCCTGCGCGAAGCCAAGCTGCAAAGCAGCTGGGCAGCGGTCAACGATAGTTATGAGCAGGCCACCCAGATGTTCCTTGAGCGCTTGTTGCTGGGGGACGAGGGGCTGCCGTTGCGCAGTGCCATCGCCGAGGCCGTCCAGGCCATTGCACCGGCAGGCGCGCTCAACAGTCTGGCGCAGACTTTGCTGCGCATGACCGTACCCGGTGTTCCAGACCTGTACCAGGGCAACGAATTCTGGGATTTCAGCCTGGTGGATCCGGACAACCGCCGCCCGGTGGATTTCACCGCACGCCGTGAGGCGCTACAGGCCGACAGCGAACCGGCGGCGTTGATCAACGACTGGCGCGACGGACGGGTCAAGCAGGCGTTGATCGCCAGGACGCTGGCGGTGCGAGCCCAATACCCGCAGCTGTTCCGCCTGGGCCGCTACCAGCCGCTGGAGGTGGTCGGCGAGCAGGCCCAGCGGGTCCTGGCGTTCATGCGTGAGCACGAGCAACAACGGGCGATCATCGTGGTGCCGATCCGCGCCGCCCGGCTGCTCGAAAATGCAGCGGTGCCGCAAGTCGCCGCCTCGGACTGGGGCGATACCCGCGTGAAATTACCGTTTGCCAGTGGGGACGGAAAACTGAAGGGACTTTTTGCAAGCGCAGCAGTCACACCCCAAGGGGAGCTGATGATCAGCGCCGCGCTGGGGGATTTCCCGGTCAATGTCTTTATTCAATCTTGAGTTAGTCAGGAGCACTGCAATGAGTACCGACGATAAACGCATCCGCGAATTCGCTTATCAGATCTGGGAATCCGAGGGTAAGCCCACCGGGCAGGAAGAACGCCACTGGGAGATGGCGCGCAAGCTGGCGGAGGCCGAAGCCCTGGCGCCGAGCAAACCGGCCAAGGCGACCAGCAAACCTGCGGCAGCCAAGGCTGACGCTATCAAGCCGGTAGCCAGCAAGCCGACCACTGCCAAACCGGCCGCCAAGGCAGCCGCTCCCAAGGCTAAACCGGCGGCCAAGCCTGCGGCGAACACAACCGCAGCGCCGGCGGTCAAGCCGGCCGAGAAAAAGCCCCGGGCAGCCCGTAAGCCGCCGGTGGTCTGACTCGTCTCCTGACCGCGACCAACCCAATGTGGCGAGGGGGATTTATCCCCGCTGGGCTGCCATGGCAGCCCGGATATCCGGCCCGGATGACTGACCGACCCAAGTCAATCCTTCTGGGGGCGCTGCGCACGCCAGCGGGGATAAATCCCCCCGCCACGGGCGCAGCGCATAGTCACCCGTCCTACGTGAATTGAATTGCCGTATCTGTCTTTTGCAGGAGCAACTATGACCCGTCCAAAAAAAACCACGCCGCCGCCCGTTATCGAGGCTTCGCGGATTCGTGAAGGGCTGCCTTTTCCACTCGGTGCGACCTGGGATGGCCTCGGGGTCAATTTCGCACTGTTTTCCGCCAATGCCACCAAGGTGGAGTTGTGCATTTTCGATGACACTGGCGAGGTCGAGCTTGAACGCATCGAACTGCCGGAGTACACCGACGAGATCTACCACGGCTATCTGCCCGATGCCCATCCGGGACTGATCTACGGCTACCGGGTCTATGGCCCGTACGACCCGGAGAATGGCCACCGTTTCAACCCGAACAAATTGCTGATCGACCCCTATGCCAAGCAATTGGTCGGCGAACTGAAATGGTCCGAGGCACTGTTCGGCTACACCATCGGCCATCCCGACGGTGATCTCAGCTTCGACGAGCGCGACAGCGCGCCGTTCGTACCCAAGTGCAAGGTCATCGACCCCGCGCACACCTGGGGCCACGACCACCGGGTCAGCGTACCGTGGGACAAGACCATCCTGTATGAAACCCACGTTCGCGGCATCAGCATGCGTCACCCGGCGGTGCCGGAGAACCTGCGCGGCACATTCGCCGGGCTGATGGTCGACGACGTGCTGGAACACATCCGCAAGCTGGGTGTTTCCTCGGTAGAACTGTTGCCGATCCACGCCTTCGTCAATGACCAGCATCTGTTGCACAAGGGCATGACCAACTACTGGGGCTACAACAGCATCGCCTTCTTCGCCCCGGACCCCCGCTACCTGGCCAGCGGCAAGATTGCGGAGTTCAAGGAACTGGTCGCGCACATGCACGAGGCCAACCTGGAAGTCATCCTCGACGTGGTCTACAACCACACCGCCGAAGGCAACGAGCAAGGCCCGACCCTGTCCATGCGCGGCATCGACAACGCCTCGTACTACCGGCTGATGCCCGACGACAAACGCTACTACATCAACGATTCGGGCACCGGCAATACCCTGGACCTGAGCCACCCATGCGTCCTGCAGATGGTCACCGACTCCCTGCGCTACTGGGCCACGGAAATGCACGTCGATGGCTTCCGGTTCGACCTGGCAACGATCCTGGGGCGCTACCACGACGGTTTCGACGAGCGCCACAGCTTCCTTGTGGCTTGCCGGCAGGACCCGGTGCTGCGCCAGGTGAAAATGATCGCCGAGCCGTGGGACTGCGGCCCCGGTGGCTATCAGGTCGGCGGCTTCCCGCCGGGCTGGGTAGAATGGAACGACAAATTCCGTGACACGGTCCGCGCGTTCTGGAAAGGCGACGATGGCCAACTGGCCGATTTCGCCAGCCGCATGACCGCCTCCGGAGAGATGTTCAACCAGCGGGGCCGACGCCCTTACGCCTCGGTGAACTTCGTCACCGCCCATGACGGCTTCACCCTCAATGACCTGGTGTCGTACAACGACAAGCACAACGAGGCCAACGACGAAAACAACCAGGACGGTAGCAATAACAACCTGTCCTGGAACCATGGCGTCGAAGGCCCGACCGATGATCCTGAGATCAATGCACTGCGTCACCGGCAGATGCGCAACTTCTTCGCCACCTTGCTGTTGGCCCAGGGCACACCGATGATCGTGGCCGGTGACGAGTTCGCCCGGACCCAGCACGGCAACAACAACGCTTATTGCCAGGACAGCGAGATCGGCTGGGTCAACTGGGACCTGAGCGAGGACGGCGCGGCGCTGCTCAAGTTCGTCAAGCGCTTGATCAAGTTGCGCCTGGCCTACCCGATCCTGCGCCGCGGCCGGTTCCTGGTGGGCAACTACAACGAGGACATCGGCGTCAAGGACGTGACCTGGCTGGCCCCGGATGGCAGCGAGATGACCACCGAGCAGTGGCAGGACGGCCACGGGCGCTGCCTGGGAATGCTGATGGACGGGCGCGCCCAGGAAACGGGGATCCGCCGCAAGGGCGGCGACGCGACGCTGTTGCTGGTGGTCAATGCGCACCATGACATCGTCAACTTCCGCCTGCCGCAAGTGCCTGAGGGCAGCTTCTGGACCTGCATGATTGACACCAACCAGCCCACGATCCGTGGCGAGGAGCGCTTCGACTTCGACGCCGAATATGCCGTCACGGGGCGTTCGCTGCTGCTGTTCGAATTGCAGCGCGAAGAAGAGGACTGAACCTCGCGCTGAAAACGATCGAAAACGAACCGCAAGGACGCGGTTCTCGATACCTGCATCCCAGTCTGGAGAAAAAAAACCGGTTCAGACACACATGTGACGCGACGAATCGACCGCCATGGTCAATACTTCGCCTGCGGGAGTTTCCAGGATTGGGAGCACCGCGAATCGCAACCAAGCGTTTACGAGCGCCGTCGGGCAGAGGCCCGTTGCCGGTTGCAAGATTGAATACAACAAGGACGTCCCCGATGAAACCCGCCTCTCGCTTGCATGGCCGGCAGCACCCGCAGATCTGGAACAGTGCTGCGCAACTGGCCGATATCCCCATCATCAGTACCCAGACGCTCATTCCCAGCGGTGCCCGCGCCGTCATCCTAGCCCCGCACCCGGGCGATGAGATCGGCGCCTGTGGCGGTTTGCTCCAACTGTTGAACAACCTGGACCGGCCCGTATTGCTGATTTCGGTCACCGACGGTGCCCTCGGCCATCCCGGTTCACCGTTGTGGACCGATGAACGCCTGCGCACGCAACGGCCCCATCCTCAGGAAAGCGTCGATGCCTTGAGCCGCCTGGGTATCGCCACCCACGGTCTGCAATGGGTCCGCGGCGGTTTCCCGGAGAAGGCCCTGGCCGGACACGAAGCTGAATTGGCGGCTTTCATTGGCCGTCATCTGCGTCCCGGTGACGTGGTGTTCGGCACCTGGCGCAAGGACGGCGACAGCGACCACGACACGGTCGGCCGGGCCGGCGCGCAGGCCGCAGAGGAGGTCGGAGCGGCGTTCAACGAACTGCCGGTGTGGGCCTGGCACTGGCCAGTACGCGAGCAGAACAAGATCCCCTGGCACCGCGCCCGCAAACTGCGCCTCGACGTCTGGACCACCGCACGCAAACGCCACGCCATGCATGCCTACGCCAGCCAGCTGAACGGCGAACCCGCCAGCGGCATCGCCCCGCTGGTGCCTCGGGTCATCCTCGACCGCATGGGCATGCCGTATGAGATCGTGTTCATCTGAAACCCAGGCCTGGCACTACAAACCTGTGGGAGCGAGCTTGCTCGCGATAGCAGTGGTTCAGCTTGCAATGATGTTGTGAGTGCCTACGCCATCGCGAGCAAGCTCGCTCCCACATGGGATTTTGCGACGATCACGGAACTCGAATTAAACCCCAATTCCTGTGGGAGCGGGCTTGCTCGCGAAAGCGGTTGGCCTGCTTGCAATGATGTTGTGAGCGCCGACGCCATCGCGAGCAGGCTCGCTCCCACATGGGTTTATCGCCGTCCATGGAGCTTGAGTACACCGCAATTCCTTGTGGGAGCGAGCCTGCTCGCGATGGCGGTGGTTCAGGCTGTGACGCGTTGTGCAGTCACCATGAAAAATCCGGAACTGCCACAGCCTCTCGCCAGTCGCATGAACAGGTACGTCTGATTCAGGAGCGAACGTGACTCAAGATCCCGATTGGCAGGCCCTGGAAACCATACCATTGGACACGCCCGCAGCGGTTCATCGGTTGCGGGTTCTGACGGTCAATACCCACAAGGGGTTCACCGCCCTCAACCGGCGTTTCATCCTGCCCGAATTGCGCGAGGCGGTGCGCAGTACCGGTGCCGACCTGGTGTTCCTGCAAGAGGTGCTGGGCGAGCACGATCGCCACGCCTCACGCTACGACAACTGGCCCCAGACCTCGCAGTACGAATTTCTCGCCGACAGCATGTGGAACGACTTTGCCTACGGTCGCAACGCGGTGTACCCCGACGGCCATCACGGTAATGCACTGCTGTCCAAATACCCGATTCGCCAGTTCCGCAACCTCGATGTATCCATCACCGGCCCAGAGCGACGCGGACTTTTGCATTGCGTACTGGAGGTGCCGGGCCACGCCGAGGTCCATGGCATTTGCGTGCACTTGAGTCTTTTGGAAAGCCATCGCCAACTCCAACTGAAGTTGCTCTGCCAACTGCTCGACTCACTGCCCGAGGATGCCCCGGTGATCATTGCCGGTGACTTCAATGACTGGCAATTGCGCGGCAACATCGCCCTCGCCCGCCGTGGCTACCTGCACGAAGCTTTCGAGCATCATCACGGCTGCCCCGCCCGCACCTACCCAGCGCGTTTCCCGCTGCTGCGCCTGGACCGTATCTACCTGCGCAACGCCACCAGCCACGCGCCGCAAATCCTCGGCAACAGGCCGTGGACACACCTGAGCGACCACCTGCCGTTGTCAGTGGAAGTGCATTTGTAACCCTCTCCCTGTCCCTCTCCAGCGCGCGCCGACCTGTAAGTTCTGACAGTAGCGGCGCCAGCTTTTCGTTGCTAGGGTGCCATTCCATACAGCGAGCGTTGCCAGGCCCCTGTGTGCCAGCCGTTGTGCAACCAATGCTGAAACCGGTGTCCAGGGATGCCGACGCAGAGGGATAGCACATGAGCTTGCACGATCAAGGATTCAATCGGCTGTTCAACGCTGTGTGGATTTTGCTCCTGTTCCAATTGGACGCTCCAAGCGCCATCGCAGCCTGTACCCTGACGCCCACGGCGGGCGACGATGCCCATGTCTGCGACAGCGGCACCAGCGCCGGGCTGACGGACCTATCCGGCAATAACACCTTGACCATGCCAGCCAATGGCAGCGGCGTCATCCAAGGCGATGTCATCTTCGGCGCCGGCACCGATCACATCCTGATCAACCCCAACGGGGTGATTGCCGGTGACGTGGAACAGGGTTCAGGCATCGATGATTTCGTGATGAACGGCGGCAGCATCCAGTCCCTGGCCCAGGGCGATGGCCTGGATACCTTCCTGATGACCGGCGGCACCATCGTTGGCGCGTTCGAGGACGGCGATGAGGCTCGCATGACCGGTGGCACCATCGGGCGGGTCGACATGAAGCTCGACGACAACATTTTCGACATGTCGGGCGGCGAAATTCTCGGCAACCTGGTGACCGGGTTCGGCCAGGATACGATTATCCTTTCCGCCGGGCGCATCGGCGGCAACGTCAGTGTCAGCGGCGGCAACGACAGCGTCACGGTGAGTGGAGGCGAGATCGTCGGCGAAGTCAGGACCAGTTTCGGCGATGACCAACTGCAATGGAGCGGCGGTCTCATCCGTTCGGCGATCCTGATGGGCGACGGCACCGATACGGCGCTGTTGCGCAACCTGGATGAAACCGTACTCGCAACGACTCCCAGCCTGGATGGCGGCCTGGGCCAGGACAGTCTGACCTTCGAAGCCACGACCTCTGGCACCGGGGCGCGCTACGTCAACTGGGAGACGGTGAACCTGTCTCAGGGATCGCGCCTGGACCTCAATGACACACTGGTACTGGGCGACTCTGCCACGGCCACCGGCGTGCTGAACATCGACAGCAGCAGCGTTCTGACGTCGACCCAGGGCAGCGTCAATCCATTCACTGCCGGCCAACTGGTCACCCTCAATAACAGCGGCACGATCGACCTGACCCGCGACAATACCCGCACCAACGACAGCCTCACCGTACAGGGCAACTATGTCGGCAACAATGGCCAGTTACGCCTGCAGACGGTGCTCGGCGCTGATAATTCGCCCAGCGACAAACTGGTGGTCAACGGCGGAACGCTCACCGGCAATACCGCCATTGCCGTCACGAACGTCGGAGGAGCTGGCGGATTGACCATCCAGGACGGGATCGAAGTGGTCCAGGCCCAGGGCGGCGCCGTCAGTGACAGCAACGCCTTTTCCCTGGCGCAGTCAGTCTCGGCCGGCGCATTCGACTATCGCTTGTTCAAGGGCGGCGTGACGGGCAATGCAAACAACTGGTATCTGCGCTCGACAGTGGTGGCCGGACCACTCGCAGCGCCCCCTGCCCCGCAACTGCCGAACGCGCCGGCCGCGCCGCCGTTGCCACCGCTGCCGGTGCCCGTCGCGGGCGCGGCGCCGATCCCGTTGTATCGTCCGGAAGTGCCCACCTGGTCCACCATGCCACCTGTGGCAGCGCAACTGACCCTGATGGCCCTGGGCACGTTCCATGACCGTCAGGGCGACCAGCGCCTGCTGACCGAGACCGGTGCATTCGGGGCCGGCTGGGGTCGGGTCTATGGCAAGGATCTGGACCAGACCTGGGCCGGCACGGTCACGCCGCGCTTTGACGGGTCCATCAAGGGCTTCCAGGTGGGTAACGACCTGTACAGCGCGCCAATGTCCGGCGGCCAGACCCAGCGCATCGGTTTTTTTGTCGGCCATACCGAATTGAATGGCAACGTCGATGGCTTCAACCTCGGCTTCGAAGGCCGACGCGCCGGTAAAGTCGACCTCGACGGCGACAGCTATGGCCTGTACTGGACGCTCATCGACCCTACCGGCGGCTACGTTGACGCGGTGGTGATGGGCACGCGGCTCAATGGCGACAGCCGCTCCGAACGCGGCCTCAAGATTGATAACCGGGGCCATGCCCTGACCCTCTCGGCAGAGGCCGGTTACCCTTTCGCCGTGGCGAACGATTGGGTGCTTGAGCCCCAAGTCCAGATCATCCATCAGAAAGTCTCCCTGGATACCCAGGACGATGGGGTCTCCCGGGTCGAATTCGATTCCGACAGTGCCTGGACCGGTCGCCTCGGTGCGCGGCTCAAGGGCCGCTATCAGGTCAGCGGCATGCCGGTGGAGCCGTACCTGCGTGCCAACCTCTGGCACACGTTTTCCGGCACCGATACCGTGACGTTCGACAACACCGACCGGGTCGAGACCCAGCAACGGTCCTCTACCGCTGACCTGGGCATTGGGGTCATTGTCAGCCTGGCGCCTGCGGTCAGCCTTTACGCAGGCGCCGACTACAGCAACAACCTGGACAGCAACCAACAACGCAGTGTGGCGGGCAATCTCGGCGTGCGGATCAGCTGGTAGGCCGGAGACGGTTCGTTGACAGAAAATATGCCAGAGGAATCACTCCATTAGCGGGTCTGATCAAGAGTTTCTATACATCCGCGGTTTTCTTGACGCAGGCGCAACGGTCTTCTTGGTGCGTACCGGAGCCTGTCCGGCCCGGCGGGCTGGCACGTGGACCTCAGTGCCAGTGGTGGCCGGGTCAACGGCTACAGCCGGACCGAACAAGGCCAACGCCAGGCAGCCGAAGGCAGCGCAGTGACGCTGTCGGTCGAAGGTGGCTTTCCGATCGGCATCAGCACCAACTGGGTGGTCGAACCCCAGGCGCAGTTGATCAACCAGCGCGTCTCTCTCGACACCCCGAACGCCGAAAATGGCAACCGCAACGAAATGAGCGCCTGGAGCGGTCGCGTCGGCGCCCGACTCAAAGGTAGCTACCAACTTAACGGACTCGGTGTGGAGCCCTACGTGCGTACCAACCTGTGGCACACCGTGCAGAACACCGAGACCTTGAGCCTGGACAAGGTCGACAAGATCAGCAGCAGCCGCAAGTCGTCCACGGTCGAGGTGGGCCTGGGCCTAGTGGCTCGGGTCACACCGGCAGTGAGCCTGTACGTCAGCGCCGACTACAGCAGCGATGTCGACGACAACGACCTGAACGGGATCATCACCAGCATGGGGGTACGGATGCGCTGGTAAATCCCGCGATACAGGGCCGGCGCAGCCAGCCGCCGGCCCGCTGTATTTCCCCGGTCGAGGGCGGTCAAAAAAGCCATTGCCAGCTCATCCTACTTAAAAACCGCCTCCATTAAGGCGTATAACCCTAAAAACAATCTACGCCTGCAAGCCTTCCCATGGCTCATTTCATTGATGGAGTAACGACATGACCACAGCCCCCTTCCTCGCCGACCTGTTCCCCGACGCTGCCGATATCCCGGACGCTTACCGTCTCGAAGGCCCGACCGAGCAGCGCGAATACCTGGTCGACGGTGTGTTGCGTACTTGGCAGGGGCCACTGGCCGTGGTCCGCAGCCCGGTCTACCTGACACGTGCCGATGGCGATGAGCAAGTGATTCTCGGCAGCACGCCGCTGCTGGATGCCGAGACCGCCCTCACCGCCCTTGACGCTGCCGTACGTGCCTACGATCGGGGTCAGGGCCAGTGGCCAACGATGCGCGTGGCCGAGCGCATCGCCCATGTCGGGGCGTTCCTGGCGCGCATGCGTGAACAACGGGAGGCGGTGGTCAAGCTGCTGATGTGGGAAATCGGCAAGAACCTCAAGGACTCGCAGAAGGAGTTCGACCGCACCTGTGACTACATCGTCGACACCATCAACGCCCTCAAGGAACTGGACCGGCGCTCCAGCCGCTTCGAGCTGGAACAGGACACCCTCGGGCAGATCCGTCGCGTGCCGCTGGGCGTGGCGTTGTGCATGGGGCCTTACAATTACCCGTTGAACGAAACCTTCACCACGCTGATTCCTGCGCTGATCATGGGCAACACGGTGGTGTTCAAGCCGGCCAAGCTAGGCGTACTGCTGATACGTCCGTTGCTCGAAGCCTTCCGCGACAGCTTCCCGGCCGGGGTAATCAATGTGATCTACGGCAGTGGTCGGGAAACCGTCAGTGCGCTGATGGCCAGTGGCAAGATCGACATTTTCGCGTTCATCGGCACCAACAAGGCCGCCAGCGACCTGAAGAAACTTCATCCGCGTCCGCACCGTTTGCGTGCCGCCCTCGGGCTGGACGCGAAGAACCCTGGCCTGGTGCTTCCGGACGTGGACCTGGACAACGCCGTCAGCGAGGCGCTGACAGGCTCGCTGTCTTTCAATGGCCAGCGCTGCACCGCGTTGAAAATCCTGTTTGTCCATGAAGACGTGGCGCCGGCCTTCATCGAAAAATTCAATGCCAGGCTTGCCACCCTGAAACCCGGCATGCCGTGGGAGGACGGTGTGGCACTGACGCCACTGCCCGAAGCGGGCAAGGTCGACTACCTGCATTCGCTGGTGGCCGATGCGGTCGCCAAAGGCGCCGCCGTGCAGAATGCCCACGGCGGCGAATCGCGAAGCTCGTTCTTTTATCCGGCAGTGCTCTATCCGGTGAACACCGCGATGCGCGTCTACCACGAAGAGCAATTCGGCCCGGTGGTGCCCATCGTGCCTTATCGCGATCTCGATACTGTGGTCGATTACGTACTCGAGTCCGACTTCGGCCAGCAACTGAGCATTTTCGGCACCGACCCGGCGCAAGTCGGCAGGTTGGTGGACACCTTCGCCAACCAGGTCGGTCGCATCAACATCAACGCCCAGTGCCAACGTGGTCCGGATACCTTCCCATTCAACGGCCGGAAGAATTCGGCCGAAGGCACCTTGTCCGTCCACGACGCGCTACGTACGTTCTCCATCCGCACCCTGGTCGCGACCAAATTCCAGGACAGCAACAAGGCCTTGATCAGCGACATCATCCGGGAGCGGGATTCGAATTTCCTGACCACCGACTACATCTTCTGACCGCGCATTACGACAGGGCTGGGCGACGCAGCTTGATACCCCAGCCCTGCTGCATGCCGGCGGCTGCCAGCAGGATCGCCGCCACACCCAGCCATTGCAGTGGTTCGAGTCGATGGCCGAAGGCAAACCAGTCGACGAAGATCGCCGCGATGGGATAGATGAACGACAGCGCGCCGGTAATCGCAGTGGGCAAGCGTTGAATCGCGCTGTACAGCAACACATACATCACGCCGGTGTGGACGATGCCAAGCGTGATGAGGCTGGCCCACCCTTCGGCTTGTTGCGGCAATGCCGAGACGTTCACCCAGGGTGCCAGCAACATCACACCTGTGCTGACCTGCACCAGCGCAATCAAGTGCGGTGGCGTGCCGGTCAGGCGTTTGATGATCAACGCCGCGATCGCATACAACAACGCGGCCCCCAGCGCCAACCCGATGCCCATCAGATAGTCGCCGCCGCCCTGCCCCTGCTCGCCGTGCGCACTGACGATGGCCAGCATTCCAAGAAACGAGACCGCCAGCCAGAACAGTTTCTGCGCAGTGATCTTTTCTCCCAGGAACAGCGCCGCCAACCCGACCAACATGAACGGCTGGACGTTGTAGACTGCGGTACCAATGGCAATCGACGCCCGAGAGTAGGAAGCGAATAGCAATACCCAGTTGCCGACGATCGCCACCCCACTGAGCACCGCCAGCAGGAAAGTGGTACGGGTCAGGATCCCTGGGCGCAGGAAGCCGAAGCCGGCGCAGATCAGCAGCAAGGTCGCTGCGCCAAATACGCAGCGCCAGAACACCACATCCAGCACCGGCAGGCCGCAAACCAGCACGAACCAACCAATGGTTCCGGAAATCAGCATGGCGGCCGTCATTTCCAGCGAACCGCGGCGTAGGGACTTATCCATCTTGAGGCTCCTTCAGCAAGTGGGCACAGTATGCCGAGCCGATACAGGGCTTCTCCATGGTTTGAAAAAGGCTAGACTGCGATCTGGCCTTTTTTATCAAGGCGATTTTCCCAATTCGCCTAACGGAGTCAAAGATGACCGACGATATCGACCAGATTCTCATCAGCGCCCTGATGGAAGACTCCCGCCGCTCCCTCAAGGCCCTGGCGAACCTCAGTGGCCTGTCCGCCCCCAGCGTTGCCGAGCGCCTGCGCAGGCTCGAAGAGCGTGGCGTGCTCAGGGCTTATACCGTGGAAGTGGACCCGAAGAGCTTCGGTTATCAGTTGCAAGCCATCGTACGCATCCGACCGCTGCCTGGGCAGTTGCAGGAAGTGGAACGGCAGATCCAGGCGATTGCCGAATTCACCGAATGCGACAAAGTGACCGGCGAAGACTGCTTCATCGCCCGGCTGCATGTGCGTTCGATGGAGCAGTTGGATACCTTGCTGGACAGACTCAATGTCCACGCCGAGACCAATACGGCAATCGTCAAGAAGACCCCGGTCAAGCGTCGGTTGCCGCCAATGGCTGAATAGATGGGGAATTTATATACTCCATAGCACCACTGTGGGAGCGAGCCTGCTCGCGATGGCGCCGGTTCATTCGACATCAATGCAAGCTGGTCCACCGCCATCGCGAGCAGGCTCGCTCCACAGGATGAACGCAACCGTCCAGATCCGGCCACAAAAAAACGGCGCTTCCCCTATTCAGGAAAGCGCCGTTCTTCTAACCGCGATGGGATCAGTCGTCACGGCCCATCAGGCCAAACAACTGCAGCAAGCTGACAAACAGGTTGTAGATCGAAACATACAGGCTGATGGTCGCCATGATGTAGTTGCGCTCACCGCCGTGGATGATCGCGCTGGTCTGATACAGGATGCAGACCGACGAGAACAGCACGAAGCCAGCGCTGATCGCCAGTTGCAGGCCGCTGATCTGGAAGAAGAAGCTGGCCAGAACCGCACCCAGCAACACGAAGAAACCGGCGGTGATGAAGCCGCCCAGGAAGCTCATGTCCTTGCGGGTGATCAGTACGTAGGCCGACAGGCCACCGAATACCAGCGCGGTCATGGCGAAGGCCGAGCTGACGACTTCGGCGCCGCCCTGCATCTGCAGGTAACGGTTGAGGATCGGGCCGAGCAGGAAACCCATGAAACCGGTCAGGGCGAAGGCGGATACCAGGCCCCAGGCCGAATCACGGAGCTTGTTGGTCAGGAAGAAAAGGCCATAGAAGCCGATCAGCACGACGAAGATGTTCGGGTACCCTACCCGCATCTGTTGTGCGACGTAGGCCATCACACCGCTGAAAGCGAGCGTGAGTGCCAGCAGGCCATAAGTGTTGCGCAGGACGCGGCTAACCTCTAGCTGCTCAGCCTGCACGCTGTTGTTCACTGCGTAATCCTGTTCGCGCATGGCGACACTCCTCCGGTTTTGAAACATTCAGTGGCAAGGATAATAACAGACGCTCTGTAACAAGCTACGTAGAGAGTTTGACAGTGTGTTTCATTCGGGTATTATGGCGCCCGCAACGCAATACGGAGGTGTGGCCGAGTGGTTTAAGGCAACGGTCTTGAAAACCGTCGACTGTAACAGGTCCATGAGTTCGAATCCCATCGCCTCCGCCATTTTCCTACGAAAAAGCCCTGATCATTCAGGGCTTTTTCGTGTCTGGCGTTCAAGAAAACCGGCATTGGTCTGCACAAATGGCGACCTGACGTTGCGCTGCAATCCTCCCCACGTCATCAAGGAAAGAAAAGTGACCAGCAAAACCATCAGCTCCTTCGTTGCGGCCATCATCGGCGTTGTTCTGTTATGCGTATTCTTCGGCAGTTGGTACACGGTGGATGAAACCGAGCGCGGTGTATTGCTGCGCAACGGCGCGCTGGTCGGGGTCGTGGAACCGGGCCTGTCGTTCAAGATGCCCTTCATCGAGTCGGTGCGCCTGATCAGCATCCAAAGCCAGGTCACCGCCTATGAAGACCTCCAGGCCTACAGCAAGGATCAACAGTCCGCCGAACTGAAGGTCTCGGTTTCCTGGCATATCGCGCCGTCCGACGTGGCAAAGGTATACACCCAGTTCAAGGACATCGAAGGCATCCGTGACCGCATGATCAGCCGCCAAGTGCCGACCCAGGTCGAGAACGTCTTCGGGCGCTTCAATGCCGTGGCCGCCGTGCAGAATCGTGTCCAACTGGTCAATGACATTTCAGCCGCCATCAAATCCACCATCACGGGACCCGTGATCATCGACAGCGTCCAAGTCGAGAACATCGACTTCAGCGATGCCTACGAAAAAGCTATCGAAGCGCGCATGGCGGCGGAGGTGCAGGTCAAGACCCGTGAGCAGCAGCTCGCCACCGAGCAGGTCCAGGCGCAGATCCGTGTGACCCAGGCCCAGGCAGAAGCCGATTCGCAAGTTGCCCAGGCCAAGGCCGACGCGCTGGCCACCGAGCTTCGGGGCAAGGCCGAGGCAGAGGCCATCAAGGCGCGGGCTCAGGCCCTGGCGAGCAACCAGAATCTGGTCGAGCTGACCAAGGCCGAGCGCTGGAATGGCGTCCTGCCAACCACCGTATTACCCAATAGCGCCCTGCCCTTCATCGACGTCAAGTAAACCCCGGCGCGCGGCCTACCATGGCCGCGCCCACCCAATCCACTGACCGTCTCGTTAGCGCTACACTCGGAGGTCAGGCTGTTTCAACGCTGCATGCGCAAGCATCAAGGCCCTATCGTACAGCGCCTGGCATGCCTCCCCACACGGAGCTTCACCGACGCCTTCGATAGAGACGCTGCAAAGGAGACTGGCGTGACCAACCTTATTGGAAAATACAAATGGCCCGCCTTGTTGGCCGTCGCGCTTGTGGTGTTCAGCGCCTTGATATTCTTCCTGATCAAGTCCTAAACCTACGACTCCTCGACTTACTTTGAATCCCGTGACTTCATTCGCCAGCTCAAACAATCCGATGCGAACTGGAACGTAAAGATCCTCAGGAAGAAGATCGGATTCAATAACAGCCTGTCGCTGCTGCCCCCGGCGGACGCAGGCAGTCGATGGGCGCAATTGGAGCGGCTCAACAAATCCGGGCCGTTGGCGAGGCTGTGGGCCTCCAGGCGCCAGGGCTACGTGGACGCGGTCAAGAACAAGACCGTGCTGGTCGAGCAATTCGAACAGCACAACGCCAGGCTGCGCGCTTCCCTGGATGCACTGCCGCTGGTTGAAGACGAGATTCAGACGCAGCTCAAGGAGCTGGACACGCAAAATCCTGCTCACCGCGTGACCGCTGCGTCCAGGGTGCTGGAACTGTCGCTGACGACGCTGGAGTTCGCGCTGTATGTCACAGCAGACAAAGCCCAGGAAGTACAAAGCCAGCTGGATGAACTGGCGCCCTACATCCAGCAATTGCCGCCACCCCAACAGACGCCCTTCAATACCTTGGCCGAACACGTCAGGACCATTCTCCAGGAACAACCGCTGGTCAACGACCTGCTCGATCGTGTCAGTGTCATTCCAGTGGCCCAGGAGCTGGACAACATCAATGAACTGCTGAACGAAACACAACGAAGGACAGCCGCGACGGACCGTCAGTACCATATTTATCTCGCGGTATGTGCCAGCCTCATGGCGCTATTGATGATCTACATGGCGGTGCGTCTGGTGCGCAGCTACGCCGTCATCAACCAGATCAATCAGCAACTGCAATCGTCCAATGACCGGCTCGAGGAACGGGTACAGGAACGCACCCGTGAATTGAAGGAAGCCGAACGCGAACTGATGGATGCCGCACGCATGGCGGGCATGGCGGAGATCGCCACGAATGTGTTGCATAACGTCGGCAACGTGCTCAACAGCGTGAATATCTCCGCCGAGCTGGTGACCCGCAAGCTCAGAAACAGCAAGACTATCGGGCTAGGAAAAGCGGTCAACATGATGAACGAGCACGCCGACGATCTGGGCCACTTCATCACCCAGGATGAAAAGGGCAAGTTGCTGCCGCGCTATTTCAATGAACTGGTGGGCTCCATCGCTGCCGAACAGGCGCTGCTTATCGACGAGCTGGCGCAAGTGACCAAGAGCATCGACCACATCAAGGAAATTGTCACCACTCAACAGTCCTACGCAGGGGCCGCCCGACTGATCGAACCGCTCAACGTCAGCGACCTGTTCGAAGATGCGCTGCGCATGAACGCCGGCGCGCTGAGCCGTCATCACGTGACGGTCATCAAGGACTACCAGGACGCCCCCGCGATCCTCGGCGACAAACACCGACTGCTACTGATTCTGATCAACCTGATCAGCAACGCGAAGTTTGCCATGTCCAACACTCCGGAGCCGCGTGAAATGATCCTGGGCACCCGGATCGTCGATCAGACCACGCTGTGCCTGAGCGTGAAGGATCGAGGCGAAGGGATTGCCCCCGAGAACTTGGCGCGGATCTTCAACCATGGCTTCACGACCCGCAAGGATGGCCATGGCTTCGGCTTGCACAGTTGCGCGCTGGCCGCCGTTGAGATGAATGGCCGTTTGCATGTCCACAGTGACGGCCCGGGCCAGGGGGCGCTGTTTACCCTTGAGATTCCACTGGAACGTGCGCCCAGCTGATCCCGAGTGAGCCAGGACGTTGGGGGAGCGAGCCTGCTCGCGATAACGGTCCGACAGCCGATGAAGATGCCGGATGTGCCGGCCTCATCGCGAGCAGGCTCGCTCCCACAGGAGGCTAGTCCGTCACTTCACATTGACAGCCCGCGCCCTACGCTCTTTCCTGGCCGGTAACGCCGCGGCGTAGGCCAGTGCCTCCTCGCGTGACGCAAAGGAGCCCAATCGGTCAGCCTGGGTACATACCCGCCAGGGTCCGCTGTTCACGCTGAGTACGTCATAACCATTGATGTGCATTTTCGTCAGCATCGCACTGCTCATAGTCACCTCCTGCGAGCTAAATCTGGGTTACGTCACCCACCATACTCCAGTTCGCGACTGGGTAACGACCGAGTGTCGCAACGCGTAGCGACGCCGCACAGCCGCGGCCCCTCAGTGGGAATCCGAATCCCACAGCCAGTCCCACAGACCGGGCAGATGCACCGGCTGCCCGGCATTCTTGACCGTACGAGCCATGGCCGCTCGCTCCAATGCCAGGCGGTCATCGTAGAATGGCTTGACGTCCGTACTCAGGCCCGTCTCACGGGCTGCGTCGAGCAGGATCTGCAGGTACTCCCGGGTATGTCGGGCGGTGTAGCGATTGAGGTCGTGAAAGGTGACCACTACCGGAATCACGCCATCGACGGCAGGCAGTTCGTTTGCAGCGATACGCTCACGCACTTCAGAGAGTTGGCGCACCAGGTTGATCCGCCGTCGCGGGCTGGCGGTGAACCCCCAGACCTTGCCATCGTTGGCGCTCAGGTCCGTCAGCAGTATGTGCAGCCCATGCTTCTGGTAGGCAGCGAAGGTACGCCGGTCGTAGCTCCAGAACGGCGGTCGCAGCAGGACGGGCGCCGCCCCGCTAATGGCAGCGATGTCGGCGCTGCCATCGACCAGGGAGTGTTCCAGCACATCCGGGCTGAGGAAACGGTGATTGTCGTGTCCATTGGTAGCGGTATGAAAGCCGAGTATGTGGCCTTCGCGTTGCTCCCGGTGCATCACCGAACGCCCGATATCACTGTTGCCGGCCCTCAATGCGCGGGTCTGGACGAAAAAAACCGCCTTGATACCGGGCTGCACAGGGTTATGGGCAAGCGCATCCAACACTTGTTTGCTCGGGTTCCAGAACGATGACGCGCTGGGGCCATCATCGAATGTCAGCAAAAAACGGATCGGGGGGTGTTCTTTCAAGCGTTGCTCGGTTTGCGGGGTCAGTTCGATGGGAGGACGGATGCACCCCGACACACCGAAGGCGAGGACTGTTACAACCAGCGCCCGGGTGATTCTCTTCATGTTTCGCCTTATATAATGCTGCAATGCCCTGCCGTTAATCCCTAGCCACGGTGTAAAAGCTCACCTTGGAGAAGGTTAACCGGGTTTGGTTCCGAGCTGCGAGCAATGCGTATTCGCACGGCTGGCCGGCGGGCCTCTCCCGTGGACGACGAGTCTCATTTCGACCGTCTGGAAATCCGATGGAATTTTCCGCACGCCTCCGTATCCATCCGTATAGGACTAATTAGGGAGGATTTATGGGCGGGCCATCGCTTTACATCATCGACTACATGCTCCACGGCGAGCCGAAGTCATTCATCATCCGCGCCGAGGTGATGAATAACTCAGAAGCTTGGCATTGGGCCAGTTGCGACGCGGGTGTTGGGCGTATACCCAAATTCGGCAGGGAGAAAGTCAAGCGGGTGTCAAAACCCCTTGCGGAGAAATATGGCATTACCGACGTGCGCTGGCGTGCCAGTGTCGCGCCGTCGTGGATCAAGGAGTCCGGCTGATTCGAAAAAAACCCTCTTCCGGTGCCCGGCTGTCCAGCCGGACACCGGTTCTTCGACAGATCCAAAATAATTCAACTACTCTTAATCAACAGTGCAAACCGCCGCTGGTGGGTATTGCGCTGCCTCATCCACCCATCCATGGAGGTGTGACATGTCGGAAAAAGAGTCCATCACCACCCTGCTCACCTTGCTGGAATCACGTCAGGTCCGACTGGCTGCGGCCTGCAAGGAAATCGCCGACTGGGTCGACAACCAGGGCGGGCATCCCACAGCCGTACGCATCCGTGACCGACTCAACGATATCGAGAAAGATACCCCGTCGATCCAGAGCGCACTGACCTCTCTCAAACCGGTCGAGCGACCGCTGCCCAGGTTCCGCTGAGCTTCGCGCTACAGAGCCTAGCCCTTACTGTGTTCGGCAGATGTCGGACCCTCCTTGATACCACGCGGTCCGGCAACACCCCAGATGACCAGGCCCAGCACGGGCAGGATAATCAGCAACAGGGCCCAGCCAGCCTTGGTTCCGGCCGACTTGTCGCTACGAAACACACTGACGATTGCCCACAAATCCACAAGCAGCAAAATTACCGCAACGGCAATCCAGAAATAACTGGCTAATTCAGACATGGCCTAATCCTCTTGTCGGTCTATGGATTAGGCACACCCCCGCGTGGACCGTTCAAAGAATTTGCCGCTTCGCTCCACCGTCCTCGCATCTATGCTCGCTCATTCAGATACTCGACCCAACGCTCATAGGCCTCATGTTGGAGTCGAACAGTTTCCTCCCAGGCTGCCCCGGTCATTTGGCGGGCACAAATGAGCTTCATCATTTCAGCCGTCGCTGCGTCGAGTTCCATCAGGAGCTCGTGAGATTTGACTCGGAAATCGTCAAGGCTAGTCATTTCTCCTCACTTCCCCATGCCGGGGTCTGCGGTTCACCCAACATGGATGCGTTTTTTGCCTTCTGATTCATTTTAGGCGATGACCGGTCCCTTGCTGATGCCAGCCGCCCAAAGGCGGGACATGAAAAGCATCGTTCCCACTTGGTTGCGGTCGGATTGATAAGCGACACATAACGGCGCGCTGGTGACTTACGCGCTAATATTTCAGTCATATTTCAGTTTTATGACACAACTCAGGCATGACCATGAAAATTCGAGCGACCGTCATCTGCGAAGAGGAACGCCAAGTGCTGTTGGTGCGCAAGCCCAACAGCCGCTGGGCGCTGCCAGGCGGTACCGTCGAGCGTGGTGAAACCTATACGGACGCGGCCATCAGAGAGCTCGCGGAAGAAACCGGATTGACCGCCGAAAACCTGCTGTACCTGATGAAGGTCAAGGACGGGACCACCGAACACCATGTATTTGAAGTGTCGGTCGCCAATCTCACCGAGGCCGGACCGCGCAACGAAATCAGCGATTGCCTGTGGCACCCATTGGATGCGATGGCCCAACTGCAATTGAAAAAAGGTACGCGGGAAATCCTCGAGGCGTTTCGGCGCAGGCTGTAATGCTACCGCGTGTCATCTATTGGGATTCCGACGGCTCCGATAGCCGGGCATCGGCGTCCTGTTCGGCTGACGAGCCTTTCGGCGGGATCCAATACGCATCCCGCACTTCATCCAATGCCTGCCAGGGTTCGGCGCCGAACCGGGCATTTGGGCAATCCGATTCATGGGTAAACCTGAGCGCTCGATCACGCTCGGACTGCTCCGCACCGCAGCCTTTGCATTTCACGGTCTGATTTCGCAGGGCCCAGCTTTCATGCCAGGCGATCAGCTTTTCGAGAGGAGTCACTTGCTGCCTTCCGCTTAAAACCTGTACAAAAATATAATTCATGTACAGGTTATTGGCTACCCGGTCGCTCATACGCCGCTGAGCTGCGCACTGATCTGGAAAATTGCGGAGCAGAAAGGTACTGGCAATCAGGGTGTTGGCTGCGCCTCCGCTACATTTGATGCGCGTGTCAAAGATCCACGAACAAACGTATTCCTGAATGATCATTAAACAACTGGGGCTCTAAGGGCCCCCTTCGCCATTCTGCAAGCTGAACGATCACCTCCGAGGAATGACCATGTACGACTTTGCACTTCGATTTGAACAAGACGCCACCGGTGTGGCTGTCTTCTGCCGGGACTTGCCCGAGCTGAACAGCTTTGGGGATGACGTCGAGCACGCGATAAGCGAGGCGATGGACGCTTTCGAGACAACCCTGTCGCTGTATGTCGATCAGCGCCGGGCTATTCCGTCGGCATCCGCTCCCCAGGATGGCGAGCACGTTGTTCACCTGCCAGCGGTGACCGTGGCGAAGATCGCGCTGTGGAACGAAATGATGGCGCGGGATATGCGCAAGGCCGACCTGTGCCGATTGCTGGGTGTTGCCCAGACCCAGGGCGACCGCCTGATGGACTTTCTCCACACTTCCAAAATGGAAGCGATCGAGAAAGCCCTGGCCGCCCTTGGAAAGCGCGTAACGCTAACCGTCGAGGCAGCCTGAATAGGTACGCGTGTCTTTCCACGCCGTCCGCCGAAGACTGACCCAGCGTCGACGCCCCAATGCATCGATCTCGCCGTTCCAGTCTCGCGCCACCCAGAAAGCATTTGAGGTCGGAGTGCGAGGGCTGCCGGCGTTGTTTCCGTACGTCGCACTGTCCGGCTATCGACGTCCAGGCCTTCCCGAAGGCTGTCCTGGCTACAGGTGTTACTGGCTGGCGAGAGTGGGATCGAACCCCGGGCCATTCGCTTACAAGGCGACTGCTCTACCGCTAAAGCTATGACGGCGAATTTGAGGTAATAAAAAATCCGACGCTTGGCCGGGCTTTCTTTTGTATCTAGATCAGCGAGAGCATGCGATCTTGCTTAGCTTGACGAGGACTTGTTTCAGTCTCTCATCATCAATGCCAAGCTTCTTCAGCGTTTGCTCCGGGTCTGTAGTCAAGGGAGCCAGGGTTTTGATGTCTGCAAACGAAACTGTTGCAGCCGGCTCACCCTGCTCATCAAAGACTTCCATCATTGCGACTCCTTGCGATTGAGTTATTGGCGTCTTGGCGCCAGCGACAATCCTATAGGAACCGCCAATAAAAAACCCGGCGCGGTGGCCGGGTTCTGTGTCGCATTCAGCTTGGCTCGCCGCTTATCAAGCTCCGCCGTTTCCTCGCCCCGTCTGGGCATCCTGGTCAGACCCTGGATTTCCAGGAGGCGGATCCCAGTCTGCGGGCCTATAACCTTCGCCTTGCTTCGGCTCAGACTCGGCCTGACCAAGACCGGAATCATGATCCTCGCCGGTGTTAGGAGCATCTTCATCTGGGCCTGGGTATGGGGCTTCTGGCCCATTGTTGTCGTCCACCATAGCGTATCTCCTCTGTGGAGCGCAGGATCTGCGCATACAGTTGTGATGGATAGCTATGCCAGGAAGTGCAAGAGCGGCGACGGGCG
>NZ_JBKGGU010000034.1:0-32397 GCF_052042015.1 Pseudomonas sp. SMV71 | reverse complement strand
CGGCGAGGTGCCCAGTGGTGGGGCAAGAGCGTTTTGCTTACTTTTGCGCTTCTCAAAAGTAAGCCGCCGTAAGGGCGGAACCCTAAGCCGCCGTAACCGCAGCAATGGATATGCCCCAAATACCCAGACCCAGACCAACAAAAAGCCCCGAATCTTCGCAGAAGCGGGGCTTTTTTGCGGATCAAGCCACTTGAGGCTGTGCGCTCAACGGCTGAAGCGGTAGCAACGGCGCATGAGGATCGGCCTTCACCGATGCCCTCCATGCCGCCAGCCAATCCGGATGAGCCTCGCTCCAGACCTGCTCATGCAGGCGGGACAAAGCCACGGGATCGCTCAGCAGCGCCAGGCGCTCGGCATTGTTCAATCCGGCAGGGCCAACTTTCAGCGCATGACGGACCCGCTCGACCCGCAGCCATTCGATCGGCTCGGCCTGACGATGACGGGAGGTCGCCAATGCACAGGCCAGGGCGTTCTGTTGTGGATCGACCACGGCCCGGATAAAGCCGTCGTTCAGGGCGTGCCAACGGTTTTCATGGGTGTACTGGTCAGTCGACACCAATTCCTGGGGCGGCGCATATTCCTCAGGGATCAGGAACAGGCTCTCGTCACGGGACTTCAAGCCCAGGCCAACACGGCTGGAGATCACCGACACCGGGATCGACAGCATCAGCGAACCGACGATCGGCACCAGCCACCACAGGAAGCTCGGGTTCAGCCAGATCACCAGCAGGGCCCAGAAAAAGCCCAGCAGGGTCTGCGGACCGTGGCGCTTGACCGCTTCGCTCCAAGGTGTGGAGTCGTCGTCACGCTTCGGAGAATTCCAGGTCGCGGCCCAGCCCAGGAAGGCGGCGAGCACGAAGCGGGTGTGGAAAATCATCCGCACCGGCGCCAGCAACATGGAGAACAGCATCTCCAGCAGCATCGACAACGTTACCTTGAATTTGCCACCGAACTCCTTCGCACCCTTGGCCCAGATCAGCACGATACTCAGCAACTTGGGCAGGAACAGCAGCACGATGGTCGTCGAGAACAGGGCGATGGCCTTGTCCGGATGCCATTGTGGCCAGAGTGGGTACAGTTGGCGCGGCTCGAGGAAGTACTGCGGCTCCATCAGTGTATTGACCGCCAACAGTGCGGTGGACAGCACCAGGAAGAAGAACCACAGCGGTGCCGACAGGTAGGACATCACGCCGGTCAGGAACACCGCACGGTGCACCGGATGCATGCCTTTGACCAGGAAGAGCCTGAAGTTCATCAGGTTGCCGTGGCACCAACGACGGTCACGCTTGAGTTCGTCCAGCAGGTTCGGCGGCAATTCTTCGTAACTGCCCGGCAGGTCGTAGGCAATCCACACGCCCCAGCCGGCACGGCGCATCAAAGCGGCCTCTACGAAGTCGTGGGACAGGATGGCCCCGGAGAACGCGCCTTTACCCGGCAACGGCGCCAGGGCGCAGTGGTCGATGAACGGCTTCATGCGGATGATCGCGTTGTGCCCCCAGTAGTGAGATTCACCCAACTGCCAGAAGTGCAGGCCGGCGGTGAACAGCGGACCGTATACCCGCGTGGCGAACTGCTGCATGCGCGCATACAGCGTGTCCATGCCCGAGGCCTTCGGCGCGGTCTGGATGATACCGGCGTCCGGCGTCGCCTCCATCAGGCGCACGAGGCTGGTCAGGCATTCGCCGCTCATCACGGAGTCCGCGTCGAGCACCACCATGTACTTGTAGTCGCTGCCCCAGCGGCGGCAGAAGTCGTCGAGGTTGCCACTTTTGCGCTTCACACGACGGCGGCGACGCCGGTAGAAGATCTTGCCGAAGCCACCGGCTTCACGGCAGACGTCCAGCCAGGCCTGCTGCTCGGCGACACAGATATCGGTTTCGTTACTGTCGCTGAGGACGAAGAAGTCGAAGCGATCCAGGTCACCGGTGGCGGCCACCGACTCGAAGGTGGCGCGCAAACCGGCGAACACCCGCGGCACATCTTCGTTGCAGATCGGCATCACCAGCGCGGTACGGGCGTCCTTGGGAATCGGCTCGTTGCCGGCACTGGCCCCGGAAATACGATATTTGTCGTGACCGGTGAGCAGCTCGAGGAAGCCCATCAGCGCGGTCCAGAAACCGGCTGATACCCAGCAGAACAAGATCCCGAACATGATGAGGATGCTGGTCTGCAATGCATATGGCAGCACCTGGGTGGCGGTCTGCAGCAGCGGTTGGTGCAGGACCTCGTCTAGATCCACCAGCGACCAGCCCTGGTACGGCATGATGCCTTTCATGTACCAGCCGGCGACGATGGTCTGGCCGAGCATCAGAATCAACAGGATGTAGCGACGGATCGAACCCACGGTACGCCAGCGTGCGTGAGGCAGCACGCGTTCATCCTTGGGTGGCTTCGGCGGGTTGGTACGACCGGTCAGACGGCGCCAGCCGCGCACCAGGATATTGGTGCGCCACGGCTCCGGCACGACCTTGGTCCGACGAATGGGCGGGGTCGCCTTCAGGCGCACGCGACCGCTGGAGTCGAGCCCCAGCATCTCGGCGTCTTCAAGCTCCTCGGCGGTGCTGAGGGTCAGGCGACGGCCCACCGAGACTTGCGCCGCCTCGGTGGTTGCGTCGAAGGTCGAGGACGACAGGCGTTCGTGCAACTCGCTGAAGGACTTGCAGCCCGCCAGTTCGGCGCGCTGCTCGTTCGTCATGGGCAAATGGGCCAGGTACTCGCTGAGCGTCTCTGGCTGTACTGGAGTATTACTCATCGGCTGGCAACTGATAGCTCCAGGTCTCGGTCAGGACTTGTTCAGTCGGTTCCGGTTCCTGCTGGGTTGGGGTTGCTTCAACGGCGGCGGACGCTGCCTTGACGGCCTTGGCTTCTTCTTGCGCTTTTTCTTGCGCCGTTTCTTTCTCGGCTTGCTGCTTGGCAACCTTGTCGGCCTTGGCAAGCGTCGTGGTCACGGTGTGCGATGCGGCCGGAGCCTCGACAGGCGTCAACGGACGAACCAGGGCAGCGCGCATTTCGGTGGCCTGCTTGGCGTCCTTGATCTTCAGACGCAACGTCAAACGCCACCCCTTGGTTTCAGGGTTGTAGCGCACGCTGTTCTCGACGATTTCGGCATTGTCGCCAACGCTCACCTGGCTACGCACCTCGGCATTTTCCGGCAGGGCTTGCAGGGACGGACCTTCGAAATCCACCAGGTAGGCGACGCTGCCGTCGGGCTGGCGGATCAGGTTGGACTGCTTCACGTCACCGGTGGAACGCAGGGTCTGCTTGACCCAGGCACTGTCCGGCGAGTGCAGGCTGGCTTCGTCGAGGGTCCAGTGCAGGCGGTAGCTGAAGTCCAGGGGCTGGCCTGGCTCAGGCAGTTTCTCCGGGCTCCAGAACGCAACGATGTTGTCGTTGGTTTCGTCGGCGGTCGGAATTTCCACCAGGTCGACGGTGCCCTTGCCCCAATCGCCTTTAGGTTCGATCCAGGCACTTGGACGCTTGTCGTAGCGGTCGTCCAGGTCTTCGTAGTGGCTGAAGTCGCGACCGCGCTGCAGCAGGCCGAAGCCCCGCGGGTTCTCAACCGAGAAGTTGCTCACGGCCAGGTGTTTCGGGTTGTTCAGCGGACGCCAGATCCACTCGCCGTTACCGGCGTGGATCGACAGGCCGCTGGAGTCGTGCAGCTCGCGACGGTAGTTGAGCACCTTGGACGGCTGGTTGGCGCCGAACAGGTACATGCTGGTCAGCGGGGCCACACCCAGCTTGGTGACGCGATCACGCAGGAACATGCGCGACTTCACATCGACCACGGTATCGGTGCCCGGACGCAGGGTCAGGCGATAGGCGCCGGTGGCCCGTGGCGAGTCCAGCAGGGCGAAGATCACCAGGTGCTTGTCGGTTGGCTTCGGGCGCTGGATCCAGAACTCGCGAAAGCGCGGGAATTCCTCGCCCGACGGCAGCGCGGTGTCGATGGCCATGCCACGGGCCGACAAGCCATAGACCTGGCCTTTGCCGATGACGCGGAAATAACTCGCGCCAAGCATGGTCATGATTTCGTCTTGCTTGTCAGCCTTGTTGATCGGGTACAGCACGCGAAAACCCGCATAGCCCAGTTGCTCGGTGGCCTTGGGATCGAATTTCACATCGGCGAAATCGAAGCGCGACGGGTCGTACTTGATTTCTTCGACGTTGGTCGCGGTGATTTCGTTGATCTTCACCGGGGTGTCGAAATGCATGCCCTGGTGATAGAAGGACAGCCTGAACGGGGTCTTCTGGTCGGCCCATTCGGCTTTTTCGGTGCGGAAACGGATTTTTTGATAGTCAGCGAATTTCATTTCGCGGAATTCGTTCGGCAGATTGCTGCGCGGGGCTTCGTACTTTTGCCCAGCCAGTTCTTGCGCCTTCGCCGATACATCATCCAGGCTGAATGCCCACAGTTGACCCGCACCGAACAGGCTCAGCAGGGCCGAGCCCGCTATCAGAGCGTTTCTAAACCGTTTGGCAGACATTTTTGGTGCATTACAGGGACTAACAATCACGAGCAACCCTCGCCGAAAACAGATCAAAAAACCAACGGCCAGATAAAGTATCTACTCGGTATCGGCCTTGAAAAACCGACCCTGCGGAACACTCTTGCCAAGTTGGCGAGCATTGTTCCGACTCCGATGGGACAAAATGATTCCCCAAACGGTTCAGGACAAGTCTCTACCTAAAGTCAAATGGACCAGCGACCGCTGATCCCCCGTAGCGCGCGATTATCTAGCAGGCCGCGTGACAACGCATCAGGGGCAACAAAGTATTTCTCGAGAAAACTCCGTGTTTTGCCACGAAACCGGCTCGAAAAGATGTTTCAAACACTTTCAGACTTGCAAAAGGAAGGTGACCGGGCCGTCGTTGACCAGATGCACCTGCATGTCGGCGCCGAATCTACCTGATGCCACTGTGCCATGCACCTGTTTTGCCTGGGCGAGCAGATAGTTGAACAACTCTTCTCCCAAAGCCGGTGGCGCCGCCGTCGAGAAACTCGGGCGCAAGCCGCTTTTGGTGTCCGCCGCCAGGGTGAACTGCGACACCAGCAGCAAACCGCCAGCGACGTCGGCCAGGGACAGGTTCATCTTGCCGTCGGCGTCGCTGAATACCCGATAGTTAAGCAGCTTATGCAACAGTTTGTCGGCGTTGGCCCGGGTGTCCTCGGGTTCGATCGCCACCAGCACCAGCAGGCCCTGGTCCACTGATCCCACGACCTCCCCCGCGACCTCGACCCGGGCGCCGCGCACCCGCTGCAGCAGGCCTTTCATGCTTCTTCGGGTGGCAAATCGAGCAGGCGCCGGGCCATCTGCGCCGCCGCACGCACCAGCGCATCGGTAATACCCGGCTCGGACGCGGCGTGGCCGGCGTCGCGAATGACCTGCAGTTCGCTGTTGGGCCAGTTCTGATGCAGTTCCCAGGCGTTGTCCAGCGGGCAGATGACGTCATAGCGACCATGGATGATGATGCCGGGCAGATGCGCGATCTTGCCCATGTCGCGGATCAGTTGGTTGGGTTCCAGGAAAGCGTTGTTGGTGAAATAGTGGCATTCGATCCGTGCAATCGACAGCGCACGCTGTGGCTCGGAGAAACGATCAACCACCAGCGGATTGGGGCGCAGGGTCGCGGTGCGGCCCTCCCAGGTGGACCAGGCCTTGGCCGCGTGCATCTGGGCGATCTGGTCGTTGCCGGTCAGGCGCTTGTGGAAAGCGCTGAGCAGGTTATCGCGTTCATCCAGAGGGATCGGCGCGATGTAGTCCTGCCAGTAGTCGGGAAACAGGCGACTGGCGCCGGCCTGATAGAACCACTCGATTTCCTGCGGCCGGCAGAGAAAGATCCCACGCAGGATCAGGCCATGTACCCGCTCCGGATGGGTCTGGGCGTACGCCAGGGCCAGGGTCGACCCCCAGGAGCCGCCGAACAGCACCCACTTCTCGATGCCCAGGTGCTTGCGGATGCGTTCCAGATCCTCGACCAGGTCCCAGGTGGTGTTGTTTTCCAGGCTGGCATGGGGCGTGGAGCGACCGCAGCCGCGTTGGTCGAAGGTGACGATACGGTAGAGGTTGGGGTCGAAATAGCAGCGACTCTGCGCATCGCATCCGGCACCCGGACCACCGTGAATGAACACCACCGGCAGGCCTTCCGGGGAACCGCTTTCATCGACATAGAGCGTGTGGGTGTCATCGACAGCCAGATCGTGCCGGGCGTGTGGTTTGATCTGCGGGTACAAAGTCTGCATTGCGCGCTCCGTAAGGGTCGAGTCATCCCTGTGGGGACTTCTATTTAGTCTGCCGTCCGGCATCATAAACCCGAATCACCTTAATGAGCATGTCCCCTGCGCAGTCAAAGCGTGTCAGCCATAGCCAAGGTGGCTGATGCAGGTATCGGGGCGAGGGAGCTCGCTCTGGGGTCGGTTCGACGCATCGGACGCAGCCGCCCCACACAGCGTGAGAGCGCTGCGCACTCTAGCGGGAGCAAGCTCCCTCGCCGCGGGTTACTTGCCGTAGGTTTGCCGTCCCCAAGCCAACAGCCCCTCAAGCAGCTCCCGAATGACAACCTGGGTCGGCTCCGCCAGGTCGGCGCGGTAGTTGAACGGTTCGAACTCTTCCATGTAGGTGCTCTGGCACAGCTCCAGTTGCACCGCGTGGATGTCTTCGGCCGGGTTGCCGTAGTGGCGCGTGATGTGCCCGCCCTTGAACCGCCCGTTGAGCACATGGGTATATGCACCGTGGCGGGCGCAGATGGCTTCGAGCTGGCTGGCCAGGGTCGGGTCGCAGGCGGCGCCATTGAAGGTGCCGAGGTTGAAGTCCGGCAGCTTGCCTTCGAACAGGTGCGGGATCACCGAGCGGATCGAGTGGGCATCGAACAGCAAGGCATAGCCGAACTCAGCCTTGAGTCGTGCCAGCTCGTGTTGCAGAGCCTGGTGGTACGGCATCCAGATCTGCTGCAAATAAGTCGCACGCTCCTCGGCGGACGGCTCCAGCCCTTCGCGAAACAACGGCACGCCATCGAACAGTGTCGCTGGGTACAGACCCGTGGTGGCACCGACGTACATCGGTTTGTCGTCCGACGGGCGGTTCAGGTCGACGACGAACCGCGAGTACTCGGCGCACAACGTACTGGCGCCCAGCTCGGCGGCGAAGTCATAGAGCCGCGGGATGTGCCAGTCGGTGTCCGGCAGGCTTTGCGCCTCGGGGATCAGCCCGGCCTGCACCGCCGGGGTCAGGCGCAGGCCCGCGTGGGGCATGCTGATCAGCAGCGGCACGCGCCCTTGCTTGAAATTCAGGACCTTCTCCACAACCGTTCTCCTCAATCGATTTCCACGCCGTGACGCACGACGCGTTTTTCCAGTTCGCCGCCGAGCCAGTACGCCAGGTCGGCGGGGCGGTCGATGTGCCAGGCGACGAAATCTGCCACCTTGCCGGCTTCCAGCGAGCCGTGGGTCTGGGCCATGCCCAGCGCCTGGGCCGCATGAATGGTCGCGCCGGCCAAGGCTTCTTCCGGTGTCAGGCGCAGGCAGGTGCAGACCATGTTCAACATCAAGCGCAGCGACAGCGCCGGCGAGGTGCCAGGGTTGAGATCGCTGGCTACCGCGATTTTCACGCCGTGCTTGCGCAAAGCGTCCATCGGCGGCAGTTGGGTTTCGCGCAGGAAATAAAACGCCCCCGGCAGCAACACCGCCACCGTGCCGGACTGCGCCATGGCCTTGGCATCGTCCTCGGTCATGAACTCCAGGTGATCCGCTGACAGCGCCTGGTAGCGAGCCGCCAGGCTCGATCCATGCAGTGACGACAGCTGTTCGGCATGCAGCTTGACCGGTAGCTCCAACCGTTGCGCGGTGACAAATACCCGCTCGACCTGGGCCGGGGAAAATGCCAGGTACTCACAAAAGGCATCCACCGCATCCACCAGCCCTTCGGCCGCCAGGGCCGGGAGCATCTCGGTGCAAATGTGTTCGATGTAATCGTCGGCGCGTTCGGCGTATTCCGGCGGCAACGCATGAGCCGCCAGGCAGGTGCTGCGTACGCTGACCGGCAATTCGGCGCCGAGGCGGCGGATGACCCGCAGCATCTTGCGCTCGTTCGCCAGGTCGAGGCCGTAGCCGGATTTGATTTCCACCGTGGTCACGCCGTCGCGCATCAGGCTTTTCAGGCGTCTGGCGGCGCTGGCGAACAGCTCGTCTTCGCTGGCGGCGCGGGTGGCACGCACGGTGCTGGCGATGCCGCCGCCAGCCGCGGCGATCTCGGCGTAGCTGACGCCTTGCAGGCGCTGCTCGAACTCACCGCTACGGTTGCCGCCGAACACCGTGTGGGTGTGGCAGTCGATCAGCCCGGGTGTGACCCAGGCGCCCTGGAGGTCGTGAACCGCCGGGTAGTCGCCGGTGGGCAACTGGGCACGCGGGCCGATCCAGTGGATGTGCTCGCCCTGGGTAACGATGGCGGCGTCTTCGATGATCGAGTAGACGCCCTGGGCCATGGTGGCGGCGTGGCAGTTTTGCCAGAGGGTTTTCATCCCGGGTTTCCTCGTCTCATTTCAAATCGAATCGCGAGCAGGCTCGCTCCCACAGAGGTTTTGAGTACACCAGAAACCCTTGTGGGAGCGAGCCTGCTCGCGATGGGGCCCTTACAGGCTCGGCAACAACTTCACCGTCACCAGCGCGTTCAGGCAACGGCTCGCCAACAACTCACTGGCAGCATTGATGTCCGGCGCAAAGAAGCGGTCTTTCTCATAGAACGGCACTGCCTTGCGCAACAGGCCACGGGCCTGCTCCAGCTTCGGCGAGGTCTTCAAGCCCCCGCGCAGGTCCAGGCCCTGGCACGCCGCCAGCCATTCCACCGCCAGAATCCCACGGGTGTTCTCGGCCATTTCCCACAGGCGCTTGCCGGCGGCCGGGGCCATGGAGACGTGGTCTTCCTGGTTGGCCGAGGTCGGCA
Organism: Pseudomonas sp. SMV71; assembly: GCF_052042015.1. Taxonomy (NCBI): domain Bacteria; kingdom Pseudomonadati; phylum Pseudomonadota; class Gammaproteobacteria; order Pseudomonadales; family Pseudomonadaceae; genus Pseudomonas; species Pseudomonas sp. SMV71. The sequence continues at coordinate 23,461 of NZ_JBKGGU010000034.1, read as the reverse complement.
GGCTGTCCACCGAATGCGGATGGGACAGCGCCTTGTTCTCGCTCGCCAGAGCAGCCGCGGTGACCTGGGCGATCATGAAGCCGGAGTTCACCCCGCCATTGCCCACCAGGAACGGCGGCAGTTGCGACATGTGCTTGTCCATCATCAACGAGATACGGCGCTCGCTCAGGGAACCGATTTCGGCAATCGCCAGGGCCATGTTATCGGCGGCCATTGCCACCGGCTCGGCGTGGAAGTTGCCACCGGAAATCACATCGCCTTCGGCGGCGAACACCAACGGGTTGTCCGACACCGCGTTGGCCTCGATCACCAGCACTTCGGCGGCCTGGCGGAACTGGGTCAGGCAGGCACCCATCACTTGTGGCTGGCAGCGCAGAGAGTACGGGTCCTGCACCTTGTCGCAGTTCTGGTGCGAATCGGACACTTCGCTGCGCTCGCCCAGCAGGTCGCGATACGCCGCGGCGGCGTCGATCTGGCCTTTCTGGCCGCGGGCAGCATGGATACGCGCATCGAATGGCGAACGGGAACCGAGCACGGCTTCCACCGTCAGGCTGCCCAGGGCCAGGGCGCCGGCGAACAGGTCCTCGCCTTCGAACAGGCCACGCAGGGCAAACGCGGTGGAGACCTGGGTGCCGTTGAGCAGCGCCAGGCCTTCTTTGGCGGCCAGGGTCAGCGGCGCAACGCCGGCGACTTTCAGCGCCTCGACAGCCGGCAGCCATTCGCCTTTGTAGCGAGCCTTGCCTTCGCCCAGCAGGACCAGGGACATGTGGGCCAGCGGCGCGAGGTCGCCGGACGCGCCGACCGAGCCCTTGAGCGGAATGTGCGGATAGACCTGGGCATTGACCAGCGCGATCAGCGCGTCGATCACCTGCCGGCGAATGCCGGAAAAACCACGGCTCAGGCTGTTGATCTTGAGCACCATGATCAGCCGCACCAGGGCGTCGCTGATCGGCTCGCCTACACCGGCGGCGTGGGACAGCACCAGGGAACGCTGCAGGTTCTCCAGGTCCTCGCTGGCGATGCGGGTCGAGGCCAACAGCCCGAAACCGGTGTTGATACCGTAGGCGGTACGGTTTTCTGCGAGGATCTGCTCCACGCACGCCACACTGGCCTCGATCTGCGCCGAAGCGCTGGCGTCAAGGCTCAGGGTCACCGGTTGCTGATAGATCTCACGCAACTGAGCCAGGCTCAGTTGGCCGGGGATCAGGTTCAAAGCTGCCATTTCATGCTCCTTTTGAGAGTTTTTGTTTACCCGCCAGTCGCTCCGGAATGTTCCGTTATCCGTCATCCTCGCTTCATGGGCGATGGATGCCTTGGCACGCTGGCGGTTTTTGATCAATTCAGATTCGGTAATGCGTTGTGCAGCACGGATGGGGATTTGAGCAGGGCCGCGACACTGGCGATGTCCGGCGCCAGCCAGCGGTCCTGATCGTAGGCCGGGACCTGCTCGCGCAGCAGCTTCCAGGCCACGTCGGTTCCTGCGCCGAAACGTTGGGTCTTGAGAAACTCAAAGGCTTGCGCCGCGAGCAGGTACTCGATGGCAAGGATCTGGGTGCAGTTTTCCAGCGCCCGGTGCAGCTTCAGCGCAGCGTTGGTGCCCATGCTCAGGTGATCTTCCTGCAAACCCGAAGTGACGAAATTATCGAGCACCGCCGGTTGCGCCAGTTGCCGGTTTTCCGCGCACAGCGAAGCGGCGACGTATTGCACGATCATCATCCCCGAGTTCACGCCCGGGTTAGCCACCAGGAACGCCGGCAGGCCACTGACGTGCGGGTTGATCAGGCGGTCGAGACGGCGCTCGGCGATGGAGCCGATTTCGGCCATGGCAATCGCCAGCAGATCGGCAGCCAGCGCCACCGACTGGCCGTGGGGATTGGCCTGGGACATCACCCTGAAATTCTCCGGCGTGCCCAGCAACAGCGGGTTGTCGGTGGCGGCGTTGAGCTCGGTTTCGATCTGTTGCCGCGCATGGGCCAATTGATCGCGAGCGGCTCCGTGCACCTGAGGAATCGAGCGGATGCTCAAGGCATCCTGGGTGCGGATGCCCAGGCTCGAAGCGATGACTTCGCTGCCGTCGAGCAAGGCCCGCAAATTGGCCCCGACCTGCTGCATACCGGGGTGCGGCTTGAGGGCGATGATCTCGGCGTCGAACGCGGCAATCTGGCCGCGCTGGGCTTCGAAGCTCATGGCAGCGATCACATCGGCCCATTGCACCAGTCGCGTCGCATCGGCCAGGGCCAGGCAGCTCAAGCCGGTCATGCACGGCGTGCCGTTGACCAGGCACAAACCGTCCTTGGCCCCCAGTTGCACCGGTTGCAGGCCTTCAGCGGCCAGGGCCTGTTGCGCCGCGACGATTTGCCCGCGATGGCTGACCTGGCCAACGCCCAGCAGCGCAATGCTGATGTGGGCCATGTGGGTCAGGTAACCCACCGAGCCCTGGGACGGCACTTGCGGGGTGATGCCGCGATTGAGCAGCGCCAGCAGCGCCTCGACCACCCGCCGATGAATACCGGACTTGCCCTGGCTGTAGTTGAGAATCGCAGCGCAGAGAATCGCCCGGGTCTGTTCATCGGACAATGGCGCACCTACCCCGCAGGCGTGGCTGAGCAAGGTGTTGCGCGACAGCTGGCTGAGTTGTTCGTCCTTGAGGGAGACATTGCACAAGGCTCCCAGGCCGGTGTTGACGCCATAGGCGCGCTCGCCGCTTTCGACGATGCGCTGCACGATGGCCTGGGCATTGTCGATCCGCGCCCAGGCCTGGGCCGACAGTTCAAGCTCAGCCCCGAAGCGCGCGACGGCGACCACGTCCTGCCAGCGCAGCGGGGTGTCGGCGATGATGATTTTTTCAGCCTGGGACATCTTTAACCTCATCTGTGCAACTTGAATATTGATGCAACTTTGCCGACGCCTTCGCGAGCAAGCTCGCTCCCACAGAATACGCATTCCAGAGTGGGGCGCTGTTGTGGCGAGGGAGCTTGCTCCCGCTTGAGTGCGCAGCACTCACAAGATTTTGGGGGCGGCTGCGCCACCCAGCGGGAGCAAGCTCCCTCGCCACAACAGCGCACCAGCTACTATCGCGCATGGGCCTAAACCACCGCCGCCCGCCGCTGCACGAACCGATCGACATACTCATCGGCCGGCGAATGCAGGATCTCCCGGGGCGTGCCGACCTGGATCAATCTGCCGTCCTTGAGAATCGCGATGCGGTTGCCGATGCGCACGGCCTCGTCGAGGTCGTGGGTGATGAACACGATGGTCTTGTGCAGGGTCTTTTGCAGCTCCAGCAACTGGTCTTGCATCTCGGCGCGGATCAGCGGGTCGAGGGCGCTGAAGGCTTCGTCCATCAGGATGATGTCGGTGTCCGCCGCCAAGGCACGGGCCAGGCCCACGCGCTGGCGCATGCCGCCGGAGAGCTGGTGCGGGTATTTATTCTCGTAGCCCTTCAGGCCCACGGTGTTGATCCAGTGCAGCGCCCGTTCGGCGCACACCTGCTTGCTCTCGCCGCGCACCTTCAAGCCGTAGGCGACGTTGTCCAGCACGTTCTTGTGGGGCAGCAGGCCGAAGCTCTGGAACACCATGCTGATCTTGTGCCGGCGAAATTCGCGCAGCGCATCCATGTCCAGTTGGAGGATGTCCTCGCCGTCCACCAGGATCGCCCCGCTGGTGGGGTCGATCAGCCGGTTGAAGTGCCGCACCAGGGTGGATTTGCCGGAACCGGACAGGCCCATGATCACAAAGATCTCGCCAGTGCCGATGCTCAACGACAGGTCGTTCACACCGACCACGCAACCGGTCTCGGCCAGCACCTGGTCCTTGGTCTTGTTGCGGCGGATCAGCTCCAGGGCTTCGGTGGAACGGTTGCCGAAAATCTTGAAGACGTTCTTGACTTCGATCTTGCTGATGGCTGCGTTATTCATTTGCTCACCTCATGCCGAGGACGGCCATAGGCCTGGGTAATGCGGTCGATGACCACGGCGAGAATCACGATAGCCAACCCGGCTTCCAGGCCGCGTCCGACGTTGAGGGTCTGGATGCCCACCAGCACGTCTTCGCCCAGGCCACGGGCACCGATCATCGAGGCGATGACCACCATCGACAGGGCCATCATGGTGGTCTGGTTGATCCCGGCCATGATGCTTGGCAGGGCCAGGGGCAGTTGCACGCCGAACAGCTGTTGCCAGCGGTTGGCGCCGAAGGCATTGATGGCTTCCATCACTTCGCCGTCCACCTGGCGGATGCCCAGGTCGGTCAGGCGAATCAAGGGCGGCGCGGCGTAGATCACCGTGGCGAAAATCGCCGGGACCTTGCCCAGGCCGAACAGCATCAACACCGGAATCAGGTACACGAAGCTCGGCATGGTCTGCATGATGTCCAACAGCGGCATCAGCACCGAACGCAGGCGATTGCTGCGCGCCGACAGAATGCCCAGGGGAATGCCGATCAACACCGAGATCAGCGTCGCCACCAGCATCAGGGCGAGGGTCTGCATCAGTTTGTCCCACAGGCCCACCGCGCCTACCAGGAACAGCAGGCCGATGATCACCGCCGTGGCCACGACTTTGCGCGTGGCGTGCCAGGCTATGCCGCCGACGATGGCCAGCATCAGCCACCAGGGCGCCAGGCGCAGCAGGCCTTCGAGGTTGACAATGGCCCAGAGCAGGGTGTCGGAGATGTGCCGGAACACATCGCCATAATTCGTCACCAGGGCGTCGACCCAACCGTTGACCCAGTCGGCGATGGAAAAGGTAAAGCTTTCGGGAAACATAAGAGACTCTCGATCAGGTGGATGCGGTGAACGTCCCGACCAGCCCCAGGGTTGGCCGGGAAAGATTCGACCTACAGAGCCGCGTCGATTTTCTTGGCAGCGTCTGCGCTAACCCAGGCGTGCCAGACTTCAGGATGTTCCTTCAGGAAGATCTTCGCCAGCTTAGGCGACTCGATGCGTTCCTTGGCCATGCGCCCCAGGTTCTGGTTCAGGATATCGATAGGCAGGTTGACCTTCTCCAGCACTGCCACCAGCTCCGGCGCTTCGTCGTGGAACGTCTTGGACAAACCGACCTTGATGCTCACGCTTTTATCCACGCCTGGTTTTTCTTCCAGTTTCACCAGGTCCACCTGACCCATCAGCGGCGTTGGCGACCAGTAGTAAAACAGGATCGGCTCGCCGCGCTTGTAGCTCGACAGCACCGCCGCATCCAGCGCCGGGCCAGTGCCAGGACGGAAGTTGGTGTAGGTTTTTTCCAGGCCGTAGCTTTTCAGCATTTCGCTGTTGTCCAGCTCGCAGGTCCAACCGGCCGGGCAGTTGTAGAAACGGCCCTTGGACGGCTCTTCCGGATCCTTGAACACGGCGGCGTACTGGCCCAGGTCGGCAATGTTCTTCAAGCCCGGCGCCTTGGCTTCGAGCTTGCGCTTGGCGTCGCCTTCGATCACGTAGCGCGGCACGTACCAGCCTTCGATGGCACCCACCACCGGGGCGCCGACACCGACCACCTTGCCGGCCTTCTCGGCCTTGTTCCAGACCTCACTGCGGCCGACCCATTCTTCGGCGAACACCTGGATGTCGTTGCTGCTCAGGGCGTTTTCCATGGTGATGGAGTTGCCGGGCAGGCTGTCGGTCTTGCAGTCGTAGCCTTTTTCCAGCACCACTTGCAGCACGTCAGTCAGCAGCATGCCGCTTTCCCAGTTCAGGCCGGCGAACTTCACCGGTTTGCCAGACTCGCACCAACCGGCCGCCTGCGTGGCGCCGGCACTGGCCAGCAGGCCCATGGAAAGCAATGTGGTCAGCAGGGTCTTGTTCGATTTCATTGTGTGACGCTCCTAATCATTTGAGTTGGCTTACGGCAGTCAAGAGGCATCCAGCCCTGTCAACGTCCCATCAGACCGCTTGGGTGCGGCCCGCCCTGCTCGGTTGTGCGTCAACCGTGTCCTGCTCGGCTGGCAGGATCAATTGATCGGGTACGGCGCTGTGCCATTTCTTTGCGGCGAGGTAATACACCGCTGCCGGTACGACCAGGCCGATGATCCAGGAAATGTCCACACCCCCCATCGCCGCCACCAGCGGACCGGTATAGAACTTGGTGGCAATGAACGGCAGCTGAATCAGCACACCCAGTGCATAGACGCTGATCCCCAGGATGTTCCAACGCCCATAGCGACCGTTCGAATCAGCCAATGCCGGCACGTCGTAGCGCTCGCGGGTGATGAAGTAGTAGTCCACCAGGTTGATCGCGCTCCAGGGCGTAAAGAACGCCAGCAGGAACAGGATGAAGGACTTGAATGCACCGAGGAACGAGTGCTGGCCGAGCAGCGCGATCAGGGTCGCGGCACCGACGATGACCAGCACGAAGACCAGCCGCTGCAAACGCGTGACATTAAGGTGCCCACGAAAGCCGCTGATGATGGTCGCGATGCACATGAAGCTGCCGTAGGAGTTCAGCGTGGAAATGGTGACCTTGCCGAATGCGATGCTGAAGTACAGCAACGCAGCGGTGGCACCGGTCCCCCCCAGGCCAACGATGTAGGCCACTTCATGACCGGCGAACTGCCCGTTGGCCGAGGCGGCGGCAAACACGCCGAGGATCATCGCCACCTGTGCGCCGATGACGGAACCGGCGCCGGCGGCAAAAAAGGTTTTCACCGACGAGGTCTGGCTCGGCAGGTAGCGGGAATAATCAGCCACGTAAGGGCCGAAAGCGATCTGCCAGGAAGCCGCGAGCGACACCGCGAGCAGAAAGCTGCTCCAGCTGAAATGGCGGATTTGCAGGAGTGCGCCCACGTCCACCTGGCCGATCAGGCGAGCGAACAGGTAAACAAAGGCAATCACCCCGATGATGCTGGCGATACGGCCGATGAAGTGAATCACCCGATAGCCGAGCACCGTGACCAGCACAATGACACTGGCGAAAATCAGGATGCCGACACTGTCGCTGACGCTAAACAACTGGCCCAGCGCCTGGCCGGAAAGCACCGTGCCCGTGGCGGTGAAACCCAGGTACATCAGGCACACCAGCACGATCGGAATGGCCGCGCCATAAACGCCGAACTGCACCCGGCTGGAGATCATCTGCGGCAGGCCAAGCTTGGGCCCTTGCGCGGCATGCAGCGCCATGACGCCCCCGCCCAGCACTTGACCGATCAGCAGACCGATCAACGACCAGAACACATCACCGCCCAGCACCACCGCCAATGCGCCGGTGACGATGGCGGTGATTTGCAGGTTGGCCCCCATCCAGAGGGTGAACTGACTCAACAACCGACCATGTCGCTCCGCTTCCGGGATGTAATCGATCGAGCGCTTCTCGATCAACGGCTTGCTGCTTGCGCGGGTGCTGGTGACAGCCATGGTTCAACCTCTGTGGATTGTTCTGGAATTCATTTGCACTGCGTCCCTTGTGGGAGCGAGCTTGCTCCGGGCGGCGATCCGACGATAGCGGTGGGTCAGCACCCGTTCCGTCTACTGACACGCCCTCATCGCGAGCAAGCTCGCTCCCACAGGGGATCCGGGGACTACTTGCCGGTGATCATCGGCAGGTTCAGCCCCTGTTCCTTGGCGCAATCGATCGCGATCTGGTAACCGGCGTCGGCATGACGCATCACGCCAGTACCTGGATCGTTGTGCAGTACGCGAGCGATCCGCTCGGCGGCTTCATCGGTACCGTCGCAGACGATCACCATGCCCGAATGCTGGGAGAAGCCCATGCCGACGCCGCCACCGTGGTGCAGCGAGACCCAGGTCGCGCCGCTGGCGGTGTTGAGCAAGGCGTTGAGCAGCGGCCAGTCGGAGACCGCATCGGAGCCGTCCTGCATGGACTCGGTTTCGCGGTTGGGGCTGGACACGGAACCGGAGTCCAGGTGGTCGCGACCGATCACGACCGGCGCGGACAGCTCGCCGCTGCGCACCATTTCGTTGAACGCCAGGCCCAGCTTGGCCCGTTGGCCCAGGCCAACCCAGCAGATACGCGCCGGCAAGCCCTGGAAGCTGATGCGCTCGCGCGCCATGTCCAGCCAGTTGTGCAGGTGGGCGTCGTCGGGGATCAGTTCCTTGACCTTGGCGTCGGTCTTGTAGATGTCCTGCGGGTCGCCCGACAGCGCCGCCCAACGGAACGGGCCGATGCCACGGCAGAACAGCGGACGGATATAGGCCGGAACGAAACCGGGGAAATCGAAGGCATTCTCGACGCCTTCTTCCTGGGCCATCTGACGGATGTTGTTGCCGTAGTCGAAGGTCGGGATGCCCATTTTCTGGAAGGCCAGCATGGCTTTGACGTGGACAGCCATCGATTGCTTGGCGGCTTTCACCACGGCGGCCGGTTCGGTCTTGGCGCGAGCGCGGTATTCGTCCCAGGTCCAGCCGGCCGGCAGGTACCCGTTGAGCGGGTCGTGGGCGCTGGTCTGGTCGGTGACCATGTCGGGACGCACACCGCGACGGACCAGTTCCGGGAGAATCTCAGCCGCATTCCCACACAGGGCGATGGAGATCGCCTTGCCTTCGGCGGTGTATTTCTCGATACGGGCCAGGGCGTCGTCGAGGTCGGTGGCCTGCTCGTCGACGTAGCGGGTCTTGAGGCGGAAATCGATGCTGACCTGCTGGCATTCGATGTTCAGCGAGCAAGCACCAGCCAGGGTCGCGGCCAACGGTTGCGCGCCACCCATGCCGCCCAGACCGGCGGTCAACACCCAACGGCCCTTGAGGTTGGAATCGTAATGCTGGCGACCGGCTTCGACGAAGGTTTCGTAGGTGCCCTGGACGATGCCCTGGCTGCCGATGTAGATCCAGCTGCCGGCGGTCATCTGGCCGTACATGGCCAGGCCCTTGGCGTCGAGCTCGTTGAAATGCTCCCAGGTGGCCCAGTGCGGCACCAGGTTAGAGTTGGCGATCAGGACGCGCGGGGCATTGCTATGGGTCTTGAACACACCCACCGGCTTGCCGGATTGCACCAGCAGGGTTTCGTCGTCATTCAGGTTGGTGAGGCTTTCGACGATCTTGTCGTAGCACTCCCAGTTACGCGCCGCACGACCGATGCCACCGTACACCACCAGTTCCTTGGGGTTCTCCGCGACTTCCGGATCGAGGTTGTTCATCAACATGCGCAGTGGCGCTTCGGTCAGCCAGCTCTTGGCGGTCAGCGTGTTACCGCGAGGGGCACGGATTTCAACGTCACGGTATTTTTCAGGTTTGCGGGTAGCGTCGGTCACAGCAAAAACTCCTCAGCGATCAATCCAGACCAGCCCGGGCAATGGGCAGTGATTCAGCGAACGTAGCGTTGAGCATCGGTGACTCATACGCATACGTCTTTACTTGTATGTACAAGCATATGCAATCAAGCGGCCAACTTTTTTGAGGCGCTTCTGGAGGATGACTTGAGAAATGGCTGCGAGGCCCGTGGCGCATGGCTTGCCGAGCCGGATGAAAATTTCGGGAGGGGGCTTTCAGTAGGAGAAGTGAACGCCGCAAAAGCGTGGCATTGCGCTACGCTGGGGCATTCGGTAACAAGTTGGTGCGCACAGGAAACAGCGGAGGAGCTTTTGTGGCGAGGGAGCTTGCTCCCGCTCGACTGCGCAGCAGTCGCAAAAAACCCAGGGCTGCTCCGCACCCCAGCGGGAGCAAGCTCCCTCGCCACAAAAAGCTATTTAGCGGGTATCAGTGGGCAATCAATTCGATCACACAGCACTGGCCATTCGTGGAAATTTCCAGCAACCCGGCGTTACCGCTCAATTGCAGACAGTCGTAGAGGCCCAGTTCCGCCTCAGGCTCGCCGACCTTGACGTGCAGCGATGCAGCCGCGCTGAACACCAGCAGCGTCCCCGCCTCGCTGAAAAACCGCTGCTCATCCTTCATCCACTGCACCCGCGCACGGTAACGCTGCGGTGCATAGATCAGGTTGAAGTCGCGAATCGGCCCGCCCAGCAAGGTGCAATGCACATGGCTCTCGCCACTGAATGCAAAGGCGTCCAGCGGATGCAGCGCCCGGGTGCTCCGGCCATCGACATTGAGCGTCATGCCATCGCCCTGCAACACGCTGATGACCCGCTCGTAACCGGCGAAGGTGGAGAAACCGCCGGACTCACCGATATCGGCGATCGACAGGCGCCAGCCGAAACCTTCCAGGCCGGTGCCGGCATCGCGGGTGATTTCCTCGGTGCTGCCGCCACCATTTTTCCAGGGCATGCGTGGGTAATCAGCGGCTCGCAGGACCTTCATCTGACTGATCATTTATGAAACCGACCTTCGAGGCTATGACGGGAACCGGGGTGGATCAGGCGGGCGGCGGTCACTGGCTGACGCCCGGACCAGGTCCGACGGCGGATCAACAGGCACGGTTCGCCTCTTTCGATCTGCAGCAGCTTGCATTCGCTCGGCTCGGCCAGGATCGCTTCAACCACGTGCTCACCTTCGGTCAGCGGCGCGACCTGGTTCAGATAGGCGTAGGGCGTTTGCAGGGTGAAGTCCTGCTTGAGGTACTCGGGCGCCACCAGCGCATTGACGAAACGGTCCTCGATCTGCACGGGAATATCGTTCTCAAAATGCACGATCAGCGAGTGAAAGACCTTCTGTCCTTCGCGCATGTCCAGGGCCAGGGCCCGTTCGGAACCGGCGGCCTCTTCTTCCAGGGTGATGACCTTGCACGTGTGGCGGTGACCACGGGAGGCGATCTCATCGGCGATGTTATGCACCTCGAACAATGCGGACTGGCTCTTGGGTTCGGCGACGAACGTACCGACACCCTGCATGCGTACCAACAGGCCATCGGCGGTCATTTCCCGCAGGGCACGGTTGATGGTCATGCGGCTGAAGCCCAGTTGGCTGACCAGTTCGCTTTCCGACGGCACGCGGTAATGCGGCGGCCAGTTTCCACTGTCGATCTGCTGGGTGATCATCTGTTTGACGCGGGCGTACAAGGGTGCCGGACTGTCACCCAGGTTTGCGGCCAGCGGCGGTTTGGCAGGCGGAGTCGGCACGGCGGTTCCCTGTTCTGCTTATGAAGGTTACGAATGTCCTGTATCACAAATACTGTTCCTTTTTGACGGCGTCTCTTGCCGTCATCCTGCGTTGCCCCTCCTCGTCATAGCCTGCTATGACTCGTCGCGGCGCCTTGCCTGACGACAAGAGCCACACATCAAAAAAGAACGTATTTGTGAAACAGGACATTAGCTTGCCGGAGTTTACCGGGCAGGCAAACGTCTGTATATGTATATACAAATTACGCACGATGAGGTTGAACCATGTCCGCCTTCTTTGCCGAACGCGCGCTGCTGCCTGACGGATGGGCCAAAGATGTACGTCTCGAAGTCGACGCCGCAGGCGTTCTGACCAGTATCCAGGCCGATTCCCATGCAGACGGCGCCGAACGGCTGGGTGGTCCGCTGTTGCCAGGCATGCCGAACCTGCACTCCCACGCGTTCCAGCGGGCCATGGCCGGGCTGGCAGAAGTGGCGGGCAATCCCAATGACAGTTTCTGGACGTGGCGCGACCTGATGTACCGCCTCGTCGGAAAAATCAGCCCGGACCAGCTCGGCATCATTGCCCGGCAGCTGTACATCGAAATGCTCAAGGCCGGCTACACCTCGGTCGCCGAATTCCACTACGTGCACCATGACACCGACGGCTCGCCCTATGCCGATCCAGCGGAGCTGGCGCTGCGCATCAGCCAGGCCGCCAGCGCGGCCGGCATCGGCCTGACGCTGCTGCCAGTGCTCTACAGTCACTCCGGGTTTGGCGGCCAGGCGCCCAGCGACGGGCAGCGTCGCTTCATCAACAGCACCGAGAACTATCTGAAGCTTCAGTCGCGGTTGCAGCCGATCCTGGCCGCACAACCTGCGCAAGCGCTGGGCCTGTGTTTCCATTCCCTGCGCGCCGTCACGCCTGGGCAAATCGATGAGGTGCTGGCCGCCAGCGACCGCGATTGCCCAGTGCATATCCACATTGCCGAGCAGCAGAAGGAAGTCGACGACTGCCTGAGCTGGAGTGGCGCCCGTCCGTTGCAATGGCTGTACGACAACACTGATGTGGACCAGCGCTGGTGCCTGGTCCATGCCACCCACGCCAATGCCGACGAAGTCAGCCTCATGGCCAGAAGCCGGGCGATTGCCGGTTTGTGCCTGACCACCGAAGCCAACCTGGGCGACGGGATTTTCCCGGCCGTGGATTTCCTCGCCCAAGGCGGACGCTTGGGCATCGGCTCCGACAGCCATGTGTCGTTGAGTGTGGTGGAGGAATTGCGCTGGCTGGAATACGGCCAGCGTCTACGCGACCAGCGACGCAACCGGTTGTACCGGGCGGATCAACCGATGGTCGGGCGTACACTGTTCGATGCCGCGCTCGAAGGCGGCGCCCAGGCTCTGGGACAACCCATCGGTGCCCTGGAAATCGGCAAACGCGCCGACTGGCTGGTGCTCGACGGCAACGACCCGTACCTCGCCACGGCCCAGGGCGACGGGATTCTCAATCGTTGGCTGTTCGCCGGTGGGGATCGCCAGGTGCGCGATGTGATGGTCGGCGGGCAGTGGGTCGTGCGCGACGGGCGTCATGCCGGGGAAGAGCAGAGTGCCCGGGCGTTTACCCAGGTGCTACGCGAACTTCTGGGCTAATCCAGTTATCCATGTGGGAGCGAGCCTGCTCGTGATGGCGGCTTAACATTCAACACAGATGTTGACTGGAATGCCGTCATCGCGAGCAGGCTCGCTCCCACAGGTTTTATTCCGGTCAATCCGACGTCTTGGCCATTTGCCGATCAGACGCACGCCAGATCAACCGGCTGGTGTCATAGCCCTGCTGACGCGCCTTGCTCAGCAATTCTTCGCGAACGACGCTGTTGACGGTCGGCGTGCGGGACAGCAACCACATGTAGCGGCGGCTCGGGTCGCCGACGATGGCGGTCTTGTAGTCATCGCTGACGTACAACACCCAGTACTGCCCTTTCGCCACGCCCGGCACGATCCGCGAGAACCAGTTGTCGAACCTGACCCAGAGCTTGTCGGTCTTGCCCGGCACCTGCGGGGTGGCGGTGCCCCTGGCCTCTTCCCACTGCCAGTCCGAGGTCAGGCAGCGGTTGAGCACACCCATGTTGCCGTCAGGCTTGAGGGTGTAGTGGGCTTCGGATTGCGCGCAGTTGCGCTGGAAATACATTGGCAGGCGGGCCAACTCGTACCAGGTCCCTTGGTAACGCTTCAAATTGACGTGGTTGACGGTCTTGGGCGCCAACGGGTCTTCGCCAGAAGTGGCGCAGCCGGCCAAAACCAGGCCAGCCAAAAGCACTAACAATAACCGCTTCATTATTTTTCTCCCGCAGGCCCGTAGCCTCGGTTTACTTCAGGCCTTGGCCGGAAAACATCAACACTTTGTCACCGGCGTACTGCACGCTGATAAAGCTTTTCTGGTCGCCCCAGGTGCAACTGGACATGCCGAGCGCGCCCGAACAATCAGTCGGTTTGCCCAGCAATGATTCGACTTCGGACTTGGGCATGCCAGCCGACAGCTTCGAATAATTTTCCTGATTGACCTTGCTGCATGCGGTCAGCACGACGCATACAAACAACAACGCAATGGAACGCAGGGACATCGTGTAACTCCTGGAGCGGAAGGGGGGATGGCAGGGCGCCAACCAGAAGCTTAGAAGTGAAAACCCCTATCTGGTTCCCCGACACCTGCGGTATTTATTGGTTCCTTGGGCGGCATTTCGTCGGTAAATCAAGCAGTTTGTGGCGCTACCCTGCATTTCGTCGGGTTTGGCAAGCCGATAGCTGATCCCTTACGCTGCCAGGCCGATAAAAAGAACAGCGCGAAATCCTGCGTTATGGCACATTGCCCACCTTCCTGACCAGCACCTCTGCGGTAGCGTTCTTAATGACCAGAAACATGAAGTTCAGCCACAAAATCCTGCTGGCTGCCGCCCTCGTGGTAGCCGTTGCGTTCGCCTGTTTCATCCTGTTCAACGACTATCGTCAGCGTCAAAGCCTGCACAGCAGCACTGAGAACTCAATGCAGGAACTCGGCAGTCTGACCAGTCGGAATATCCAGACCTGGGTCGAAGGCCGCGTCCAACTGCTGCAATCGCTGGCCCAGCAAATCGCCGTGGACGGCAGCAGTGCCGACAGCCTCAAGCGCGCCGTAGGCCTGCCGGCGTACACCGGCAATTTCCAATTGAGCTACTTCGGCGGCACCGACGGCGTGATGTTCTCGGTGCCGGCGGGCAACCGCGCCGCCGACTATGACCCTCGTGCCCGTGGCTGGTACAAGGCCGCCAACAGTGCCCAACAGACCATTGTCACCGAGCCCTACATTGCCGCCTCGTCGGGCAAGCTGGTGATCACCGTGGCCACCCCGGTACTGCGCCAGAACCAGATGATCGGCGTGGCCGGTGCTGACATCGACCTGTCCAGCGTCAGCGCGATCATCAACTCGCTGAATTTCGGCGGCCATGGCCATGCGTTCATTGTCAGCGCCGACGGCAAGATTCTGATCCACCCCGACAGCAAGCGCGTGCTCAAGACCCTGGCCGAGGCCTACCCCAACGGCGCACTGCAGGTCAGCCCGGGCATGAAGGAAGTCGAACTCGACGGCAAGACCCAGTTCATTTCCTTTACCCGTGTCAGCGGCGTGCCGGGTGCCGACTGGTACGTGGCGCTGGTGCTCGACAAGGACACCGCGCTGGCGATGCTCAGTGAGTTCCGTACTTCAGCGCTGATCGCCATGGCCATCGCCGTGGTCTTCATCATCGCCCTGCTGGGTATGCTGATCCGCGTGCTGATGCAGCCGCTGCTGACCATGGGTCGCGCCATGCACGATATTGCCGAAGGCGAAGGCGACCTGACCCGACGCCTGACCATCCACGGCCATGATGAATTCGGCGCACTGGGTACCTCGTTCAACCGCTTCGTCGAACGCATTCACACCTCGATCCGCGAAGTGGCATCGGCCACCGGCCAGGTCAACGAAGTGGCCCTGCGCGTGGTCAGTGCCTCCAACTCGTCGATGTTCAACTCCGACCAGCAGGCCTCGCGCACCAGCAGCGTGGCCGCGGCCATCAACCAACTCGGCGCCGCCGCCCAGGAAATCGCCCAGAACGCCGCCCTCGCCTCGCAGCACTCCAGCGATGCCCGCAGCCTCGCCGAAGACGGTCAGCAAGTGGTGGATAAAACCATCACCGCCATGCAGCAACTCTCGGCGAAGATCAGCGATTCGTGCGGCAACATCGAGACCCTGAACAGCAACACGGTGAACATCGGCCAGATCCTGGAGGTGATTACCAGCATTTCCCAGCAGACCAACCTGCTCGCCTTGAACGCAGCCATCGAAGCGGCCCGTGCCGGCGAGGCCGGACGCGGTTTCGCGGTGGTGGCCGATGAAGTGCGCAACCTCGCCCACCGCACCCAGGACTCGGCGCAGCAAGTGCAGAAAATGATCGAAGAGCTACAAGTCGGCGCACGCGAAGCGGTATTGACCATGACCGACAGCCAGCGCCAGAGCGAAGGCAGCGTCAGCATCGCCAACCAGGCCGGCGAGCGCCTGAGCAGCGTGACCCAGCGCATCGGCGAAATCGACGGCATGAATCAGTCGGTGGCCACCGCCACCGAAGAACAGACCGCCGTGGTGGAGTCGATCAACGTCGACATCAGCGAGATCAATACGCTGAACCAGGAAGGTGTGGAAAACCTGCAAGCGACTTTGCGCGCCTGTTCCGATCTGGAGCAGCAGGCGGCGCGGTTGAAGCAGTTGGTGGGGAGTTTCCGGATCTAGCGCGTCTTCACTGGCCTCATCGCGAGCAGGCTCGCTCCCACAGTTGACCCTGTTCCGTCAGGGAAAACCCAACCAACTGTGGGAGCGAGCCTGCTCCGGGCGGCGATCCGACGATGGCGGCATCGAGCAGTAGAACATTGGTCGGCACAACCTGACGCAGGACTGAATTAGGACTAAAATCAGTTCACTCAGTTTTGAGAGGTTCCCATCATGAAGCTGTCATCCCAAATCAAACCCATCAGCTATTTGAAAAGCCATACTGCCGACATCGTCAAGACCATCACAGAAACCCGGGAGCCCTTGATCATCACCCAAAACGGTGAAGCCAAGCTCGTGGTCATGGATGTGAAAAGCTTCGAAGAGCAAGAAGACACCATGGCGCTATTAAAGCTGTTGGCTATGGGTAATAAGGAAATCGAGGAAGGTAAGTATCGGGATGTCGAGGATGTCTTCGCTGAATTGGACGCGGCCGACGAACGATGAGTTTAAAGATCGTAATCCTCCAATCGGCTGAGACCGATCTCAAAGAACTGCGCGTTTATCTGACCGAACGGTTTTCTGTTCAAGCATGGCAAAGCACCCATGCCAGTCTTAAGACTGCGATTCGTCATTTGGCAACATTCCCTTATGCGGGGTCGATCCCGGACGAAATAGAGAAGCTGAATCTTGGTCAGTATCGGCAGGTCCTGTCAGGAATGAACAGGATCATTTATGAAGTGCGAGGCCAAACGATCTATATCCACATCATTGCCGATAGCCGCAAAAGCCTACCCGCGCTGCTTATGAAACGGTTGCTTCGAGGCAATCCATAAGCCGTCACTAAAAGCGCGACCCAGGCCTGTTCAAGAACTCCACTTCCTCAGCCGTAGACTCCCTTCCCAACACCTCATTGCGATGGGGAAACCGTCCAAAACGCGCAATGATCTTCTGATGCCGTTCGGCATAGTCGAGATTGTCTTCAAATACAGCCACTTCCGGCTGCTCGCGAACCAGGTCGATAAACCGCGACACAGCCTCGTTCTGCACGGCCAGGTTTTCGCAGTGCTCGAGCACCAGGTAGATGAACACCCGTCGGATGGGCTTGAGTTGCCGGTCGAACCCCGCCGCCATGCCTTGGGCCACCAGCGCTTGGGCGCGCAGGTCGCCGGAGAAAGCCTTGGGGGTATCGCGAAAGATCATCCGCGGCAACTGGTCGAGCAACAGCACCAGGGCCAGCCAACCTTCCGGGCGTTGCGCCCAGTCGATCAATCCGCCGGCCAATGCCTGTTCGACCTGATCGCCAAAGCGCTCGCGCGCCTGGCGATCATGACGCTTGCCGAACCACAGCTTGCCTTTTTCAGCCGCTATATCGTCCGGTGCCTCGGCTGAACCGAACCACCAATCGAGCAACGGCTGCCAAGGCTCGGCCATGATTTACTCCTTGTGGTAGGCGGTGGCGCGGGCGACTTCTTCCTTCGAACCGAGGAACACCGCCACACGCTGATGCAGGCCTTCGGGCTGGATGTCGAGGATGCGCTGGTGACCGTCGGTGGACGCACCGCCGGCCTGCTCCACCAGAAACGACATCGGGTTGGCTTCGTACATCAGGCGCAGCTTGCCGGGCTTGCTCGGCTCGCGGCTGTCACGCGGATACATGAACAGACCGCCACGGGTCAGGATACGGTGCACGTCGGCGACCATCGCGGCGACCCAGCGCATGTTGTAGTTCTTTTTCAGCGGGCCTTCTTCGCCTGCCAGCAATTCGCTGACATAGCGTTGCACCGGGGCTTCCCAGTGACGCTGGTTGGACATGTTGATGGCGAATTCCTGGGTACTTTCAGGAATCGTGATGTCCTCGTGGGTCAGCACGAAGCTGCCCATTTCACGGTCCAGGGTGAAGCCTTTGACGCCATCGCCCAGGGTCAGCACCAGCATGGTCTGCGGACCATAGATGGCATAGCCGGCGGCAACTTGCTGGGTACCTGGTTGCAGGAAGGCCTTCTCGTTCAGGGCTTCGTTCTGGCTCAGGTATTCATTCGGGCAACGCAGCACGGAGAAGATGGTACCGACCGGGGCGTTGATGTCGATGTTCGACGAACCGTCCAGTGGGTCGAAAACCAACAGGTAGGCACCCTTGGGGTATTTGCCCGGGATCTGGTAGGCATTGTCCATTTCCTCGGACGCCATGCCGGCCAGGTGACCGCCCCATTCGTTGGCTTCGAGCAGGATCTCGTTGGAGAGTACGTCGAGCTTCTTCTGCACCTCACCCTGCACGTTCTCGGTGCCCATGCTGCCCAGGACTCCCCCCAACGCGCCTTTGGAAACGGCGTGGCTGATCTCTTTGCACGCACGCGCCACCACTTCGATCAAAAAGCGCAGATCGGCAGGGGTATTGTTGCTGCGGGTCTGCTCAATCAAATAGCGACTCAAGGTAACGCGGGACATGGACGGCTCCGAAGAATAGGGGGCGGAAAAACCAGCGCAGTTTAGCGCGAGTCGGGACTTAATTCCTCCTATGAGACGGGATAAGAGGCATTGAGTTCACGGGGTGGCGCCATCGCGAGCAGGCTCGCTCCCACATTTGAACGAGTTCTGTCAGAACAAGCGCAATTGAATGTGGGAGCGAGCCTGCTCGCGATCGGGTGCGAAGCACCCGCCATCAGGATTTGACTGGGGGCTTGCGCAGCAGACTGAACGCCATCGCAGCAAGGAACAGCACGCCGAGCAGCAACACCGCCCACAAGCCAATCTTCTTCCAGTTGGTATCGACCGTAGCCGGCGCGGTCACGGTTACGGCAGTCGGTGTGGCGGTGGTCGTGCCATTCACCGTCGCCGTCCCCAAAGTCGCCAACCGCGATGGACGGTAATCGGGCACCAGCGTCGTCAGCGGCAGGCTCGCGGCCTTCACCGTCGCGTTGCCCAACGCCAGGCTGTACGGACCGTCGCCGCGCGCCAGAAACACCACCTGGGTCGGCCGCACGGCAAAGCGCAGGGCCGGCGCCTCGGTGCCGAGACCGCCGCCCCGCTCGTCCACCGTCAGCTTCAACTGCTGCACGGTCTGACCGGACAATTGCAAATGATCTTGCAGCACATCCTGGCCATTCTGGGTCAGGCGATAGAGCAAGCCGCTGCCCATGGGCTGCCATGGAAGGCTGCTTTCACGGCGTCCGGCCAACGTCACCGGCGCCAGGCTGTTGGCCTGGCTGAGCTCGACCCGCACCTGCTCGACGTTCAGCCCCTTGGGCAACTGCCAGGTGTACTCGCCGGCCTTGCTGGTGGTGCCGGCCAGAGGCTGCGACCAGACCAACGGTAACGGCAGGCTCTCGTAGCTGGCGCTTTGCAGCTGCGCCGAAGTCAGCACCGGCGCGGAGGACGGCGAGTCCCAGAGCAAGCGCAGATAGCGCGCCGATTGCCCCGGCAGGCTCACTTCATGCTGCTCGACCCGCTCATCGGCGAAGGTCAATCGCGCCACCTGACCCTCGCCCCAGGATTGCCAGTGTTGCAGGTCATCACTGGCCTCGATGGTGAAGCGCTGGAAACCGTCGCGCTCGCTGGTCCAGTCAAGCACCAGCTGCTGCAACGGCGCCTTGAGCGCGCTGGCGTCGAGCAGCCAGCCACGCAGCTCCTCTTCTCCGGCCTCGAGCCGGCTGGACGGCTGGACTTCCACCAGGGTCCCGTTGGCATTCGATTGCACCCGCACACTGGGCGCGCGCTCGTTGTCATCGGCGGCGTTGTACAGCGGAAACCACTTGACGTCGGTGAGGGTGCGGTTTTCCCGACTCTGCACCGACTCCTTGACCAATGCATAGGCCTGGGCCTGCCCGGCCGCGTTGAAGACCCGAAGGTCGCTCAGATCGGTCTGTTGCGCCTGCAGTTGAACGTCCAGCGGCAGCGGCAGGCGATACCACGGCCCCTCGCCGTTCAAGGCCAACGGCACCTGGTGGGCGAAATCCGCCGGTTGCTCCTGGGCCGAAGCCGACAAGGCCACCCACAATCCGACCATCCCCAGGCCGATCCGACTCAACGTGCGACTCAAGATGACACTCCCTCATTGACAGGCATTGGCGGTTCCGTCGGCGGGACCGTTTCCGGACGTTTTGGCGGCAGCGGTGCGAAGTAGCCCACCACCAGCAACAGCACGCCGACGCCGATGAACGACACGATCCGCGCCAGACCGCCACGGTTACTCAATTCGACAAAGAACAACTTGGCGACCACCACGGCGATCAACGCCGCACCGATCAGCCACACCTCACGGCGGTGGCGCAAATGCCCACCGATCATCAGGCCCAGAGCGATCAGGGTCCAAATGATGGACAGCCCGGCCTGCACGAACATCGATTCGAGCAGTGCGTCGAGCTCGAACGGTACGCCAATCCAATGGTGAGCGCTGCGCATCACCAGCGCGGTAAAGAACGCGAACAACGACACACCGGCGATCAATTGGGCGACGTGCTCGGCATGGGCCCAACGGATCGCCAATTGTGCCAGCGCACTGCGCGCCCACACGTACACGCCGAACAAGGCAAACAGCAAGCCTAGTTCCAGCGGATTGAGCAACGGCACGTAAGGCAACGGGTCGGCGCCACCGTCACTAAACGTATTGGCCAGCCAGAACCAACCGAGCATCAACAGCGCCAGGGGTGCCGCCGCGTAGACGCGATATTCGCGCGGCTGGGCCGACACCGGCCATGGCCAGGCGCGTGGCGCGGCCATCAGTACCAGGTACAGGCTCGGCAGGATCGCCCAACCCAGCCAGCGCCAGGCGTTGTATTGCTCTGACAACAGCAGCAGGCCATAACGCAGCTCCAGCGCCAGCACGCCGATCAACAACCAGCAGCCGAGCACATGAGCCGTGCTGCGTGCCTGGGCCGGCAAGCTCGACGCCAGACGCTTGAGGGAAAGGAAATGCACGCCAGACACAGCCAGCCAGGCGAGCCAGCCAAAGTCCGCAGCCGGGTGATAACGGTTGTGCCAGGATGCGACCAGCACACAGCCCGCCGCAGGTATCAGCAACGTACACAGCAGCCCCAGGGCCGGCCACTTCAGACGCTGCGCCAGCACGGTCCACACCGCCACGCTGAGCGCCGCGACCAACAGCAACAGGCTGCCTTGCAGGTTCATCGGGGCAAAGCGCAGCACTTCGCTGACCCACGCCAACGCCCACCAACCGGCACCCCAGACCAGCAGCAACTCGGACAAACGGCGCAAGCTCAAGGCCTCGAATTGCGCCGCCGAATGCCCGCGCTGCAAGCGCCATGCACCCACCAGCGCCGCCAACCCCAGCACCAATGGCGTCCAGAACCCGCTGTGGGCCAGAGGCCGCAGACCCTCGGTATCGAGCGGCCCCAACAAGGCGGGGCCCGCCACCAGGAACGCCGCACCGCCGAGCAATTGCAGCAACAGCCCGAACACAAAGCTCACCCGCTGCTTCAGGTACAGGCTCAGCCAGATGATCAACAGGCCGCTGGCGGCCCACACGCCACTGGCGGTCTGCCAAGGCAGGACGAACAGCACGGCGAGGTTGATCAGCACCAATCCTGCCAGCAGCACCACCGACAAGCCGCGCAACAAGCGGACGTCGCTTCGCACCATTTCATCGCGGGCCGCCAGCAACATGCCGCCGATCAGCGCCAGGCCGATCAACGAAGCGCTGAACAAACCGCTCCAGCCAGCATTGAGCACCGCCGCTGAATCGCCTTGCGCCCCCCGCAGGCGCAACAGGAACAGCGCTCCGCCCAACAGTTGGATGGCAAACGCAGTGAACAGGAAGCTGCGCGATTGCAGGCGCAGGCCCACGAACAGCGTCGCCAGGCCGGCCAGCGCCCAGGCGATGGCCGTGCCGTGGGTCAGGAAAAACAGCGGAGCCAATAGATAGAGCGAAGCCAACCCCGACACCGCCAACACCGGTCGCACCTGCCGCTCCCAACTGATGGTGTGCTCGGGGGCAGCCTTGCGCAGTTGATAGAAGCTGAACAGCAACGCGCCGCCGAGCATCAACGCGCCCAAAGGAGAGCCTTGGAGCAGGCTGCTTTCGCCGGCTGTCAGTTCGCTGAAGAAAGCCCATGCCGCTCCCAGTTGCAGCAGCAAGGCAAACGCACGGGCCAGGGGGCGTTGCTGACGCAGGCCCAGCCAGAAAATCCCCGCGCCTTCCACCGCCCATGCTGCTGCGGTCCAACGGGCGTCGAGCCCCAGGGGAATCGCCAGGCTGGTAAAAATCACCCCCAGCGCCAGGCAGGTTTCGGCCAGCAGCAAGGCGCGTCCACCTTTCAGTACGCGGGCCAGGCCGATGTAGATCATGCCTAGGACCAGCGCGCTGAACGCTGCGGCAAGATCGAGGAACATCACCAGCGTGAGCTGCAAGCCGAAGGCCACCAACGGGGGACCGAACAGCATCGTGCCGTCGACATAATCGCCTTTGCTCGCTGACCAGCGCAGCAAGGCTTCGCGGCTGTCATCCTCTGGGGCGTCGCTCATTTCCAGCAGTTTGCGCCGGGTGAACAGCAAGCCGATCGCCAGGTACATCAGGAAGAACACGATCAGGAACGGCTCGGTGCTGAAGAACAGCTGCGGCGAATACGACCGCAGGCCCCAGGCGATGCCGATACCGAACGTGCCGACGAAGCCGATCAGGTTCAGCAGGCGCCAGGCCTTGAACCAGGCAATCACAAGAATGCCGGCATTGAGCAGGATGAAATAGCTGAACAGCGCCACATGATTGCCGCTGCCGGTGGACGTCAGGATCGGCGCGGCAAATCCGCCCAACGCCGCCGCGGCCGCCAGACCCAGGGCGTTCTGGGCCACCGCCAGGATCGCCGAAAACACCGTGACCGCCACCAGCAAGCCCAGGGCCGCCTTGGAATCGAGCAGAGGATGCAGGCGCATGGCGGCGAAGACCGTCAGGTACAGCACCGCGATCCCGGTGCCCTGGAGCATCAACGCATAGTTGCTGTTGCGCTGACGCAGCCACCAGCCCAGGCCCAGCAGCCCCAACGCGCTGGCCGCGACGCCGGCGTAGCGCAGCTCTATCGGCACCACCATGCCTTCGGTGGCGTAGCGCAGCAGGAACGCCAGGCCGAGAAACAACAGCACGACCCCGACCCGCAGCACCGTGTTGCCGCCGAACAACCAGTTGCGCGCACCGGCCAAGGCGCGCTCGATCACATTCGGACCTCGCGGCACAGCCGGTTGCGCAATGGGCTCTACCGGGTCGAAATTACGGGACTCGCGCCTGGAGGCGGCGGGCGCCGGGGTCCAGACGTCGTCGGGCAACGGCTGGCTGGCGTGCGTGGCCCTTGCCGGGATCGGACCGAGGTCCGGCGGCAGTTCCCAGACCAATTCCGGTTCCGGCTCGGGTTCGGGTTCGGTGCGCACGGTAGGTTCGTGGGCCTGGGACGCAGCGGCCTGGGGCGCCGGTGCTGGCTCATGGGGAGCGTACAGCGTGCCACGTTCCAGCACCGCCAGACGCGCCTCCAGCGTGACCAGCTCTTGCTGGGCCGCTTGCAGCAAAACCTGCTGCCTGGCGGCCTCGGATCCCAGGTACCTGATGCGAAACACCTGGGCAATGCCAAGCCCCACCAATGCGCCTATCAGCGCATCGGCGGGCGACTCATCCACCACCCAGCCGAGAGCCAGGCCCAACAGCGTCAAGATCCATTGCATGGTTGATATCCCTAAGCGGCCCGTTGCGGGCATGACCGGGGCTTTCTGTGCCTGGATCAGTCTAGTGGAACAAGCCCACACCCT